>JAILBN010000126.1 GCA_024680915.1 Treponemataceae bacterium | reverse complement strand
TGTGGAGCTTGGAATAGCATGTATGCTCCATGAAATAGGAATGCTGCAGCTCCCTCCTCAATACTATATGGAGGATAAAACCCTCTCAGGCATAGAAAAGAAAGCTATACTCACTCACCCATTGTATTCTTACAACATATTGAAAAAGGCAAATTTCCCACTAAGCATATGTCTTGGTGTACTGGATCACCATGAAAGAGAAGATGGATCCGGATATCCAAGACATCTTGACGGAGCAAATATGTCCCTTTATGCGAAAATAATCGCAGTCTCCTGCTCCTTCGAAGCGTTGACAGCTCCGAGGGTATTCAAAGACGCACAAAGCTCCTATGACGCCATGGTGGAAATTCTTAAGAACAGTCGTAAAACATATAATGAGAGCATAATAAAGGCTCTTCTCTGCGCGGTCTCCTTATTCCCGATAGGAAGCTATGTATACCTGTCAGACGGAAGGATAGGACAAGTCGTAGATGCGAATCCGGAAAATCCGAAGAATCCTATAGTTCAAGTATTAAATGATCCTACGGTGCTTTCTGACAAAGAGGAGTTGATAAAGACCTCTGATACAGGTATTCACATCATCCGTGCATTAAACAACGAAGAAACCGAAGAAGTACGCAATTCAGCCGCAGAAATAGAAGAAATGCGGGCAAAAGAAAGGCACTGATTTACTTTTTTCTTGCCTCATAAAAAGACTTGAAATCTTCCAGATGCTTGGGAAGGGTCTCAAAAGGCTTCAGATGGTAGGGACATTTTTCCGCACAGGAGCCACATTTCGTGCAAGACTCAATCAGCATCATTTTATCATACCATTCCGGTGTAAGCCAGTTTTCAGTGGGAGAACGGCGTAAAAGCTGCATCATGCGGTTTGCGTTGTTTATGGGGATATTCTGAGGACAGGGCATACAGTAACCACAGCCCCTGCAAAAGTCACCGGACAAAGACGCTTTTTCTGCGGCGGTCTCCTCCAGAAATTTCTCGTCAACAAGAGGCGGATGAGCCTCAAAATATAGAATCTGCTGTATCTCCTCAAGCTTCTGTATGCCCCATATGGGCACCACATTCTCGAACTGGCGTAAAAACCCGAAGGCCAGAGGTATGTTGGTGAGGAGACCGCCGCAGAGAGCCTTCATGGCTATGAAGCCCACGTCGTTTTTCTCACAGAGCTTGACCAGCTCTATTTCCCCGTCCGTGGCCAGAAGGCTGAAGGGATACTGGACAGTTTCGTAAAGTCCTGACTCAGCCGCACTCTTTGCTATCTCAAGAGAATGGGAGGTGATTCCTATATGGCGGATTTTTCCCTGATTCTTGAGCATAAGCAGGGTGTCATAAAGCCTGTCCTTGCTGCCTGGAAGAGGAAGGAAGCCTGGGTTATGAAGCTGATACAGATCTATATAATCAGACTGCAGGGCCTCAAGGCTCTTGGAAAGATCCTCCCTGAGGGCCTCTGCCGTTACTGCAGCTGATTTTGTCGCGATGAAAACGTCTTTCCTCATACCATAGAAGGCAAAGCCCAGCTTCTCCTCACTATCAGAATAGGCCCTGGCGGTGTCAAAAAAGTTCACGCCACCCTCATAGGCCGCCCTGACAATAGAGACAGCCTCCTCCATATCCTTTACACGCTGTATTGGAAGAGAGCCGAAAGAAGACCGGCTTACCATCATATTTGTTTTTCCCAGAGAAACGTATTCCATCGCAACACCTTCAAAACGATTTTATGCGGACTTCTTTACATTGTCCGCATAAAATCATTTATTTCTAGCTTCTTTTATAATTCTTAATCTCCTGGCGGATACGCTCAGAAAGCTGGTCTACAGGAACACGAACCTGCTCCATCGAGTCACGGAAACGGAGTGTTACTGTATTGAAATCTGGATTCGGACTTCCATCTTCTTTCTTCTCATGAATCGTATCGTAGTCGATTGTGACACAGAAGGGAGTACCTACTTCATCCTGGCGGCGATAGCGTTTTCCTACTGTTCCGCTTACATCAAAATCCGTCACATAATCCTCTTTAAGGAGATGCTGGATTTCTTTTGCTTTCTCCGCAAGTCCGTCCTTCTTCATAAGAGGAAGAACAGCTACAGTTATAGGTGCAAGGCGGGGATCCAGGTGAAGGACAGTTCTGTAGTCTTCTTTTCCGTCCGTTCCCACATTCTGCTCCTCATAGGCTTCACAGAGGAACATAAGGAAGTTACGGTTAAGACCTGCAGAGGTCTCAACTACGTAGGGCACATATTTTTTGTTGCCGTCATCCTGATCGATATAATTCATATCCTTCTTGGAGTACTGCATATGCTGAGAAAGATCGAAATCTGTGCGGCTGTGAATTCCCTCAATCTCCTCGAAGCCGATGGGGAATTTATAGGTCACGTCGTAGGCATCCTTAGCGTAATGGGCAAGCTTGTCGTGGTGGTGCCACTTAAGATGCTCCTCCTTGATACCGTACTTGAGGTAGAAATTCCATCTGTCCTTGCGCCAGCGCTCGAAGGTCTCGTCCTCAGTTCCCGGCTTACAGAAATACTCCATCTCCATCTGCTCGAATTCACAGGTACGGAAGATAAAGTTCTTGAAGATAATCTCGTTGCGGAAGGATTTACCTACCTGGGCGACACCGAAAGGAACCTTCATACGGTTTGACTGAACGATATTCTTGAAATCCACGAAAATGGACTGACAGGTCTCAGGGCGAAGATAGATGAGAGAAGCCTCGTTGGCTATAGGTCCTAAGTGTGTCTTGAACATAAGGTTGAACTCACGTACATCGGTATATTTTCTATTGGTACTTCCACAGGTGGGACAGTTGATATGCTCGTCGATAAAGGCCTTCATCTCTTCATGGCTCATCGTGTCCACAGGCTTTCCAGGATCAACATTATGCTTTTCGCAGTAATCCTCAATAAGCTGATCAGCGCGGAACCTTGCTTTACATTCCGTACAGTCAATCATAGGATCTGAGAAATGTCCTACGTGACCAGAGGCTTCCCATGTTGTGTGGTGCATGAAAATAGCACCGTCAAGGCCCACCACATCATCGTGGAGCTGGGTCATCTCCTTCCACCATGCGTTCTGAATGTTTCTCTTGAAATCCACACCTAAAGGACCGTAATCCCAGGCTCCGGCCTGTCCGCCATAAATTTCTGACGACTGATACACAAAACCCCGTCTTTTACAGAGACTTACGATTTTGTCCATTGTTACTTCATGATTATCCATGATTTTTTCCTTGCTTTCTTGCGGCCTTCCTGGAAGAAAGGAACCTTATTCTGTCGCATCCGTATTGCCGCAGCTGCGGCAAAATGCGCCGGCTTCACCGCAACTGCGGCTCCACCTACGACCCACATAATACCTGACTATGTGGGGGGCAGTTCAAACACTATAGCACATCGGAGGGCAATCAACAAGAGCGAAAAAAAAGGGCGGACACAATTTACCCAGGAGTATGATTCCCTTCAAACTGACGTCCGCCTTAATAGGAAATGAATCCCTTATTTCAGATAATTCTTCTCTCTCATCTTGTTGAATACGGAATTCTCACTGCAGAAGTGAGCAGATCCTGCAAAGATGAAGGTGGTGCCACCATCAAGAATGTATTCGTGTATTTTCTCAGCCCAATCATCATTTCTGTCTTCATATACAGCTTTTGTATAACGATCCAGAATCTCAGCATCTTTCTCAGGAAGATCAAGCTCAATCTCTTCATCAACCAAAATCTGAATGGTCTCAGGATCATCATTCACATAGGCAGTATAAAGGCTGACCAAATTCTCAGCACTTTTCTGAATGTTTATAAGCTCCCTCACGCTCTGCTCTGTGATTACAAGCTGCTCTTCCCAGGAACCGAAACGGAGTATATCGGTCTGAGTCTCAAGGGCATCAAGGCCCTCTATAGAGCGTCCCTCCTCCATGGCCATAGCTGTGAGTATATTATCCAAGCCGCTGTTAGGATCCAATCCCATTGCCATTACGAGGCCGCTGGAACAACTTAAGCCTGTATACCATGGTTCGAAGCTGTTGAAAAGATCCCTCTGCTCAGGGGTGAAGGAATTATAGAAGAACATCCGGCAATCATCGGAAAGCTCATCCAGAGCCTGTCTTCCGACTGCTGCCTTCTGTGACTCCGCAAGCATGGCAGGGAGCACCTCATTAGAGAGACGAACCTGGTCATCGGAAGAAATCTCGGCTGCCAGTCTGTCAGCGCTCTTCCAGGCTCCAAGAATCTCATCGCTGAAGGGATAAACGGAATTGTCTGCGAAATGGAAGGTTCCAAGAATATAAACGATGGAATCTTCTCCATTCCTGTCCTTGCCATCAATACGCCATAACATACGGCTCTCTGTCTTTGTCAGGGTACTAGGGGCAACTTCAGGCTCTACCACAGGCTCAGTTATTACAGGCTCTGTTACCTCGGGGGAGACAGGCTCAGTTGTCTGGCCAGGTTCTACAGGTTCCGTCACTTCCTGTCGTGACATACAGGAAGTGAAAATCAATGCTCCACAAAGAATAAGCAAAAATAAGAATCTGATACTTTTTTTCATTGAAACCTCCGTTTTCATGTGCGTGCACTGTAAAGAGTCTCACACGCACCTATCTATAATACTAAAACTCGGCGAGAGTCCTTTCTGTACGCTCCAAGGCCTTTTCCACTCCAAGAGCCAGGATAGAGCCCATAAGGGGAGGAGAAACACGGCTGCCAGTAACAGCCATACGAATAGGCATCATAAAGTCACCCAGCTTGATTCCAAGCTCCCCGGCCATTTTACGGGCAAGCTCTTCCTGCTTCTCATGCTCAGGGATTCCAGGAAGGGCTTTGATAAAGTCCTTCGATTTCTCAAGAACTTCTTTTGTTTTTGAGGCATCAAGCTTCTTGGGGATAATGTCCGCCACAGGGGGAACAGCAACATTCTTGAAGAGGAAGCCAACCATCTCCGCCGCATCCGTAAGGAAGTGAAGCCTTTCTTTGATAAGGGGCATGAGAGCCATAAGCTTCTCGCGGATTTCAGTGTCATTGAGCTCAGCGGCACCTGCTGCAACAGCCTCAGGAGCTATGCAGAGCTTTCCATCCTTATCGAAGGCAATGCCAGAATAAGCCGGGCCGACATGAGGTGCTGGGAACTCCTCACTGGCGTTTATGGGGATTGCTGCGTCCCCTGTTCCTGTAATGAAGGGCAGAGTCCACTGGAAGAGCTCCTCATCGCTCATAGCACGGATATACTGGCCGTTGTACCATTCCAGCTTCTTGTAATCGAATACTGCCGGGGCCTTGTTCAAATGCTCCAGCTTGAAAAGACGCTCGAAATCGGAAAGCTCGTAGATGTCGCGGCCGTCCTCATAGGAGCAGCCCAGCATAGCCACGTAGTTTATAAGAGCCTTGGGAACATAGCCGCGGGCACGGAACTCGTTGACAGAAGTTGCACCATGGCGTTTTGAAAGCTTCTGGCCGTCCTTTCCCATAACCATAGGAAGGTGACAGAACTCAGGATAATCCCAGCCGAAGGCCTTGTACATTATGACATGCATAGGGGTAGAAGGAATCCACTCCTGAGCGCGCATAACGTGACTAATCTTCATAAAATGGTCGTCAACGATGTTGGCAAGATGATATGTGGGGAAACCGTCGCTCTTAAGAAGAACTGGGTCCGGGCTTACATCCTCGTTTTTCCACTCGATGTCACCAAGAAGAGCGTCATGAAAGCGGGTAACACCTTCCATAGGAACCTTCAGGCGGATAACATAAGGCTTTCCAGCATCAAGGTTGGCCTTAATCTCTTCCGGCGTAAGATGGCGGCAGTTTCTGTCGTAGCCTGGAGCCATCTTGTTTTTTGTCTGAAGGGCACGGATTCTTTCAAGGCGCTCCTCATCACAGAAGCAGTAGTAAGCCTGTCCTTTATCAACAAGCTCCTGGGCGTATTTTTTGTAAAGCTCAAAACGCTCTGACTGGACGTAAGGACCGTATTCGCCGCCCTTAGGACCGCCCTCATCCCATTCAATACCAAGCCAGGCTAAGGTATCATAGAGATTTTTGACATATTCTTCACCGTAACGGGTACGGTCTGTATCTTCAAGACGAAGTATGAATTTACCGCCCTGACTGCGGGCATAAAGATAATTGAAAAGTGCGGTACGAACACCGCCGATGTGCTGCATTCCCGTCGGGGAAGGAGCATAACGGACACGAACTTCCATAAAACCTCCAAAACGCGCCGCTCAATACAGCGTCACAAATCGCCACCGAGCGTAAAAACTTAAACGCGTATAATTCTCATATTAACATCTTAATATACTATTTTACGCCGGATTAGGGAATAGACCAGCACTCCGCATCCCTTTCGCTTTTTTTTCTGTGCAGTTTAACTAAAATTTAAAAAAAACATGTTAGAATAAATTGCTTATTTTAGGAGATTCTCGCATGAAAAAACTCTTTGCCATTTTATTTTTGGTGACCGCATTTTTTGCGCTGACAGTTCAAAATATATCCGCAGCACCATCTTCCGCCGCGTCTGGCGCAGCAAAAGTCTACACAGTCCGTGGAACAACGCTTACAATCAAAGAAGGCATCACGAAGCTGCCGCGCTGGTGCCTTTCTGACGAAACAAAAGCAGAAAGAATAGTGCTTTCATCAACTGTCAGAATCATAGAGCGCGGCGCTCTCCTAAAATACTGCACAATCTCCTGCGCGACGCAGGCACAGAAAGATTTTTGTCTTGAAAACGGATACGCCGTAGAGGGAACGTACTCCATAAAAAACGGTGTTCTAACGATTAACGATGGTGTTAAAATCGTGTCGCCCGCAATCGCGCGCGGAAACACATCCATAACAAAAATCATCCTGCCTAACAGCGTAAAAGAGATAGACCCTTTTGCTTTCTGCGACATGACGAACCTTCACGAAATCAATCTTCCTGAATCCCTAGAAATAATAGGTGCATCAGCGTTCCTTAACTGCAAGAACCTTATGCTGAGCAAAATCCCAGAAAGCGTAAAGTATATTGGCTCTGGAGCGTTAATCAACACAGCGACAAAATCAGAATTGACACTCGGCAAGAACACCGTGTACGAAACATCGTGGCTCGACAGATCGCTCCAAGTTACGAAAATTAACCAGGAAAAAGATCCTGAACCATTTGTAGAAGCGACAAGATACTGCATGGACATGACAGGCTGGGACAAAAAATCTTTCACAACAGAATGGGCTTCTTACGAGTGGAGCTTTCCTTCGAACGCTTTCTCAAAAGGAAGCAACACAATAACGTTTACATACACAAGCGGCGGCAAAAAGCTCTGCATTAAAGATGTCGTTATCACGGCAGACGGCAAGACTGTCCTAAACGACAACTCCGAAAAATCCGCCGGATCAAAGCCAAAAAGCGCAGAATACACGTTCACACTGAACGCTGTTCCTAAGTCGCTCTCGTTAAAGGCGATGGCGAGGACAGACGGTGGCACAAACTCCAACGGAAACATCACGGTAAACGGCGCGACGGCAAAAGAAAATCCGCAAAAAGACAAAATATCCGGCGGAGTGCTCACGATTGGCGAAGATCAGCTTACCACAAAAGAAGCGGGATACATGCAGAACACATCTTTCACGGAAATTGTGTTCCCGTCATCGCTCAGAAAAATAAGCCCCGCAACTTTCCAATCAAACACCCGGCTTCAAAAAGTCACAATTCCCGGAAACGTAAAAGAAGTAGCGGAATGGTCTTTCGCACGGTGTCGTGTTCTTAAAGAAATCGTCATGGAAGAAGGCGTAGAAGTTCTTGGTGAATATGCTTTCTACGACTGTCCCAAGCTCGAATCAGTTACAGTGCCTAAATCTCTCCGCGCCATAAAAGACGAAAACAGCCTTTTCTGGGGCAACAACAATCTTACAATATTCCACTGCTATGCAGGAAGCGAGGCATACCGTCTTGCCACAAAATACGGTTTCCGCGTTGATATTCTTGGCATAGACGAGCAGAATGCCGACAAAATAACGGAGCTGATCTACTCCGCGAACACAGTCGTTACGCCCGTAAATGTTGAGTGCAAAAACCTCACATATATCGGAGTTGGCAAAGCAGAATCCATTTCTGCGGGTGCGTTCCAAAAATGCCCGGTTGAGCTTATAGATCTTTCGGATTCAATAAAAAGCATAGGCAAAAATGCTTTCAACAGTGCTTCAAAAATCCGAATGCCGCGCGGAAGCTATGCTGAAACATGTGCAAAACAGAACGGCTACTATCTTTGCGAAACGCTTGCCGACCTTTCGACATACACAAAAAACAAGAGCCTTGCGATAAACGAAAACGATTTTACGCGCATCCTGTGCAACAGTGATACGACAGACGACATCATCAAATATCACTTCAACATTACGCATCCGCTTACGCTGGACATTGTGAACAACAGGCTTGAGCTTACAAGCTACATGCTTTATCCGTGCAAGAACGTAACAGTTAAGAAGGTCGATTCAAAG
>JAILBN010000124.1 GCA_024680915.1 Treponemataceae bacterium | reverse complement strand
TTGTCTCCCTGGGAATCAATGCGGAAAAAATAGAAGTCATTCATCACGGAATAGATCACAGTCATTTTTATTTTCATACAGAATTCGAGGACGAATCTGTTCCTATCAAGCCATTTTCCATAAAAAGACCCTTCATAATATATGCCTCCCGCTTACAAAACCCGGAAAAAAAGCATATAGAGCTTATAAAAGCCTTTTCTCTTTTCAAGAAAAATACCTCTCTTCCTCATAGGCTTGTCCTTGCAGGAGACGAGGGGGCCTACTCAGATGCTGTGAGAAAGGCCGCGGCTGCTTCAGAATATGCCTCTGATATCTTTATTACTGGATATTTTCCTCATGAGCATCTTCCTGAGCTTTATTCCTGTGCCGATGCCTGTATTTTCCCGTCCATAACGGAAGGAGTAGGGCTGCCTGTCATAGAGGCTATGGCCACGGGTATACCTGTAGCCTGCGCAAAAGCCGGATCTTTACCTGAGATTGCGGGGGACTGTGCCTACTACTTCAACCCGGATGACGTGGAAGAGACTGCTGCTGCCATAAAGACTGTCGTGACCGATGCCAAAGTAAGGGAACGCCTGCTTAAATCTGGTTTTGAGTGGACTAAGCGTTTCTCCTGGGAAAAAACTGCGGCCCGGACACTGGACGTAATACGCAAGGTTCTGGAGAAATAGGCGAAAAAAAAGCACTCCTGAAATTGAACCTTTCCGGTTCAGACCAGGGGTGCCTTGCGAAGCTTAGTGCAACTTACTTTATTTCATCAGCTTTACGCTGAGATCTGTTTCGGATCCGTCTCTATGATGGCCTCTACCTTCTGCTCCACGATATCCTTCGTAATTACTAGTTTCTTGCTGCCTTCAAGGGAAGGAGCTTCGAACATGGTGTCTATAAGAAGCTTCTCTACTATGGAGCGGAGACCTCGGGCGCCTGTCTTGCGCTTTATGGCAGTATCGGCTATGGCCTCGATAGCATCATCAGTGAATTCCAGATCCACGTTGTCCATCTTGAAGGAAGCTATGAACTGCTTTGTGATGGCGTTCTTTGGCTCTGTGAGGATACGGCGCAGGTCATCCCTTGAAAGCTCTTTAAGAGCGACGGATATCGGCATACGACCTATAAGCTCAGGGATAAGACCGAACTTCACAAGGTCGTCCGGGATAACCTGATTAAGAAGCTCTGTGCGCTCCTCCTCGGTCATGCTCTGGATGGTGGCTCCGAAGCCCAGTGTGTTCTCGTGGATTCTTGATTCAATGACTTTATCGAGCCCTACGAAGGCACCGCCACAGATGAAGAGGATGTTGGTGGTGTCTATCTCCAGCATCTCCTGGTTGGGGTGCTTGCGGCCTCCCTGGGGAGGAACGCTGGCCTTTGTGCCTTCTATGATCTTGAGCAGGGCCTGCTGTACGCCTTCACCGGAGACATCGCGTGTAATTGATGTGTTCTCTGACTTTCTGGCGATCTTGTCTATCTCGTCTATGAAGATGATTCCTCTTTCTGCCGCGGCTATGTTGCCGTCAGCTGCATTAATCAGCTTAAGGAGCACGTTCTCCACGTCCTCGCCTACATAACCTGCTTCAGTGAGTGTCGTAGCGTCAGCGATAGCGAAGGGAACATTCAGCTTTTTTGCCAGGGTCTTGGCAAGATAGGTTTTTCCTGAGCCTGTAGGTCCTATAAGAAGGATATTGGATTTCTCTATCTGAACGTCGTTATCCTCTGTTATTGACTGGGTAAGACGTTTGTAGTGGTTGTAGACGGAAACCGAGAGAACCTTCTTGGCGTAATCCTGACCGATTACGTACTGGTCAAGGAATTCCTTGAATTCCTTTGGTGTCGGTATCTCATCTAGTTCTATAGGAAGAATATCGCTGCTTTTTCTTGCAAGCTCCTCCTCAACGATGGCGGCACAACGCTCGCATATATATATTCCAGGAGGGCCGGGTACAAAATCCCTGCCGTCATCCAGAGTATGATTGCAAAAAGAACATCTTGGTATATCTTTATTTGACAGAAACGCCATTTTTCCTCCGAGGCATGATCTCATCGATTATGCCATATTCAAGTGCATCTTCAGGAGTCATGTAGAAATCTCTTTCCATATCCTCAAGAAGTTTTTCCACAGGTTTGCCAGTATGAAAGGCGAACCTATTTGCTGTAAGATTTTTCAACCTTATGATTTCTTTCGTCTGAATCAGAATGTCGCTTGCCTGTCCACCGGAGCCACCCCATGGCTGGTGAATCATTATGCGGGAGGAGGGGAGGGCGAAGCGTTTACCCGCTGAGCCTCCGGCCAGAAGGAAGGCACCCATGCTGGCGGCTTGTCCTATACATATTGTCTGGACGTCACAGCGGACATACTGCATTGTGTCGTAAACGGCCAGCCCTGATGTTACGGAGCCTCCGGGACTGTTTATGTAGATACTGATATCCTTCTCAGGATTCTGAGATTCTAGGAAAAGAATTTGTGCGACGACCAAGTCAGCTGTCACGTCATTGATCTCACCATCGACAAAGATAATCCTGTCCTTCAGAAGTCTTGAATAAATGTCGTATGATCTTTCACCGTTCCCTGTCTGTTCAATTACATAAGGAACAAGATTATTCATTTGTGCGTCCATAAGCATCTTCTCCTACTAGTGTTTTAATTATCAAATTGCAATTAACCCCGATGTTCGTATTCCTTACAGGGAACCGCACCGGGGTCGCATCATTTACTTAATGATGTAAGTCTTTGCTGCCAGTGCTTTGAAGCCGCAGGCAGCTTTTTTCGGGCAGCTTATAAAACTGCCTTCCCTTACTGAGCCTTTCCGTTGAAAAGATCCTTGAAGGAAAGCTTCTCGCCTTTTGAAATCTTTATTTCTGAGAAAAGCTGTGTATAGAGCTTCTGCTCTTTGGCATCATCTATAAGATACTCTTTTTTTGTTGCATCCGCATAGTGCTTTTTCACTTCTTCCACAGTTATTCCGGCACCATCCGCAATCTTAGCGTATTCCGCATCGATTTCCTCCGGTGTTACGGAGATATTCCTGTCCTTCAGAAGACTTTCCACTATAATGCGGCCCTTGAGCATTTTTCCTGCATCTCCGGTCCACTGAGTGATCATATCCTCTTTTTTCTGCTGGGATGCGGCTATCATCTTCTCAAGCTGCTCCGGTGTGGTCTGGAACTGCTGGGCAATCATATTCCAACGGTGGTTGAGCTCTGCGTCCAGCATGGATTTTGGAAGATCGAAAGGATATTTCTCAATCAGCTGCTCGATGAGGGCATTTGATTTTACTTCCTTCAGCTTATTCTCAAGGGCTGACTCCATGTTCTTCTTTATGTCGGCCTTCATGTCGTCAAGAGTCTTGTATTTCTCGTTCACGTCCTGGGCCAGCTCATCATCCAACTCCGGAAGGTCACGGATTTTTATGGCAGTAACTGTCACACGGATTTTCTTTGTCTTTCCTGCCAAGTCTTTGTCAGCGAAATCTTCTGCATAAGTCTTGGTGATGTCCTTTGACTCGTTTTTCTTCATTCCGATCACTTCATCGTCGAACTTGTAGATGTTCTGCTCTGTTCCCACAGTGAATACGAAATCCTGACGTTTTGTGTTCTCAATCTCGGCACCGGCTTCGTCAAGCTCACAGTAATTGACCGTAACGATGTCATCCTTTGCCGCAGGCTCATCATCCTTCCTGTCGATGACCATGGCGTTCCTTTCACGGATAGCCTCAAGCTCACCCTTAAGGTCGTCATCAGAAATGCTTACCTGAGGTTCTTTAACCTCGATTCCTGAAAGATCCGTTACAGATACTTTTGGGAATACATCATAAGTGACAGAGAATTTCAGGTCTTCGCCAGCCTTGAGTTCAGGTACCTTGTCGATGACAGGCTGAGCGTATGGAAGAGGGCGGTTATCCGATTTTTTCTCGTCATATTCTGCAAATACTGATTCAAGAGCTTTCTCTATCAATTCAGAAGCTGCGTCAGCTCTGAGTGCTTCACCGTATTTCTGCTCAAGAATAGAAGCTGGTACCTTTCCCTTGCGGAATCCGGGAATCTGAACGTTTTTTACGCATTTAGCGACAGTGTCTTTGTACTGTGCGTCAACATCGTCTTTTCCGACTGTTACTGTCAGCTTTACAGCGGAATTCTCAAGCTTTTCGGTTTTCTTTGTTACTTTCACGGTGGGTTTTCCTTTCGTGTAAAAAAATGTAAAAAAAAAGCGATTCAGATTTCTCCGAATCGCTTTCGCCTAGAGCGGGAAACGGGAGTCGGACCCGCGACATCCACCTTGGCAAGGTGGCGCTCTACCA
>JAILBN010000110.1 GCA_024680915.1 Treponemataceae bacterium | reverse complement strand
ACTCGGCCCATACATGATGAATTGGTTTTACTTTTATTCAAATGATTTTTTAAGCAAAAAATGGAGTATAAAATCCATAATAAAAGGTAAAATAAACTTGATGCTTGTTATAAGCTTTTTGCTTTTCCTTATAAGCATTCCTTTTTCATATTTTTTCCATATCGATTTCAACGTGATGCTTTATTTCTTCATCATGAATATTTCGCTGGTGGTTTTTGTATCACTTCTAATAGGTATTTCAGAAATTTCAAAAATAGATTCATCCAAAAGCCCAAGGTTAAAAGTTGAGAAGGGTTCTGCTATTTCTACTTATATTCCATGGCTTTGCGAAGCTATTCCAGTGATTATCTTTAAAATAATAAACAAAATTGCTTCTCCATTCTGGGCTGTCATTTTTGCAATAATGAGTTTCGCAGTTTTGTATTTTGTAAGAGAAAAGATAATAGACAAATATGTAAGTTTAATATCTTTGAAAATTGGTTCTAAAACGGAGGGAATAATATAATGATAGTATTAAACGGAGTTTCAAAAAGGATATCATCAGATTTTCAGCTTCACGTTGAAAACATTACGCTTGAAAAAGGAATAAACTATAAAATCTCCGGGATAAACGGAAGCGGAAAGACAGTCTTTCTAAAATTGTTGCTCGGAATTATTTGCAAAGATGCCGGATACAGAAAAATTGACAATACGATGTCTGGTTTCTTAGGCATTGAAAGGATGCTCGATTTTTTGACACCCAAAGAATATTTTTATGTCGTCTGCAAATCATACGGAATAAAAAAGAAAGAAATCCTTGCGCGGTATAATATCATAAACAGTTTTTTTAACAGAAAATATATGGACGAGAAAAAACTGATTTGTGACTACAGCAACGGAAACAAACAATTAATAGGGATAATTGCCGCATGTTTGCCATTTTGTGATTTTGTTTTATTGGACGAGCCATTTAATTATCTTGATGAAACGACTGTAAACGAGCTTGTCAAAATGCTTGATTTCTTGAACCAAGAGAAATCGATGAGCATTGTATATTCCGACAACCTAAAAAGAACGAATCTTTCAAATTACGAAAGCCTAGCTATTGAAAATGGAAATGTCCAAGCCCTAACTTCTTAGAATAGTTGTTCTTGCTTACAGGGGTGAGGTAGTCTGTGCCTCTTTCGTTCTATAGTCCAGTTATCCCTGCAGGTTCACAAGAGAAGCCGTGCTGCTGTTCGCGTAAATTGAGCGGCTGTTCTTATACGGATTCTTGAACATCGTCATGCGGTTTTTCATTTCAGTCATGTTTGTTCGGAGCAAGTCGCAGTTCTGGCGGTTCCGCATAAGAACCTCCTGCTGCAGCTTAATCAAGTCTGTCTTAAGGTGCGGAATATACTTGGTATCGTCGCTGGTGCTGCCTGCGCCTGAGCCGTCAGGGCCGCCGAAAACAGGCGCGCTCTTTGATTCGTAAAGTTTTTCCATAGGCGTAATGACTTTCTGCAGGCTACCTATGTTTGCTACAATTTGTTGCTCAAGCTCTGTATGAGCGAGGAGTGCTTCTGTGTCTCCCTTCTCGATCGCAGACTGCTGCTTCTCAAGGACTTCAAGATACTCCCGGAATTTGTTTCTCTGTTGTTCCAGAAGATTCCTGAAGCGCTTCAGAATCGCTATGCGTTCATCAATCTCTTCTTGTGTAAGATTCAGTTCTGCCATGTTCTATCCGTTTATATCAATGTTTGGTCGTGATACAGGCTGTGCGACGGGAGCTGTAGATTCTACCGCCGTAACCCATGCCTTTGCTAGCTCATCCATCATCCTGTGGACAGATTCTATCTTTGTTTTATTCCTGTTTACGTTTGCGTCAAGAAGTTCTTTGTTGAAAAATACATAAAGAGCCATAAGGTTCTTCGCTATTTCTCCACCCTTATCCATGTCCAGCGAAATCATCAGTTCTGTAAGAATCTCTTGTGTTTTTATTATGCAATTATTGAGTTTTTCGATGTTTCCGGGGTCAACTTTGTTGTTCGTTCCAAAATAGGAAAGGGCATTTCCAAGTTGACGAACGGCCTCCTCATAAAGCATGACGATAAGTTTACCCTGACTTGCAGTTTTTACGCCTGTTTGTTTATATGCTGTATATGCATTTGTATAACTCAATGCGAACCTCCGTCTACCAATAGAATATCGGCTTTTGAAATAAAAACATAACTGCTTATTTTTTACTCGACTATTTGTGTTAAATTTCATATATTTTTACTGTGGTATATTGGACTTCTGAATTTTTTGTAGGAGACTATATTGATTTGTCTCTAGGACTGAAATGTTTTGAGCCTAGCCGTTAATTGCATTGTATAAGGAATGGTAACATATGAGTGATCCAGATAAGAAACCGGATAAAAATGATCCTTTCGATTTTTTTAAGTTGTCCCCAGAGCCGGGAAATAAAAACAGGAAACCTAAGATACCTTTCTGGGTTATTCTTATTGCGATAGTGCTGGTTACGGCGCTTTTGAATTTTTTCCTGATGTCACGTTCTTCCAACGATACGATTCCTTTTTCGGATTTCAGAAATAAAATAGAAAGCGGACAGATTGTCTCTGTGGAGTTGGGTGATACCTACTTTACCGGTTATGGTCCTTCATACAGCAGTTACAGCACTTCAGGAGCTGTATATAAGACTGCGGCCATCCTTACGGAAGATTTTCTTAAGCTTTTGGATGAAAAGGGAGTAACCTACCGGGCAACTGTAAAACAGAATAATTTCCTTCTTGAGATTTTCTTGAATTGGATTATACCGATAGGATTTTTCCTTCTTATGTGGCGCCTTATTTTCAAGAAAATGGGTGGTGGCCTGGGCGGTGGTCTTTTTTCTGCCGGACAGAACCGCTCGGCGGCTGTTGAGGAAGGTCAGGTCAAAACACGGTTCACCGATGTGGCCGGTGTGGATGAAGCTAAGGAAGAGCTTGTGGAGGTCGTGGATTTCCTTAAGTCTCCTAAGAAATATACGGATATCGGTGGTAGGATCCCCAAGGGAGTTCTTCTTGTGGGACCGCCTGGAACCGGAAAAACCTTGCTTGCCCGTGCAGTGGCAGGAGAGGCGGGAGTTCCTTTCTTCCGTATCTCAGGTTCTGATTTCGTTGAGATGTTCGTAGGTGTTGGTGCAAGCCGCGTAAGGGATCTTTTCAAACAGGCCAGGGACAAAGCTCCTTGTATTGTTTTTATTGATGAGTTGGATGCTATCGGTAAAAGCCGTGTGAACTCAATCAACGGTGGTAATGATGAGAGGGAACAGACCCTTAACCAGCTCCTCGTCGAGATGGATGGTTTTGATAATTCCAAGGGGCTTATCCTCTTGGCGGCTACCAACCGTCCTGATGTTTTGGATCCGGCGCTCCTGCGTCCAGGACGCTTTGACAGGCAGGTCGTAGTTGATCGTCCTGATGTGAAGGGCCGTGAGGCTATTCTCAGAATTCATGCAAAGACCGTAAAGATGGGCAGTGATGTGGATTTGTCCGCGATTGCACGCACTACATCAGGTTTTGCCGGTGCGGATCTTGCCAATATAGTTAATGAAGCGGCTCTTCTTGCCGTCAGGGCTGGCAGAAAGCTTGTCTGTATGGAAGATTTTGATGAGGCTGTAGAGAAAGCTGTCGCCGGTCTTCAGAAGAAAAGTCGTGTTATCAAGGAAAAGGAGCGGCGTACGGTCGCTTTCCATGAGACAGGTCATGCCCTTGTAGCTGCCTTTACAGAAGGAGCTGACAAAGTTCATAAAATATCAATCGTTCCTCGTGGAATCGCGGCTCTGGGATATACTCTCCAGATGCCCGATGAGGACCGTTATCTGAGGACTGAGAACGAGCTTTATGGAGAAATTGATGTCCTTCTTGGAGGCCGTGCCGCAGAACAGATTGTTTTCAATGAGATATCCACAGGGGCTGGAAATGATCTTCAGCGTGCCACGGATATTATAAGAAGAATCCTTACCGACTACGGTATGAGTAAGAAGTTTCATAATGTCGTGCTTTCTCAGCATGGAAGCGGCTACGGAACTGCAGAGCCCCAGCTGGTGCGTGATTATTCTGAGGATACTCAGAACTATATCGACTCTGAGCTTGCAAGGATTATGGACGAGCGTTATAAGCACGTGCTTGATTTATTGAAGAGCAAGCGGGTGCTTCTTGATTACATAGCGGAAAGACTCCTTGAGAAAGAGATTATGGAACAGGCTGAATTCCAGGAGATTGTTTCGGCGGAAGCAAGCCTGTCTATCCCGAAGGTTTCTGACGGGACTGATGCTGGAAAACCTGCGGAAGAGGGTGCTTCGGAATAATTGTATTTTCTGTGTGCTTGACCGTCAGCCCTTTCTTCCTTAATATCTCATAAGAGGCTTATGATGAAAAAAAGAATTCTTTTCATTTTGACAATATTCATGCTGGTCTGTGTTTCTGTCCATGCTCAAAATATCCTTACTGCAGGCAATTTTTTTAAATCAGTAAGTGAGTACTATGCCACGATTAAGGATTATGAGGCTTCTTTTTCTATTACAGTCGAGGAAACTCAGATGAATGGAAAAGTGTCGTTCAAGGCTCCGAATTTACTTAGGCTGGACTTTGATGATCCCAAGGATCAGGTTATTGTTTTCAGCAATAACAAGCTTCTTATGTATCTTCCCTTGTCGAATGCGACCTTGATACAGGAAGTCGACGGTTCTGACGACATGGCGGAGGCAGGGACTCTTGCGACTCCCCAGGGCTTGTACCTGATGAACCGTTATTATTTTATAGCATATGAAAATGGACAGGATCCGGAACCCCTTGAAGAAGAGTCCACAGAGATGGTAGTCAAGCTTATTCTTACAAGAAAAACAGCGGCAGAAGGCTTTACTACTATAAAAGTGGCGATAAATCCAGAAACCTTGCTTATAAGGCGTATACAAGCTGTTACCACAGATGAGAGAGAGTTTGATTTTTCTTTTACAAAGTATATATTGGATACAAATATACCTGATGTGAGGTTCGTATACGACTCTCCCTCAGATTCGAACAATTACTATAATTTTCTTTATACAGAATGAGGTATAGATAAGAGAAATGGAAAGTTTCGGAAAGATTCTCGCAGAAACTCGTGAAAAAAAACAGCTTTCATATGAAACAGTAGAAGCAGAAACAAAAATACTAAAACGCTATCTAGAAGCTCTTGAATCAGAACAGTTTGATATCTTTTCAGGAGAGACATATTTCCTCGGTTTTTTAAGGAATTATTCTGACTATTTAGGATGTGATACCAATCATCTCATTAATCTGTATCATGCAAGAATCCTTCAAGAGACTCCTGTTCCGGAAGGTCTGTTGAAAAAGGGGAAAAGTCCTTTCTTTATTGTCAGTATGATATTATTGGGCCTTATTCTATTAGGGGGCTTGGTCTTTTTAGGTATATGGGGTTTCAAGAAATTAAAAGAAAAAAGAATGGAAGAATCACCTATGATAAGTCTTGTCCAGGAAATCGGACAAAGCTATAGTGTTACCGATGAACCTTTGAAGCAACGCGTATACGAAGGTGATATAATCTCTGTGGATGTTGAAGGCGAGGAGCTTTCTGTGAGTGTTGAGAAAACTCTTGAGACCCTTTCCCTGCGGACACCTATAGGAATCCAGATTGTAGAACTTGGGGAAACCCTTGATATCGATATAGATGGCGATGGAATCGCAGACATGAGCTTATATCTGTCTGATATCTCGAACACGGATAGTTCTGTAGGTGCCAGTGTCCGTATGGTTAGAAAAGAGAGACTTGTTGCTGAAGATTCTGTGGATGAATCTGCTATATTATCTGTTTCGGATTTTGATACTGCGACGGAACAGCTTGAGCTTATCAAGTCAAACAGAGCGTTCCCCTTCACTGTGACAGCGAATTTCCGTGGTCCTTGTCTTTTCAGGTATCAGTCCGATTTGAAAGAAAGTGTTGAGGATTATTTTGCCAACGGTGATAAGCTTGTTTTTACTTCCAACAATGCGGCTCGTATTTGGATATCTAATGCTCTTACCGTAAAGCTTCAGGTTCAGGGTGATACCCACACTACGGACATAGCTTTCGGTAAAGCTGGTCAGGTTCTCGTAGAGGATATCCGCTGGATAAAAGAACCTGACGGTTCATACCATTTGGTGGTGTTGAAAGTTGACTAGAAAAAAAAGACTTTTCTTTCTTGACCAGCATGGATGCGCGAAAAATCAGGTCGATGGGGAACTGATAATCCAGCACATGTCTGATATGGGGTGGTCGCCTTGTGATGATGCATCAGATGCATCCCTCATAATCGTGAATTCCTGTGGCTTCATTGAATCTGCCAAAGTCGAATCAATAAACTCCCTTATGGATGCCAGAAATGCCTATCCAAACTCGAAAATAATCCTTGCCGGCTGTCTAGCGGAGCGATATGCTGAGGATTTTGCCGAGAATCTGCCGGAAGCGGATGCTATATTCGGAAACGGAGATATATCCAGAATAAAGGACCTGGTTCAGTCTCTTTTCCCAGATGAGGATAAAAAGGCAGCTTTGACAGAACCTGCTTCTGCTGCTTCTCTGCGACGGATTGTCGTACGTCCTGCCCAGGAAGGTATCTCTACTGGAGCCCGCTGTAAGTTCCTGAATTATCCCTCTTCAGCCTATCTTAAAATCACAGAGGGCTGCAGCAACTGCTGCTCTTTCTGCGCTATTCCCCTTATAAGAGGCAACCTGCGCAGCCGCAGCATAGCGGATATAATTTCTGAGTTCAAGGAGCTTCTTGCAAAGGGTATTTTCGAAATAAACCTTATAGGTCAGGATCTTGCCGCCTTCGGCAGGGATGGTGTCACTCCCGGGGATTCCGGCAACCAGGCTTATTTCCAAGAGCCCAGTCCTCTCTCTGAGCTCTTGCGTTCAATTTCTGCTGTTCCTGGAAAATTCTGGGTCAGGCTCCTTTACATCCATCCTGACCATTTTCCCTTTGATATAATTCCTATTTTAAAGTCTGACAAAAGGCTCCTTCCCTATTTCGACATTCCCTTCCAAAGCGGCAGCAACTCAGTTTTGAAGGCTATGAACAGGTCATCCTCCGCTGAAGCATATATGAATATAGTGACAAAGCTTCGCAGTGAGCTGGATGCAGTTATACGTACCACCTTTTTGTGCGGCTTCCCCGGGGAGACAGAGGAAAACGCCGGGGAGACGGAAGAATTCCTTGAAAGGGTGGAAGTCGATTGGTGTGGCTGCTTCGCATACAGCCGGGAAGAAGATACTCTTGCATACAGCTTGAAAAAACAGGTTCCCGCCGCAAAAGCAGAGGCCAGGACAAAAAGGCTTCTTTCTAAGCAGGAGTCCATAACAGAAAGGCAGCTTAGAAAGCGTGTGGGTAAGATTTACGATGTACTTATCGAGGAAGTCATAGAAACCCAGGAGGAGGAAGGGGGGCTTGCCTTAGGCAGGGCCTGGTTCCAGGCTCCTGACGTGGACGGAGCTTGTGTGGTCAGGTATGACCTTGATGATGAGAAAGCTTGTGATGCAGTCCGTGTGGGTAAAGTGGTGGCTGTGAAAGTCCTGGCCGCCAACGGAGTGGACCTTGATACACTCTACTTACCACAAGGAAGAGACTCATGAATGTCCATGATTACCTTTCAGTGCTTAACCCGGAGCAGGTCCAGGCCGTAAAACACGAAGGTTCTCCTCTTTTGATCCTTGCGGGAGCCGGTTCCGGTAAAACCAGCGTCATAACTGCGAAAATAGCCTATCTTATCTCTGAGAAGGGGGTAAGACCATCACAGATTCTTGCCGTCACCTTCACTAAAAAAGCCGCCACAGAAATGATGGAAAGGGCTTGTCGTCTGGAACCCTTGGCCAGCAAAGCACAGATCCGCACCTTCCATTCCTTCGGCTCCTGGTTCCTCCGCTATCATGCTGCAGAGGCAGGTATCTCACCGAATTTCACCGTCTATGATGACACGGATATGGTGACCCTCGTGTCTAAAGCGGTTCCTTCCCTTCAGAAAAAGAATGCAGCCCATTATGCCCACCTTATCTCCCTTGCCAAGGATTACTGCCTTACCTGGGATTCTCCCGAGCTGCCGGAGCTGGAGGCGGACCCCGACTTCCCTGAGATATACCGAGCTTATGAGAACCGCCTCAGGGAGACAGGCAACGTGGATTTCGGCGACCTTATAATGCTTCCTGTTATACTCCTTCAGGATAATGAGTCACTCAGAGCCTTTATGCATTCCCGCTTCCGGGTTGTAATGGTTGATGAGTATCAGGATTCAAATGTGGCTCAGTTCAAGCTCCTTCAGGCTCTTTCAGGGGATGATACCTATGTGTGCGTCGTAGGGGATGACGACCAGTCCATTTATCGCTTCCGAGGGGCGGAGGTTCAGAATATCCTCACCTTCCAAGACCACTTCCCTGGAACAGAGATAATCAAGCTGGTGCGCAACTATCGTTCCGTTGCCCCTATTTTGAGCAATGCGGACTGTGTGGTCAGCAATAATAAGGACAGGCTGGGAAAGAACCTTGTGTCTGTCAGGGGAGAGGGAGGCAAACCCCAGCTCTTTTTCTTCGCTAATCAGGATGAAGAGTCAGCCTTCTGCGCCCAGATGATAGAGGAGGCCCACAAAAAGGGCTGTCCTTATTCCGATTGGGCAATTCTTTACAGAACCAACGCCCAGTCCCTGAATTTTGAGACAGAATTCCTTCATAAAAAAATACCCTATTCAGTGGTAGGCTCCTTGAAGTTCTACGAGCGTGAGGAAGTAAAGGACGCCCTGGCCATAATCTCCTTTTTGGTGAATCCCAGGGACGAGCTGTCTTTCCGCCGCATCGTGAACAAGCCTCCCCGGGGAATAGGCGAGGTCAGTCAGGACAAAATCATAGCCAGGGCTGCCGCTAACAGGACCGATGCAAACCTGGTTCCTAAATTGGGTCTTGTGGAAGCCAGCCTTGATGTATTACCCTCCCTGCCAAAAAAGGCGAAAAATGCTTTGAAAGAATTCCTGGATATAATTTCTGAGCTTGATGAAATGCTGGGACCAGAAGAAGCATACGGAAGCTTTCCTGATGAAAGCGAGGATGGTGGCCTTGAGGAATCGGCGGCTTCAGATGCAGCTCTTGCCGAAAAAGCCGCTCATAAGGCAGCTTCTGCATCCAAGGAAAAAGTCCTGACCCTGGCGGATTTTATAGAGGAAGCGGTGAAAAAGACCGGGCTGGTTGAGTATCATGAGGCCCAGGATGAGATCGCCGGCACCCAGAAGGTGGCCAATTTGCAGGAGCTTTTTAACAGTGCTGCCTTGTATGACTGCTCCCGTAAAGGGCTTTTGGAATTTCTTGATCATATAGAGCTTGACCGTGCTGCTGAGGAACCTTCGGAGGAAAACAGCGATGCTGTGACTCTTATAACCCTGCATAATACAAAGGGTTTGGAGTTTTCCCGGGTGATAATAACCGGAATGGAGACAGGAGTTTTTCCCCGGGCAGACAAGAAAGAAGAGGATCTGGAGGAGGAGAGGCGGCTTTTTTACGTGGGGATAACCCGCGCAAAGGATGAGCTTTACTTTACAAGCTGTGCATCCCGTCGGCTCTACGGCCGTACTGATTTTATGGAGGTCAGCCCCTTCCTTATGGAACTCGACGCGGAGAACCTGTCAGTGTATGGAAGACAACCGGCGGCTTTCCGAAGAAATTTCCAGACCTTGCACGGTAATTCAGCTTCCGGCACTGGCTTCGGTAAGAATGCGGACAGCTTTGTCAACAGCGGCAGAAAAAGCTCCCTGGGCTCTGCTTCCTCTGGCCGTATACTGAACACTAACGCTACAGCTGACGACGACTTCGACGATACTCTTGAAACGGTGTGGCGCAAGGGGAAACGCGTCTATCATGATGATTTCGGTTATGGTTATATCACAAATGCCATATATTCAGACGAGGGCGAGTATATCATAACGATTGCCTTTGAATGTGGTCGGAAAAAATCCTTCATGCCGGCTTATCAGGCTTCCAGTCTTATGCTTTGCGGAGAGTGAAGTAAAGACAGGTCTTTCTCCTTGCTTGAACAAGGCAGGTTTACACGGTATACTGTATCCGATTCAAAGGGTAGAGAATAGAGGGTGTATTTATGGAAAGAAGCTATGTAATGCTTAAGCCAGGCGTGCTTAACCGCCGCATTGCCGGAGAGATTATTTCCCGGCTTGAAAAAAAAGGTCTGAAACTTGTGGGTATGAAGCTCCTTAAGATTACGGCTCAGCTTGCCGACAGGCACTATGCGGAGCACAAGGACAAGAGCTTTTACTCAGACCTTAAAAGCTACATCACATCAGGACCTGTAATCGGTATGGTTTTCGAGGCAGAGAACTGTGTTTCTATTGTCCGCAAGCTGGTAGGGTCCACAAAGGTATCTGAGGCACAGCCGGGAACGATCCGCGGTGATTATGCGCTTCATACTAATCTTAACATTATCCATGCGTCAGATTCTCCTGAGAATGCTGAGAGAGAAATTAGCCTCTTCTTTAATCCAGATGAGATTATAGAATGGGAAGATCAGGCTGCGCGCTGGTTCTAAGTGACGCATGAAAAACAACTGGGGTGGTAGAAAATGAGTGGAAAGACAATAGGTATTATCGGAGCAGGTGCTTGGGGTACAGCAATGGCTCATGCCTTGGCATCTGATGACAACAAGGTTGAGATTTGGGCTCTGGAGGACGATGTAGTTTCGTCGATAAACAATGAGCATGAGAATAAACGTTATTTTCCAGGATACAAGCTTTCTTCCAACCTTACCGCATCCACCGACATCATCTCAGTTGCTTCTGGGAAGGAATTCATAATTTTTGCAAGTCCTTCCCTCTACCTTGCAAAAACAGCGGCAAAAATAGCTGCTGTTCCCAATATAGTTGACGGCTCCACCTGTATCGGTGTGCTTACAAAAGGTTTTGTGCCTTCAGCCCAAGGCCCCAAGCTTGTCCTTGAGACCTTGGAGAATGTTCTGCCGGAAATTTGCAAGGGAAATTTAGTTTATATCGCAGGTCCTAGCCATGCAGAGGAAGTTGCTCTGGGAAAACTTACCGGCCTTATTGCTGCCAGTGAAAATCCTAAGAACTCTATCCGCGTCAGAGAGCTTCTCCGCGTGCCAGGTCTGATGGTATACTCCAGCCTCGACGTTATCGGTGTACAGGTATGTGCAGCCGTCAAGAATGTTGTGGCTATTGTTTTCGGCTGCCTTGATGCAGTCGCTGAGACATCTGAACTATTTGGTGATAATACAGAATCCTTGTTGTTGGCAGCAGGCCTTAACGAGATTCAGACAATCGGTTTCGCCATGGGTGCGACCCATGCAGAGACCTTTACGTCCATTTCCGGCGTCGGTGACCTTGATGTTACCTGCCGAAGTAAATACGGCCGTAACCGCCGTTTCGGACACGATATAATAAAGAAAAACATCCTTGGGCCTTTCAAGAATCTTGATGATTTGATAGATCGCATCAAAGAAATAGAATATCTTCCAGAAGGCGCTATAGCCTGTCGTTATGTACATGAGATTTCAGAGAACCTTCACCTGAAGCTTCCTATTTGTAACGGCTTGTACCGCATATTGAACAGGGAAATTGAGCCCCTGGATTTCTTGAAAGAAGTGTTGAGGTAAAGAAATGCTTGAGAAACTGACTAATACATTTTCTGATATTTTCCGTTCAGTAACCGGAAAAGGTAAGATCACAGAGAAAAATATTGAGGAATCCGTAGAGAAAATAAAGATGGCCCTGCTTGAGGCCGATGTCAACCTCCGTGTAGTCCGCCGTTTTGTAAACAGCACTATAGATGAGGCTAAGGGAGAGAAAGTCCTTCGTTCTGTGGATCCGGGCCAGCAGTTCGTAAAAATCGTCCACGACAAGATCGTTTCCTTGCTGGGAGATACAAAAACGGATCTTCACCTTAAGGGAATCGATACCCAGTCCGTCATTCTTTTCCTGGGACTTCAGGGTTCCGGTAAAACTACATCAGCCGTGAAGCTGGCCGCAAAACTTAAGAAAGAGGGCAGGAAGCCCCTGCTTGCGGCTTGTGACCTTGTGCGCCCTGCTGCAATCGATCAGTTATGTGTTATGGCTGAGCGGGCATCCGTCCCTGTTTACAAGGAAGAAGTTACCCTCCCTGGTACGGCTAAAGATGCTGTCCGTATAGCGAAGAACGCCAAAGATTATGCCCGTAAGAACGGCTACGATGTAATCATAGTGGATACAGCCGGTCGTATGCAGATCGATGACGGCATGATGAAGGAGATCGCGGATATCAAGGCTGCCGTTAAGCCCGATGAGCTTGTTCTTGTCGCTGACTCAATGACCGGTCAGAATGCCGTTGATATTGCCAAGTCTTTTGATGAAGCCCTTGGTCTGACTGGTGTTATCCTTACGAAATTCGATTCTGATGCTCGTGGTGGTGCGGCCCTCTCTCTTAAATCAATAACAGGTAAGCCAATCCTTTTCATCGGTACTGGTGAGAAAATCGAGGATTTCGAGCAGTTCCATCCAGAACGAATAGCAAGCCGTATCCTTGGTATGGGCGATATCGTCTCTCTGGTTGAGAAAGCCCAGGAGACAATTGATATTGAAGAGGCTGAGAAGCTTCAGAAAAAGATGGCCAGCAACGAATTCACGCTTCAGGATATGCTGGACCAGCTTCAGCGGGTAAAGAAAATGGGACCTATGCAGTCCTTGCTTGAGATGGTCCCAGGACTTGCAGGCCAGATTCAGGATCAGGATATCGATACTTCCGGCATGAAATCCCAGGAAGCCATTATTCTTTCCATGACCAAGAAAGAGCGTGCTAATCATCTTATAATCGGTCCCAGCCGTCGTAAGAGAATAGCAAAAGGTTCAGGAACCTCTGTGGCAGAGGTCAACAGGCTTATCAAGCAGTTCGAGAAGACAAAGCTGGCCATGAAAAAAATGAGCCGCAACAAGGGAATGCAGAACAAGCTTATGAGCGGTCTGGGTGGTTTCGGAGGTTTCTAAATAAGGAAGGGGGCAGCCGCCCCCTCGCTCCCAAGCAAGTCACTCCGCGAATCGCCTCTGCAAGCAGCGTCGATTCCCTCCGTTTTCTTGCTTGTCCGCTACCCCCACTCCTAGGGCTGCCGCCCTAAAACCTGCTGCCCTCCACCTTGCATGAGTAGACTTAAGCCTTGGATTTCTAATTTTTGGGGTTTTTCTGCCATTTTCCCTTCGTTTACTAGCTGGATTCCTTATTTCTACCTAAACGTCTCTGTCTTTTTTGCCGATACTATAGTATACTTTTCTCTAAATACAGACATGAGGAAAAAAAATGTTCAAAGCACAAAGAAGAATATTGCTGTGTACAGTCAATGCTATAGCAGGACTGTGCTTCATCTTGATGACAGTTTTTTTGGTCCCGGAATCTTCGTTCCTTTTCGCTGCTATCGTCGCTGCCGTAGTATTCAGCGCGATGCAGATTACAATGTCGAACGTTCTTAAGCTGTCCATTTCAAAAGTCGAGCGGAGGGCTCTTTATACTCATGAGACCGATTTGCTTTCGCGCTTTATTGAACGCCTTCGTTTCTCCTACTCAGTTGATGATTTTATAGAAGCTATAAAGGCAATACTGGAGGATGAGGCAGACTGCTCCGTCCTCTACATCGACCGTGCTACCAATTATGTCATATACAACAGTCCTGACCGTATAGCCAGCGCTGAGGCGACTACGGAAAGGCTTGAGATGAACTATGCCAAGGATTGGAAGGACGGTGTTTACTTCCTGAACAATGAATTCGGTGTTACATCCAATCTGCGGGATTCCCGTGGTTTCTTCCTTGTCTGCGGAGAAAAGCACTTTTACATTTTCTGCCGTTATACCCATCTTTTTGATAAGGCAGTATACTCCCGTCTTCTGGATGAGTTCAGCCGCTTCGAACAGCGTTCGAAGACAATCAGTGAGCTTGGTGAGATAGCCTCCCTTTCTCAGGAATGGGATCAGCTTGCGGCGACTCAGCGGTCCTTCCTTCCTCAGCAGATGCCGGATATCCCTCATCTTGACATAGCAGCTTACTTCCGTCCTCTGGTAAATGTTTCCGGTGACTACTACACTGTTCTTCCTATGGACAAGAATAAGACCCTGGTAATGCTCGGGGACGTTTCCGGTAAAGGTCTGGCAGCGGCTCTGGTTATGGGTTTGGTTATGAACACCGTAAAAATCATTGAGAACAAGGAAGATTTGGCCGGTGTGGTAAGGGCAGTCGATACAGCTATCAAGGGAATGCATCTTCAAGATAAATATACGGTTCTTTTCATTGGTATCATCGATACTGAAAAAATGAATATACGCTATATAAACGCATCAATGTCAGATCCTATCGTCGTCACAAGGGCTCCCGATGGATATACTATAAAACCGTTGACTTCGAATTGTTCGGTCGTAGGTATTATTGAGCTTGATGAATTGAAGGTGGCTGAACAGAAGCTTTTCCGTGATGACCTTATCCTTATGGCGTCTGACGGTGTATCTGAGGTTATGGATGCGGATGGAGTTGAGCTGGGTGATACTGAGCTTTATATGACGACGATCAAAAACAGCGCGTATAAGGCTGCAAGGCATATTATCAACGATATTGCGGATTTGGTTTTGACATACAACGGAAACAAAAAGCTTCGTGATGATGTTACCATGCTTGCTGTAAAAATAGAGGGCTGAAATGATTTATATAATATTGAATTTTGTTCTTAGTGCCGTTCTCGTCTGGTTTTCTTCCTTCGAAGACGTAAGAAATGATAGTGAGCGTGTAAAACCAGTTATAAATATCGTTCTCTTCCTTGCTGTCATAGCTTTCTTTTCAGCTGGAGCCATCCTGGTGTCCTTGTTCGGTAATAAGCAGCTGGTAACAATACTGGGAAAAGGTATTTTTTTGCTTATATCGTGGTTCTCTATTTCCATTTCCTTTTATCTCTTCTCTTTTCCGAAGGTCAGGAACGGAGTTGCCACTAAAATATTAAAATTGATTATTTTTGGACTATCCTGTTTCGTCATTTTCTCAAAAATTCAAGACATCGATGTGTCTCTGAAGGAAGGAATAAAGTTTGAGAGTGATTTGTTCCCTATTTTCAATGCATCATGGGTGGAGATTTTTTTCCTCTTTTTTGCTTTCGTCCTGCCGGGTTTAGCTGAGCTTTCTATAATATTCAGATTCCAAGCAGAAAAAAACAAGCTGTACAGACAGCAGCTTTTACTTCTTATTGTTGCTGTTCCTGCATCTATCGTAGCGACTCTGCTTCTTTGCCAGACAGCAACGAAGTGGGTTCCTGCCTTCAGTCTTTTGTATACCTTTGGTTTGGCCGTCCTTGTCTTCCTCATTTATAAAATAGTGACGGCGACTGTTCTTGTTGATGTGCGGATTGTGGCTTCGTCCTTGGTGGACTTTGTGTTCAATTACATTTTGGTAAGTATTATCGCAGGTATTCTGTTCGCTGTCCTTCAGCCCTTGCGTATGTCGAATGTGTTGCTTTTTGTCCTTATATACGGTGTTTTGACGGGAGTTCTTCTTGTGGCGGGGTATCAAGGAACAAAATATCTTAGAAAGCTTCGTAATACACGTGATGCCAACTACTCCCACCACTTTGAGGAAGATCTTTCAAAACTTGATTATACGGAATCTCCTGAAACACTGAATGAAAAACTCAGTAATATCTTCGCTGAGAATGTCCATATGACCTTCCTTGATCTGCTTATCGAGTCTAACGAGAATAATCTGGAGACTATGTATAGCTCAAGAGGAAAAAAAGTAAGTATTCCTCTTTCCAATCCTCTTTTTGACACCGCTCTTAACGCAAAAATTAATGTTATTTTCAAGAGCCATATCGATACTAAGCATGTTCTTTCTTCAGCAAATAAAGAGCTTTCTGATTTCTTTTATGAGACTCAGGGAGAGGTGCTTATAATCCTGAATGAAGGTCGTCATATTTTTGCCGCTATCGTCCTTGGTGAAAAACGATTAGGAAACGCTTATACGGATTATGACTATTCTGTATTCACCAACTTATACTCCTATTTCTTCGTTATCGGTTATTATTTGAAAAATATAGCCAACGAGGCTGTCGTTGGTACTGTTAACCGTGAGATTCAGATGTCAGGACAGATTATCCAATCAATTCAGGAAAATATGGATTTCATAAAGAATCCTAAAGCTGATGTGGGTTATGTTTCTGTTGCTGCTCATAACCTTGGTGGTGAGTATGTGGATTTTATCCGCCTTACAGATGAAAGGCACATGATTATTCTTGGTGATATAAGTGGAAAAGGTATCAACGCAAGTATGTCATCTGTCATTCTGAAGTCTGTAGTCCGAACCTTCCTTGCTGAGACTCACGATTTCAAGCAGCTTATCCAGAAGGTAAATGTGTTTATCCGTAATAACCTTCCGAAGGGTACCTTCCTTGCCGGTGTTTTTATGCTGATGGATTTCTCTGACAATACCCTTTACTACATAAACTGCGGAACTCCGGCTATGTTCATGTACACAAGAGCTTACAACAATGTTATTGAGGTCCAGGGTGAAGGTCGTGTCCTAGGCTTTGTGAAGAATGTTGATAAGCTTGTGAAAGTTAGAAAGGTAAAGCTGAATTCTGGTGATATGATTCTTACTTGTACTGACGGTCTTCTTGAAGGAAAATCAATTCGTGGTGAGAAATTCGGTAAAGATCGTGTACAGCGTTCTATTATGGATAACCTTTCATTCCCATCGGATAAGATGAGTCAGTTCCTGTGTCAGGAGCTTTCAGATTTTACGTCAAAAGAGCTTGAGGATGACGTTTCTGTCGTCGTTATTAAGTATTTGGAAAAATAAAGGCGGTATAAAATATGGATGCATTGATTATTGAAGAAAAAAAAGGTGCAAACTACATTCTCCTTGAGATAAGTGGAGTTATTAATTCGTATACGTTTACGGAATTCAGGACAAAGGTTTATACCTATATAAGACAGAGCAATGTTGTCCTTGATTTAAGTGAGGTTACTGGAATTGATTCTTCAGGTCTTGGGGTAATTATGGGAGCCGTCAATGACGGTGAGGAATCCGGCTTCAATTTATATTTGATGCGTCCTTCTTCAGAGGCACATGAGGCTCTTGAATCCACCGGCTTTACTGATACCTTCAATATTATACATTCTGTTACAGAGGTCGTTTGATTTATGCGCTTTTCCTCGTCTCGTTTTATTGCATTTTTCTTGCTTTTCTCATTTTGCCTTTGTACCTGTTCTTGTTCAAAAAAGAAAGAGAAGGTGGAGGAAGCCGGTTTGACACCTGAAGAGCAGAAAATAGTGGATGCCCTTGGAGTTTTCTCTGCTATGCCGCACCCAGCGGCTTATGCGGAGGAAATTGAGGCGATAAAAGTAGCCATAGATGCTGATAAGCTTGGCTTTTATAAGGAACTGGAGGCTGTAATTGGGGCTGATACTGAAGGTTTTCTTTTCCTTATAGACCGGACTCATACTGTTTCTGCAGAATTCGAGCCTGATGACCTTGTGGATCTTGTAAAAAATGATTCCTATCCAATAAATAAAACAGGAATGAAGGTCCGTAAGCCTGTGGAGGAAGCTGTCCGCATAATGGCGGATGCCGCCAAGACAGAGGGGATTACCCTTCTTGTAAGCTCTGCATACCGCAGCTACGATTATCAGAAAACAATATACGAACGTAATGTAAGGCAGATGGGAAAAGAAGCCGCCGACAGAGAGTCTGCCCAGCCAGGAACAAGTCAGCATCAGACAGGAACTGCGATAGATTTTGGCTCTATTGATGATAGTTATGCAGAGACAGTTCCAGGTAAATGGCTTGCCGCTCATGCCTCTGAATATGGATTCAGCCTTTCTTTCCCAGAAGGTTATGAGCCCATTACAGGATATCGTTGGGAATGCTGGCACTATCGTTATATAGGCAAGCTGGCAGTAGACTTCCAGAAAAAGTGGTTCCATGATATTCAGCAGTATATGATTGAGTTCGTATATTGCTACCAGAATCTGAAGTAGAAACAATATGAGGGAGTGGATGACACTCCCCGTCTATAGCGTCATAGCCTTTATAAGATCATGGTCTTTTAGCTTGCTTCCTCTTTAGGGGCGGTTGGAGCTTTTCTCTGATTGTCAAAAAATGTGCAGCCGATAAAAATCGGTGAGCCTAAGCCTCGGCCATTATCTGCTCTTTAAGCTCAAGGACTTTCTCAAGGGGAAGCTTGACACACTTTGCAATGGTTTCGGCAGCAACATTCTCTTTTAGAAAGTTTATGGCATCTTCCTCAGCTTTTGCTTTTATGCCTTCCTGCTTGCCAGCGTCAAAATCATAGACCCTCTGTCGCTCCCATTCCATGAACTGCCTCCTGTACTGCATATTCCGCTTGGCATCGGTCACATAATTCTCAAGTCTCTCTGTGAAAGTGTCCCCCGTGCGGT
>JAILBN010000104.1 GCA_024680915.1 Treponemataceae bacterium | reverse complement strand
ATCTGACTTTGCAGCATTTTGAACTCAATTTCCCTCTTCTTTTTTTCATTTTCCACGGCAGTGTTCATCAGTTCTTTTATGTTCTGGGACATATTATTGATTCCTTTGCCCAGTATTCCGAACTCATTCTGCCATTCTATGTCAGGATCATGAGAGAAATCGCCTTCTGAAATTGTTTTCATCCGCTTGGTCAGTTTGTTGACAGGTATTCCCACAAGCCTGTTCATGATGTGCCTTAATACCATGGCGAATAATACAAGAAGGATAACCATGCAGACTGCTATCCTGAAAAAAAGCTTCATCTGCTCGGCGTCCTGGCTGGCAGATAGAATCTGTGTCAGGTATATGCCTTCCGTCAAAAATGGATAACGGACATAAATATGAGATTTCCCTTGTATATTCAACTTGCCGACTTTTGTTTTTGTATTGATCGTGGCTATATTCATGGGTTCAGTTTTTGAGAAGTCAATGTCAGAGGGAGTTAGTGTATTTCCCGATATCTTATAGGAATTTTCGTTCAAAGAAAGGAAAATGCTGCTGTCAGGCTGGATATAATAGCTTTTCAAGGGGTCGGTAAACATATCGGTGGATATGGCTATATAGATTGTTCCTATGCCTTCTTTCGTATACAGATGAAGCAAGGGTTGGGAAAGAAGGATTACGCTGTCTTTCTCAAAGCTCAGGGGATCCGGGATGATGCTTTTAAACCAGCAGGGCTCTCCTTTATTGTATTTTTCCAATAGGCTTATATTCTCTCTTGTGATAGGAAGACTTTGCGTCATCCTGCTTCCTGTCTGTATCTGCTTTTCTCCTTCCCCCACTATGAGGACCCTGTTCAGGTAATATGCGGCATCGCTGTTCTGCATCTGTTCCCTTATTCTTTCGTAGGCCTCAAGTCTGTATAGGTTGTCGCTGTCTTCGTTGCCGAAATAGGATGAGAGCTGCCTGTTCGTGCTGCACCAGCGGGTCAGCATCTGTACTGAGGAAAGCTTGGGGTCTATTATTCCCTCTACCAGCTGCAGGTTGAATTCCGCGGCTTGTACCATGTTCTGCCTTACAGAGGAACGGTACCACCAGAAGGTGGCAGCTGCTATGACAAATGCTATTATAAGAGAAAAAACGATAGTGATTATCGTTATTTTAAGTTTAAGCGATCCATTCTGAAAAGACACAATCTGATTATATAGGATTTTACAGGAATTGCAAAATGGGATTATGGGGCAGCTGACGGCACTCGCTTTTTTAGGGGAAAGGGGGTATAATTTCTTCTCATGGAAAGACGAGACAAAAAAAACTACTATCTTGATTTGGCAGAGGTCGTATCGCAGCGCAGCACATGTTTACGCCGTCATTATGGGGCTGTAATCGTGAAAAATGATGAGGTCATCTCTACTGGTTACGTGGGTGCTCCCCGTCAGCGCAAAAACTGCACGGACATAGGCATGTGTATAAGGCAGAAGATGAATATCCCCAGGGGAGAGCGCTATGAGCTTTGTCGTAGTGTCCATGCGGAGGCGAATGCTATTATAAGCTGCAGCCGGGACAAAATGATAGGATCCTCGCTTTTCCTTGTCGGTATAGAAGCTGATACAGGCGAATACGTAAAAAACGCCATCTGCTGTTCCATGTGCAAGAGACTCGTTATAAACGCTGGTATAGATTACGTTTACGTCCGGGATGACAAGGATCATTACCGGGAGATTAAAGTATCAGACTGGATAGAGGATGATGAGTCGCTTGAAGGAACTATGGGTTACTGAAGCGTGGATTTGAGGCCGCTTGGCAGTTATGAGAGCCGGCAGACCTCAAACAGTGTTTTTTTGCCCTTAGATTGCATCCGCACCCTTATAATACGGGGCATCATTGCACTCTATTATTCTTATCACCGGCTCTGTATGCTCCATGAAAAGTGGGTACTGGGACGGTTGCAGCAGATGAACTTCCCCGTCCATCTGAACAAGGATATCCTGGTCGTAGTCAACACGGATTTTTGAGGCCATTTCCAAAACTGTAGTCGGCTTTCCTGCATGAGTTCCGTCGTTGAATGTATGTTTCTGAAGAAGCTTTGTAATAAGTCCCATTTTCTTGACAGTGCAGAAGGTGTCATCAGTAGGAAGAATCTTGTGATTGCTTCCGTAAGTTCTGTGGCCTGAGACTCCCAGAAGGCAGAATTCCACGGCAGAAGAGACTGTATCTGTTTTATCGCCTTTTTCATTGAAGACTGAAATTGTCATGGTGCGTGACGGGAATTTGCTGCCGTAAAAAACACAGGCAAGATCTACCCACATCTGATAAAAATCTCCGGGCATTACTCCCTTTGTCTTATTTGTCATGTATGTTATGAAAGCGTCGATACCGATGCTGGCTATGTTGAAGGCATACCAAGGAGGAAGCGCATCAAGGCTGTCGTAAGTATCTACCTTGCGTCTGCTTTCTCCGTCCGGGGTCTTGCCTTCGTACCAAACCTTGACGGCTTTCTGAAGTGAGAAATGTGAAGGCTCCGTCAGACGTCTCAAAGTGTCTTCTATCTCCCGCCCGTCAGAACCATCGTTTCCTGTTCCGAAGGGTAGTCTTAGGACTGTTATTTTCTCGGTTACGATTTTCTTTTTTGTCTCATCCGCAAAAGCGGCCTTCAAAAGAGTCGTCTGAACTTCAAGATGGGTACCGTCTCCTCCTGCTGTTATCACAAGGTAGTCGTCACCGGAATTGACTGCCTCTTCGAGAAGCCCCGTGATCATCTGGATTCCGTGGCCTGCATGTTCTGTTTTTAGCAGCTCCACAGACACCACATCCGTCTTCTTTCCCTTTTTAAGGCTTTCCCTTGCTTTTTCCTCAGCTTTTTGAAGTACAATTGCGTTCTTGATGGATTTCTTCTTTTGAGTGAAGCCTCCTGCCGTAGGGTTGGCTATAATAATGACTTTTAAACTTTTGTTCTGCCATAAAACGCATGATTCAATGACAGGTTTTATATTCTGAACAAGTAGTTCAGGAGTCAGCAATAATCCTTTCATTCTTTAGATTATCCTTCGCAAAATCGTAAGTGTCAATAATTTTATGAATTTGCATTTTTTTTAGTTTTTGTATAATCTATATATTGGAGTTTTGTTTAATACTTTTCTAAAAGTAAGGAAGAAAATTGTATTCCAGAACATTGACAGAACCACCTTCTCGAATTGTATGCAATGGAAAACCTGTTTTCGGGGCTTTTTCTCATCCTCCGAAAAAACTTGACATCAGTGATGTCCGGAACCCTTATTCCGCTATCAAGATGCCCCGTTTTATTTCAAAGCTGCGCATACGGGCTGATATTTCTCTTGTTTTTTCTTCTGATGAATTTACCGGGATAATAACCCTTTTTGACGTAAAGTATTTTTGCTTTTCTGAAGTCGTGATATGGGAGAAGACGACAGGGAAAAAATATGCATACCGGTATGTTTTCGGATTCCGCAGACTTGTTTCTAAAAATTTGGATAAAGGTCGCAGCTTTACCTTTAAAAAAAATCGTTATATACGGGTAAGCTGGGATCGCGATAAGAAAAAGGTTTCCCTGGTCTTTACGATGAAGGGAGATAATGCGCGCCCTTCTTTCTCTGCGGATTTACGGCTTGATATGTCAGGAGACAGGGCCGCTGAATGGTTTGCCGTTACTCCGGCTCCTATAAAAAGAAGGTGCTCGGCAACATATTATTGTGCGGCACCTTTTAAAGGTTCTATAATTAATCATAATACAGGGGTTGTTTCAAAGAATCCCGATGAGAATATTTGTTTTTTTGATATTCGGCGTATTTTCACGAAATTCAGGACATGGGAAATGTTCATAACAGGTACTGGGCATTACGAAGGAAAACAACTTGTTCTGCGGCTTGCAAGTACGAATCATGATGCGACCGAAAACGACCGATATAATGATAACGCATTGTTCCTGGACAATGACATCACTCTGTTGCCTCCGGTCACCATAACCTGTCCTTTTGGAGTTGATGGGAAATGGATTATCCAGGATACAGAGAATATGATAGATTTATATTTTACGCCTTTGTCTGATCATCGCAGGGTTTCAAGTATTTTTATACTTACGGCAGATTACCATACAGTTTATGGAACATTTGAGGGTGATTTGCAGACAAAGAGCGGAGATATGCTGCATCTTAAAGATTTTCCTGGAATAGCACAAAAGCAGTATCTTCGTATGTGAAAAGGGCGGACAATAAAAAATTATTTTTATGTTCGTTGTTGCAGATTGAGTTGCAGATTGAATTGCAGATTGCATTTATAGGGGAAAACGCATATGTCAGACAATCAGCTGAGAAGTAGTCGTCCTAAGGCTGTATATGAGCCTGGGGAGCTTGAGAAAACCCGAAGGAACCTTGGTATTCTGGACGCAGACGAAGCCCAGGAGCTCATGAGAAAGCTGGGTGGCGAGATCGGTGTAGAAAAATCCGCTTCATTCGATGAGTCCAAGATGCCGTCTAGGACACGGACTTATGTTTCAAGACGGGCTTCTTCTGGTTCTTCATCATCATCTTCTGTTTCTTCTTCCAGTTCATCGGGCTATTCTTCCGATTCTTCTTCATCAAAATCTTATTCCTCTGCTACATCCTATGAAAAAAAGAAGAATGCTTCCCGGGATGTTCTTCCGAACCTTTCTTCAAAAATACGCCAGGCAATGGATGAAATCCTTGTGATGAACAGAATAAAACCTAAGCTTGGTTTTTTCTCTCAGCTTATAAACAGGGCTTTTAACAGAGGAGATAGAGTTACAGAAGAATTCTTGACTGATCAGCTTGCTGTCCATATGAAAAATATTCATACTTTCTATGAATCCGTAGCAAGGCTTGTCGATAGGACGAACGATGATTATAAATCAAAAATACAGCAGGATAAGTCTACCTATTTCCAGACACTGAAAGTCATTACGACATGGGATGAAAAACCTTTGCTGACAGAATACCAGAAGATAAGAGCTTCTAACTTAGATGTTACTGTGCAAAAGCTTATTCCGATTGTCAGAGAGATATATGCATTTTTGTACAGACTGTATTTTTTAGGTGCAGAAAGGGTATCACAATATATAAAACGCCTGGTGGCGGACATCGCTAAGCAGCAGAATATGTCGGAAAGTGAGCAGATGCAAAGTATTGAGCGCAATGCATCATCAAGCTGGATATACCTTCATGAGCATTGTATGAAAGGTCTCTATCCCCTGCTTATGAGAATGTGCTGTTCTGACCTTGTCTTATATCCTGACATGATGAAAAGTGAGAGCAGCAATATTCTTTCTTTCATTGGAATGACGAAATATGACGTGGTTTTCCCTGATAAGGATGATGATGTCATTGCTCAGAGTCAGGCGGAAACGGAAAATAAATCTGAGAAAGATGAAGTACTACGTGCCCGTGAGAAGAAATACAAGGATCAGATAGTACAGGGAATAAACATACTTGATATTATGTTCCCCTCATCGGGTTGGAGGGAGATAAACAAGCTGCCGGATATGTTCGCATATTTCCATGGGCTTTATAAGTTCAAAGAGGGCTTGAATTATCTTAGTCCGGAAAATCCCCTGTTGATCACTATGATTTTGCTGCGCATCTCTGAGGATTTCCTTTCTGGCTGTCGTAATGTCAATTTCCAGCTGGATGGAGAGCTGAGGAGTATAATTGAGGGGCAGAACCTTCAGGAGTTCATGGATAGTTGGGCGGAATACCGTGAGGTGCTTTTTGACCGTAATTATATGAGCTTTATGCGTGATTACGTAAATAATATGTATGCGAATCTTGATTATGCAAAGACTCAATTCGGTAGAAGGAATATGTCGAATTTACAGTGGTATGCGCATAACCAGTTTCTGCCCCTTCTTAAGTTTGAATTGAAATTCTTGGATAAACAGGAAGCCGATCATATATTGCCGCCTTTGTACAGACAGGTATCTATGTTACGGGAGCTTTTCGCGGAGATAATAGAAAGGGCGGAAAATGCACTGCAAACTGAAGGTGAAGAGGCATATAAAGATGAAGCTTTAGGAGTCCTGAACCTTTGGGGGCCCTATGTCTTCGCCCTTTCCACTCCAGTCTCAAAGCGCCTTGATGTTCTTTTGGGTGGTAAACAGTCAAAACAGGCGAATAACCTGAACCTTTTGAAATATACATCAGCTGTCCTTGCTGTCCTTGATTGGTGGATAAACAATAAGGCCAGCCCTGCTTATACCGTATCTGACCCTGAGAATGTATATCGTCATGATGAAGAGGGTGTTCCTATTTTCTCCGTAAAACCCATGGATAATGTGAACGATTTTTTCTCTGAGAATATCAAACGCACAATGGGAAAGAAGTAGATTCCTCAGTAATTTTGTGCAGCTGGTAAAAAAAACAAAAAAATTATCCTTTTCTCACATACAAAAGCAAGTAAAATATGTATAATCTCTTTCTATGGAACATATTTGGGAAATGCCTGAGATACAGGCTCTTCACAGACTGCCTTCTCGCAGTCCTCTTTTACCCTGGACCGATTCTGAGAAAGCAGCGGTAGATTGTGCAGCTGGTCCTGAGCATCGGGATTTATCAAAAAATATTTTTTACAAAAGCCTTGACGGAAAATGGAGATTCCGCCTTCTTTCAAGACCGGAAGAAGTAGAGTCTAATCCAGAAATAAGAGACTGGATTCATAGTTCTTTTGATGATGAGAAATGGGATGACATAATAGTACCCGGAACCTGGACCCGGCAGGGCTATGATAAGCCTCATTACACAAATGTCCAGATGCCCTTCGAAAATATACCTCCTAAGGTTCCTTCAGAGAACCCCACCGGACTTTACCGCCTTGCTTTTTCAATCCCCGAGGGATGGGATGGCAGGCGGGTTGTGCTTCATATCGGCTCTGCCGAAAGTGTCTGCCTGGTCTGGGTAAATGGTCGGGCTGTGGGAGTCTTCAAGGATACAAGACTTCCTTCTGAATTCGATATTACGGATTTCCTGCTTGAGCCGGGCTCTGGCGGGTCGAATATCATAGCACTGATGGTAGTCCGCTATTCCGATGCCAGCTTTGTGGAGGATCAGGACCAGTGGTGGTTCGGAGGTATCCATAGAAGCGTCTATCTTTATTCTACGGAGAATATGTGGATTGAGGATGTGGAGGCCGTGCCGGATTTGGTCTCTAGGGATGGAGTTTCAGAGGATGAGTCTGCCTGCGACGGTTCTGCTGAGGGCGCATGCGGCATGGGTGCAGCAGCTGGTGAGTCTTTTTGTGCGGAGCTTCCTCTTAAAATCCGCATGGGTATAGAAGAAGAGTTCCCCGGGGACAAAAAATGCTCTGTCTCATGGAAGCTTTACCCTGTGGAGAATTCTGAGGATATGACTAACTCTTCTCTTTTGCCACCTGTGGCAGAAGGCTCAGAGGAACTGGCCTGTAACATCCGTAAGAACCTTAATGAGATAAGGACTAAAATAAAAGTTGAGAATCCCCGCATTTGGTCCCATGAAAGCCCTGACCGCTACGTTCTTGCCCTGGAGCTTCATGAGGAGTCTGCAGAGGGGCGGCTTTTGGAGGCTGTCGCCTTTTGTACTGCCTTCCGTTCAGTCCGTATAAAAGAAAGACAGCTGCTGATAAATGACAAGCTTGTGTATATAAAAGGTGCCAACAGACATGAGCATGACGAGGTGACTGGAAAGACAATAAAAACAGAAGCCATGGTGAAGGATATAAGGCTTTTGAAGGAACACAACTTCAATGCTGTGCGTACCTGCCATTATCCTGATGATGAGCGCTGGTACGAGCTTTGTGACAAGTATGGAATCTATCTTGTGGACGAGGCTAACATAGAGAACCACTATTACTATGACGGACTCTGCCGCAGTGAGATGTATTCCTATGCCTATATGATACGTATTCAGCGTATGGTTCGCCGCGATAAAAACCATCCCAGCATAATTATGTGGTCCCTGGGAAACGAGAGTGGTCACGGCTGGAACCAGGAGATGATGTACGCTTGGTGCCATTCCTTCGACAAGACCCGGCCTGTCCACTATGAGGGGGGTACCCGTAAGGAGTATACCCAGTCCGGCTATTCCTTGGAGTCTCTGGCAAGGGGCAGGAATGTGACGGACATAGTTTGTCCTATGTATCCAGATATCCCGCTGGTAAAGGAGTGGGCTGAGAAAGCCGCCCAAGCAGGCGAGAAAAGACCCTTCATAATGTGCGAGTATTCCCATGCCATGGGTAACTCCAACGGAAGCCTTTCTGATTATTGGGACTTGATCCGCAGCCATGACGGGCTTCAGGGAGGCTTCATCTGGGATTGGATTGATCAGGGCCTTGAAGCCTTTGATGATAAGGGCGTGAAATACTGGAAATACGGTGGAGATTTCGGTGATAGTCCTACTGACAAGGACTTCTGTCTTAACGGGCTTCTTCTGCCGGATCAGACACCCAAGCCCGTCATGAAAGAGTGCTTTAAGGTTTTCCAGCCAGTGGAGCTTACTGGAATCGATAAAGAAAAGGGAAGCGTTACTGTAGAGAACCGTTTTGATTTCACCAGCCTTGACTGCCTTGACCTTGTGTGGCGTCTTGAGGAAGACGGGCTTCCTTTCGCTGAGGGTAAGCTTACTCTGCCTGCCGCAGAGGCAGGTGCTTCCATAGAAGTGGAATTGCCTTTCGTGCAGGCTCTGGAAGAGCGTTGCCGTATAGCTTGTCACGGTGAAATCGTCCTTCATGTGGATTTCCTTTACAATAAGCAGTTCGGACTTTTGCAGGCTGGCTCTTCCGCTGGTTGGAGCGAATTTGTCCTGCGGCAGGCAACCAAGTGGACAAGCCCTGTTGGTAGTGATGCTTCCGGTCTTTTGGCAGCGGCCCTTTGTGAGAAAAAGCGTGGGGAATTGGAGGAAAGCGTATTCTGTTCTCCTCTTGTTCCTTCTGTTTTCCGCTGTCCCACTGAGAATGACTCCCAAAAGACTATGCCCCATGATAACCGTATAGGTCGTTCCTGGGTCGAGACATTTATGGATAAGACCAGTTGGGACAGTGAATCTAGTGTTATCTCTGCGGGGGGAAAAGAAATCGGTACATGTTCTGCTAAGTGGAGTCTGGGTGCAGATGATGCCGGCCGGAATATACTGGAGCTTGATGCTGAGTTCGTTTTGGGGGACAGCGTGGCAGAGTATCCAAAAATTGGGTTCACCACAAGGATAAGCTCAAGCTATGATACTGTGAGATGGTATGGTAAAGGTGGCCATGAGTCTTATAATGATCGTTGTGCAGGCTCTCCTCTGGGCTGCTATTCTTCAAGCCTTCATGATATGGAGACTCCTTATATAGTGCCCCAGGAAAACGGTAACCGTTACGGAGTCCGCTGGCTGGAGCTTTCTGGTGCAAAAACAAGTCTCCGTATTGAAGCAGATAGGCCTTTCTCCTTCAGTGTTATGCACCACGAGGCCTCTGACCTTTGGAAGTGCTTCCATACCAATGAGCTGACCGATACGACGGAGCAGGGCTATTATATCCTGAATCTGGATATTGCCCAGAGAGGTGTCGGAACCGCGACCTGTGGTCCGGATACCCTTGAGCAGTATAGAATAAGACCAGGTAACTATAAAGCGAAGTTCCGCTTTATTTTCGGTTAGGACGAGGATCCGGAGCCTGTCCTGGTGGATTTTGATCCTTAGTGATAAAAGAGGTTGATTATGGTTTATAAATACAGTATGAAGCTGAACAAGGAGTCTATCAAAGTCTATCTTGTTCTTATTGCATGTCTTGTGCTTGGAATAGGATCTTTTTTCTTTCTTCCTACTATAGTGGCCCTCATAATTCTTGGAGTTTGTCTTTTTGCGGCCTATACTGTCCTTAAGGCCGTGTCAAAAATTATGAGTGCCAGGATAACCACTTACACTGACGGTTTTACAGTAAGGACTTCCGACGGAACAAAAATGGAGTTTGAGTGGGATCTTATTTCCTATGCAGGCTTTGTAGTGGAAGGAATTCAGAAAGGCTATATCTTCGTATATGAGGAAAGCGTGGATAGATTCATCCAGCTTCCCCCAACTTTCGAGAATCTTCAAGGATTTCGTGAGGAGGTTGAGGAGCATCATCCTGTAGAGGACTGCTACTTGAAACCCACTGAGACCATAAAAGAGCGTATAAAGTCTCTTTTCGTGACGGAAGAGGAAGATGCAGGAGATGCAGAGCCAGCAGCAAAAATTGAAGACGCTGTTGACGAAGTAGAGTCTGCTCCTGAGGATGTAAGCCCCGATGAAGAAAAAAAAGCCCCAGAGGAAAAGACTGAGGAATGAATTATTCTGAGGGGCTTCTTTATGAGCAGGCTTATGCTATACGTGTGAACCAGGAACAGGATTCTCTTTTTTATTACTTCGACTACGATGTTCGTTCCTATGCCATAAATATGGAGTTCCAGCATTTCCACCCCTTCTATGAGCTTTTCATTCTTCTGGATGAGAATGCCTCTCACATTATCGAAGGAAAATACTATCCTCTCAAGATGTACGATATGGTTTTCCTCAAGCCTACACGTCTTCACAAGACCGAGTATCCACCGGGACCTCCTGTAAAGCGGCTTATAATCAATTTTTATATGCCTCAAAAGGAGACTCCCTTTTCCCGTTCTCTGGAAAGGATTTTTTCTGTTTTTGACGGCGAAGTACCTGTTTTCCGTTTCTCTCTTGAGCATCAAAAGCAGATTTTCTCCCTTCTGAACGATATTTTTACCCAGGGAAAAAATCCTGACCCTATCCGGGATCTTACGATCCATACGAAATTCGTGGAGTTTCTGTATACAGTCTATATGGAGCGCCGTCATAACATTTATGAGCGTGGTATAATGCCGGATACCTCCGAATTCCGTATATATACTATTACCGCATGGATTCACGAGAACTATAGACAGAATATAACCCTTGAGATGCTGGCAGAGCGGTTCAATATGAGTCCTTATTATCTGTCCCATCAGTTCAGGCGGGTTACAGGCTTTACCGTAGTCAGCTATATACAGCTTACCAGGATACGAAATGTGCAGCAGCTTCTTTTGTATACGGATAAGAAAATAACTGAAATCGCTGAGGATTGCGGTTTCGCAAGCTTCTCTCAGTTCAACAGAACCTTCAATAAGTTCTGCAGTATATCTCCGTCTGCCTACAGGACTCACACTGATTATGCAGGACGCTTGGCCACATATACGGAGTAGGCAGGGATATTGGAGAAGAGATCGATGATTTTGAAAAAACGTAGTCTTTCATTTCTTGTAATTGCCCTTGTTTACGTACTTGCGGTTCTTGCCGGGGTTTTTGTATTCGATTATTTTAAGGGACTGCTGGGTGTCACCGATAAGAGCTGTGTTGTGGGACTCCCTTTTTTGCTGCCTCTCCTTCTTGCGGACGTGGCGGCCACAATCCTTGTTTTTATTTTCTCTTTGATTTTTAAGAACGCTTCTGTCTATGATCCTTACTGGAGTGTTCAGCCTCCTGTTATTTTGAGCCTTGCTCTCTCCCGGTGCGGAAGCTCACTCCTGGGGCTTCTGATTTTTGCGGCAGTTCTTTTCTGGGGCCTAAGGCTTACCGCAAATTGGGCATATACCTTCAAGGGTCTTGATTTTCAGGACTGGCGCTATTCCATGCTTCATGAAAAAACTGGAAAAATCTATTTGCTCATAAACTTTCTAGGAATACATCTTTTTCCCACGATTGTCGTGTATCTGTGTGTCCTGCCGGCTGTCGCCGTTGTGTATTTTGGGCCTGCATTCCGCCCCTTGTGCTCAGTGTTTTTGCTGCTCTGCTTTGGGGCGACGGTATGCCAGGGAATAGCTGATTCTCAGATGCATGTCTTCAGGAGCAAGGGTAAGGGTGGTTTTATCCGCACCGGTCTGTGGAAGCATTCCCGCCATCCTAACTACGCCTGCGAAATCCTTATGTGGTGGGGAGTGGCCCTGACCAGCCTTTCAGCCATGCCAGAGAAGTGGTTCCTGTGCGCAGGAGCTGTGGTGAACACCCTGATGTTCTTTTTTGTGAGCATACCCATGGCTGATAAGCGTCAGTCAAGGAAACCGGGCTTCGAGGAATACAAAAAAAGCACACGGATGCTGTAAAATTTCTGTTAAAACGCAAGAAATGCAATATATTTAAAGAAAATCGGCAAAAATTGCGTTGTTCGCTTAAAAATTCTCCCTTATTCTGAAACCATGCAAAAGGAACTTGTAGAGAAAATCAACGCGAAATTTTCTAAATTGACTGAAAGCTTTTTGAAAGTTCTCTATGAAGAAGACGAGATATTTCTTGAGAATATGCGCAAGAACAATGTTCATGCGGATGAGCTTAAAAAATATCAGTTCTGGGAATGGACCCAGGGTGTCGGACTTTATGGTTTCTGGCGTTGCTACGAATATACAGGAGATGAGAAATACCTGGATATTTTGCAGAGCTATTATGACAGGCAGCTTAAAATCGGACTGCCGGGTAAGAACGTGAATACAGTGACGCCGCTGCTTACCCTGTCCTTTCTTGCTGAGAAAACCGGAAATGCTGATTATCTTGCGGTTTGCCAGGAGTGGGCTGAGTGGATCCTTACTTCCTTTCCCCGTACAGAAGAGGGCGGTTTCCAGCATATAACCTCAGATTGTATTAATGATAGTGAACTTTGGGATGACACGCTTTTTATGACGGTGCTTTTTTTGGCTAACATGGGGCGAATTTCCAATAGGAAAGCATATACGGTCGAGGCTGTGTATCAGGTTCTGGTTCATGCAAAATATCTGGCTGACCGCAAGACTGGACTCTGGTTCCATGGTTGGTCTTTTAAAGAAGGAAACAATTTTGCGGGGGCCTTTTGGGGACGTGGTAATTGCTGGGTAACGGCGGCTATCCCGGAGTTTTTGTCTATTGTGGATTGCCAGGAACCCGACAGACGTTACCTTGTGGAGCTGCTGAAAAAACAGGTGAGGTCGCTGGCGGAGAACCAGGACGAGTCTGGAATGTGGCATACGCTTGTGGACGATGCCTCTTCTTATGAGGAAGCTTCTGCGACATGCGGAATAGCGTATGGTATTCTCCGTGCTTGCAATATGGGACTTATAGGAGATGAATACCGTGCTTGCGCGGAAAAAGCGCTGGAACCTATATTGGACTGTATTGATGATGAAGGTGTGGTTCACAAGGTGTCTTACGGAACACCTATGGGAAGGTTGACCAAGGATTTCTACAGACAGATTCCGATAAGGTCTATGCCTTACGGACAGGCTTTGGCGATGCTCTTTCTGATGGAAATGAAGAGTTCAACATTATAAAGAATCTTTCCGCAGGGAAGACTGCGGTTTTGTAGTTGCAAAAATTTTTAAGGAGGAAATATGAAAAATTTGCGACGTGTATTGGTTGTTTTACTTATGGTAGTGCTCGCCTGTTCTTTAGTTTTTGCAGGTGGTACAAAAGAGAAAACGAACACGACTAAAAAGACGACAGTTTCTGTAGCAAAGGAAGCTCCGGCTCTTGCTGCTCAGGTTGCGGCAGGAACACTGCTTTCTCTTGAGAATCGTATACCCGTATCATCTGATGTTATGGTTGAATCCCTTGAGTATGTGGGAACCTACGGTGGAGACTTCCAGATGGTCGGAACAAGTGCCGGTTGGGGTACAGGAAAGCCTATAGAGCAGGGACTTTTCCGTTTTACTAACAATGGTACAGTGGAGCCCAACGTGGCAAAATCCTGGGAAGCCAACTCCGATTATACTGTCTGGACAATTCACCTCCGCAAGGGCATGAAATGGTCTGACGGTCAGCCCTTCACAGCTTATGACTGCTGCTTCTTCTATGATCATATGTGTCTTCCTGAAACCTTCGGAAAATCTCTCTGGGGATGCTTCTATACCACGGATGCTGCTGGAAACAAGAACAAATGTAGCTTCAAGCAGATTGACGATGTAACCTTCACAGTTACCTTCAAGGATCCTAAACCTCTTTTCCCTGAAGAGCTGGCTATCAACGGAAAGTGGTGCTATGCTCCTGCCCATTACATGAAGACTGTTCTGCCTGAGTTCATCGGTGCAGAAGCTGCTGAGAAGAAAGCCAAGGAAATGGGCTTCAGCGATGCGAAGAAGATGGGAAAGGAAACAGGATATTATTTCTGGAACGTTTCTGGTATTCCTACTCTTAATCCTTATGTACTTTCCACAGAACCCGGAAAGAACGATACCAACGGAACATACTGGGAATTCGTACGTAATCCTTATTACTGGAAAGTCGATCAGGAAGGCAAACAGCTTCCTTATGTAGATTCAATTCAGTGGACAAAGGTTTCTGACGAAAGCCAGATCCTTATCAAAATTCTGGCCGGTGAAGTTGACTTCGCTACAGGTGCTTGGGCTGATATAGAAACACTTTCTGATAACTCCAATAAAGTCGGCTATACAATTTATCAGTGGGCTACATCAGGTTGGTCAGACACCTCTTCACAGGTTGAGCTCAACCAGACAGCTCCTGAGCTTGCTGAAAGAGCTCTTTTCCAGACTAAGGAATTCCGTCAGGCTCTCTCAATTTCCGTAGACCGTACAGAGTTCGCAAAGAATATATCCGGTGGTTGGTCAGAGCCAGGACAGGCTGCTCCTGCTGAAGGTGCTATGGGTTATACAGAAGAATGGGCAAACAAGTGGTGTGAGTACGATCCTGCCGCTGCAGAGGCTCTTCTTGTAAAGCTCGGCTGTAAGAAAGGCAAAGACGGCTTCTATGACTGCCCGGACGGAACTGATCTCTGTATAGATTTCCTGACATATACAGGCTCCGGTGCAGATGATTCATACCAGCTCCTCAACGAGTACTGGAAGAAAATCGGTATCAAGTCAACATACAAACCAATGGATAAGGATACCTTGAACAACCTTATCACTGGTAACCAGTACGATGCCGTAATTAGCCCGGTTGCTCCTGCAGAAACAATCAGCCTGGCACTCCGCCCGGATACCCTCGTTCCAGTTCGAAATTATGCAGAATGGTACGGTGACATAGGAACATGGGTTGCATCAAACGGTGCCTCTGGTGTTGCTCCTACAGGCGATCTGGCAAAGCTCTGTGATGTTTACAAGAGCTTCCGTAATTCTGCCAATCCGGCAGAGCGTGAAGAGCTTGCAATGCAGATGTATAAGCTCCATGAGGAGAATCTTTGGGTTATCGGTTATATCCGCCCGAGCTCACTTCTTTACATAGTTGACAGCAAGATAAAGAACTTCCCTGTAACCGCAATGTTCTCTGATGAGCAGCGTGGTCTTGGAATAGCCCATATTGACTGCTGCTTCTTTAAGGACTAAAGAAAGGATGAGCTGCTGAGGCAGCGGACCGTAAGAGGGCAGGTGGAATAAAGCTTGCGAAAGTGCTTGCCTGCCCCTCTTTCGGTGCCGGACTTGGCAGCAGGGGGAAAGCTTCTTGAGAGGATTTTTGTCAGGAGGTTTTTCCAGTGCTGACCAGAATTGCTTGTGATCCTTGAAAAAAAATGAAAGGAGAAACCATAGATGTGGAAATATATTGTTAAGCGTGTACTTTTGTTCATACCTACGATAGTCATCATTTCCTTTGTCATATTTTTTATAATGCAGCTTCCAGAAGGTGATTATGTTTCAAGTTATGTCGCCCGTATGCAGGCTGAAGGTGAAGTCTTCACCGAGGCTGACGTGGCAGCCTTGAGGGCAGAGTATGGTCTTGATAAGCCTTGGCCTGTCCGCTATGTGCAGTGGGTGTGGAAAATAATATCCCAGGGAGATTTCGGCTATTCTTTCGCCTACGGCCGGCCTGTATGGAGTGTCATTATGGACCGTTTCTGGCTTACTGTATTAGTTTCCCTTACGATTATGCTTTTCACCTATCTTGTTTCCCTTCCCATAGGAATATACAGTGCCCTCCACCAGTATTCAGTGGGTGATTACGCCTTGTCCGTAGTGGGCTTCCTTGGTATGGCGACCCCTAACTTCCTGCTTGCCATTATCCTTATGTACGCATCCTTTAAAATAACGGGAGATCCCCTCCTGGGGCTCTTCTCCCCTGAGATGTTGCAGAATGGCGTTCATTGGTATAATTTCGGGGAATTCCTTAAGCGTATGGTCATTCCTATCATTGTTATCGGTACCTCTGGTACCTGTGGTATCATCCGTACAGTAAGAGCCCAGATGCTTGATGAGCAGGCTAAGCAGTATGCTCTGGTGGCAAGGGCAAAGGGTGTCTCTGAGGCGACCATCACCTATAAGTACTGCCTTCGCGCAGCTCTTAATCCGGTGGTCTCCGGACTTGCCGGTTCTCTTTCCAGCATATTCTCAGGTTCCACCATATCGGCAATCGTTATGAACCTTGCTATTCAAGGACCAGTTCTTTTTGAGGCCTTGAAGACCCAGGACACATATCTTTCTGGAACAATACTTCTGACTCAGGCTTTCCTTGTAGTTGTAGGAACGCTTGTTTCCGACATCATCCTAGCTTGGATGGATCCCCGTATCCGCTATGAGAAGGGCAGGGACTAAGGAGGCTTTGAAGATGACCGTATCTGATATTCTGACAAAAACAGGTAGCGGCTTGAAAAAGTTTGCTTCCATATTCAAGAAAAAACAAAAGACTGAGGAAGACTATTACCTGGCTTCCCAGTGGACCCTCATGGGACGTAAGCTGGTCAAGCATAAGCTGGCCAAAGTCAGTATGTGGATTCTTGGTATACTTTATTTCAACGCCCTTTTTGCCAATTTCATAGCACCCTATGGGCTAAATGATTTTGACAGCAACTACAAGAATGCGGCCCCCACTAAAATCCATTGGCATGATGAGGAAGGAAATTTCGTAGGCCCCTATGTCTATGCTTTGACCTTCAAAAATAACATGCAGACCTTCAAAAAGGAATGGGTTGAAGATACCTCTGAAAAATATTTCGTCAAGTTTTTTGCTGAAGGTCGTGATTATAAGCTATTCGGTTTTATTCCTTGCAGCCATCACCTCTTTGAGGTTAAGGGAGAGAAGGGTGGCGATAAGGCAAAAATACTTCTTTTCGGTGGTGACAACCTTGGAAACGACCTTTTCAGCCGTATCCTTATAGGCTCCCAGGTATCGCTGACAATACCCTTCGCCGGTTGTCTCATATCCTTTATCCTGGGTATTATCCTTGGCGGGATTTCCGGCTACTTCGGCGGTTGGGTAGACAACCTGATACAGAGAATTATCGAGGTTATCTCAGCCCTGCCTTCAATTCCTCTCTGGATGGCTCTTTCCGCCGCCATCCCCGCGGATATCCCTGTGCCTGCCATGTATCTTTCTATCACTGTGGTACTTTCCTTTATAGGATGGACAGGCTTGGCTCGAATCGTAAGAGGAAAGTTCATGTCCATAAAGAACGAGGATTATATAATGGCCGCCCAGATTGCCGGTGTGTCTACCTGGAAGATCCTTTTCAAGCACATGGTTCCTGGCTTTATGAGTTATCTTATAGTCAGCCTGACCTTGGGTATTCCTGGAATGATTATCGGTGAGACCTCCATGAGCTTCCTTGGTCTTGGTATGCGTGCGCCGGCTACAAGCTGGGGTGTTCTTCTGAAAGAGACCCAGGATATAACAAGCATTGCGAATTATCCCTGGAAGCTTATTCCTCTCTTTTTCGTAATACTTACAGTTCTTGCTTTCAACTTCTTCGGAGACGGCTGCCGCGATGCCGCCGACCCCTATAAATAATTAAGGAGACTTGTGAAATGGCAGATAATGAAGAAACTATCATTGAAGTAAAAGACTTGAAAGTCTCCATTAAGATGGAGGAAGGAACCCTTACTCCTGTCCGGGGCGTTAATTTCTCCATAAAAAGAGGCGAGACTTTGGGGCTGGTGGGTGAGTCCGGCTGCGGAAAGTCATTGACCAGTAAGGCAATACTGGGTATCAACGATAAAAAATGTGTGTCAGAGGGAGAAATCATCTTTGACACTAATATGAGTGGCAAGACTAACCTTCTTGCCTTAAATTCTAAGGGAAAGGAAATAAGGGATGTAAGAGGCAAGCAGATCTCCATGATTTTCCAGGAGCCTATGGTTGCATTCTCTCCTATGAATACCATAGGAAACCAGATAAATGAATGCACAAGGCTTCATATAACTAAAGACAAGAAAAAGTCCAAGGGGATTTCCATCGCCATGATGAAAAAGGTGGGAATAGCCAATGCCGAGAAACGCTATGACCAGTTCCCCCATGAGTTCTCCGGCGGTATGCTTCAGAGGGCGCTCATAGCTATGGCTCTTGTCTGTAACCCAAAGCTGCTCATCGCTGATGAGCCTACCACAGCCTTGGACGTTACCATTCAGGCCCAGATCCTTGACCTTATGAAGGAGCTTCAGAAGGACCTTCATATGTCCATTCTTTTCATAACCCATGACCTGGGAACCGTTGCTGCCATGTGCGACAGGGTGGCCGTAATGTATCTGGGGAAGATTGTGGAGTCAGCCCCTGTATCCGAGATCTACAAGAAGCCCTCTCATCCCTATACCCAGGGACTTATCGGTTCTGTCCATAAAATCGGTGGAAAAAAGCAGGAAAGGCTTTTCTCAATTGAGGGAACTGTTCCTCTGGCTTTGAACCTTCCCGCAGGCTGCGGCTTTTATGACCGTTGCTCCAAGAGAATTGAAGGCTTGTGTAATGTTAAGGATCCGGAGCTGGTGGATATGGGTTCTGAGCATCAGGTTGCATGCTGGGCCTGTTCTGGGAAATGCGGCGGAAAGAGTGCTTCAGACACTGCCACAAAAAAGGAGGCCGGTGAATGAGATCCGATAAAAAAATTCTTGAGGTGAAAAACGTGAGCAAGGACTTCACCTCAAAGAAAATATGCGTTCATGCTGTAAGTGACGTAAGCTTTGATGTAAACGAAGGTGAGACAATCGGTATTGTAGGCGAGTCTGGCTGTGGTAAGACGACTTTAGGCCGTTGTGTTTGCCGGGCTATTCCCTCCACCTCCGGTGAGGTCATATATTACACCCAGGATGGGGAAAAGCTGGACTTCCTCAAGGCTGACAAGGCCAAGATGAAGGAAATACGTAAGGATATCCAGATGATTTTCCAGAATCCCTATTCCTCCCTGGATCCTCGTATGACTGTAATCGATATAATCCGGGAGCCCATAGAAGCTAACTTTCCCCATCTTTCAAAGGATGAGATGAACCAGCTTTGTATGGATATGGCAGCGAAGGTGGGACTGAATGTGTCTTATCTTAAGCGTTATCCCCATGCCTTCAGCGGTGGTCAGAGACAGCGCATAGGAATTGCCCGTGCCCTTGTTATAAAACCCCGCATCGTTGTATGCGATGAGGCTGTATCGGCCCTTGACGTATCAATTCAGGCTCAGGTCATAAACCTTTTGAAGGATCTTCAGAAGGAATTCAACCTGACCTACATTTTCATAAGCCATGATCTTTCCGTTGTGGAACATATTTCCGATAAGGTGGGAGTCATGTACCTGGGCAAGATGGTGGAGTATGCGGAGACTGAGGAATTGTTCACCAATCCTAAACATCCTTATAGTGAGGCTCTTCTTTCTGCCGTCCCTGTGGCCGACCCGGATTTTGTTATGGAACGTATTCCCCTGGAAGGTGAGATTCCTAACCCTGCTAATCCTCCCTCAGGCTGCTATTTCCATGAGCGTTGCCGTTATTGTACGGAGACTTGCAAGAATTTCGCCCCTGAGCTCAAGGATATAGGCAACGGTCACTTTGTCGCCTGTCATAGGGCGGAAGAGCTCCGGCTGAAGGGCTTCTCAAAGACCTTCAGTTTTTCTCAGGAGAAGATGAAACGTTAAATGAAACGTAAGCTTATTGTTTTTTTTGATAGCGGTGATACCCTTGTGGATGAGTCCACGGAAGTGCGTGACCAGCGGGGAATAGTGGTGAAAGCGGAGCTTCACGATGAGGGAGGCAGGCTTTTGCGTCAGCTTTATGACGAGGGCTTTACCCTTGCTCTGGTTGCAGACGGTGAGGTCGAGTCCTTCAAGAATATTTATGAGCAGCACGGCTTGTCTGATGTTTTTTCTGCCCGTATAATTTCAGAGGTCATGCCTGACAGAAAGCCTGCTGCCTGTATGTTCCAAGGGGCAATGGATGCTCTTTCTCTTACGGATAAGGATAAGAGCCGGGTTGTCATGATTGGGAACAATCTTCCCCGGGATATTCTGGGGGCTAATAGGTTTGGTATCACCTCCATTTTATATGACTGGTCCCCCCGTTATAATATGATACCCGCCAATAAGGACGAAACCCCGGATTACTGTGTTTCGACGAGGGAAGAGCTTTATAAGCTCCTTCTTGATCTTGATGTTGCCTGCAGCAGGTCTTTATAGTAATCGTTATGGGGTTGGCTTTGTCGGTCAGCCTGGTTTTTCATCGGTAAAGGGGGCTTTATGGATCTAGGAAGACAGTGGAATGAGCGTATAAAAATTTGGATGGAGAAATTACCTGGCTTTTTCTTTACTGAGTGTGGTTCTCTCCCTGCTGTGTTTTTCACCACCTATGATTTCCTTTCAATGGAGGAAGCAGAGGCAGTTTTTAAAGGGAAAAAGGGTGCTTCCGATCTTCCGAAAATTCATAAAGCTTTGCCCGGTACTAAATGGGGCGCAAAGTGGGAATACGCTTGGTTCAAATATGAATTGCGTCTGCCTCAGAATATGGCCGGGAAGAGGATTGTCTGCCGGCCGGATACCGGGGCAGAAAGCTTAGTTTTTGTGAACGGAAAGGCTGCCGGTGCCTTTGATAAATTCCATTATTGGATAACGCTGACCCCAAAAGCCTCTGGTGGTGAAGCCTTTTCTATGCTTTCAGAAGTCTATGCCGGGCACGGTATCCGGCCGGAGAACGGCGGCCCCTATGCAGATGGGGAGGTGCCTGTGCCGGAGCCTGCGGAAAAGCAGGTGGAGGTTGGAAGAATAAGCTGGGGTGTTTGGAATGAAGAGGTCTACCAGGTCGCTATGGATGCCTTTACCCTGTATAGCCTGCTTTCTGTTATGGACGAAAAATCCCTTCGTGGCCAGAAGGTTGCCGACGCATTGAAAAGGTTCACTCTTATAGCGGATTTGGAGCTGCCTGAGAAGGAAAGGACTGCTTCTATCCTTAAGGCGGGAGAGGTGTTAAAGGCTGCCCTTTCCTGTGTGAACGGTTCCACAGCTCCCTTTATGAGTGCCTTCGGCCAGTCCCACCTTGATTTAGCCTGGCTTTGGCCCCTGGAAGAGACTAAACGTAAATGTGCCCGAACCTATTCCAACCAGCTTTCTCTTATGGAAGAATATCCGGAGTACAGGTTCCTGGCCTGTGAGCCTTATATCCTTGAGACTATAAAGAACTTATACCCAGATCTTTATTCACGTATTGTAGAAAAAATAGAGTCAGGACAGATTTTTTGTGACGGAGCCTTCTGGGTCGAGAATGATACCAACCTGCCCTGCGGAGAGGCGTTAATCCGTCAGTTCGTCCGTGGAAGAAAGTGGTTCCGCGACAATTTGGGAAAGGATTCCAAGACGGCATGGCTTCCTGACTCCTTCGGTTTTTCCGGGGCCTTGCCCCAGATTCTTGCAGGCTGCGGTATAAAATATTTTACGACCCAAAAGCTTCTCCGCATTGACCCTGATTGCGATCAGTTCCCCTACAATAACTTTTATTGGCAGGGTATAGACGGCACAAAGATTCTTTCCCATATACATAAGAAGAATAATGCAGTCTATACAGCGGCTTCTCTTTCCCAACGCTGGAATAATGACAGGAAGCAGGAAGAGAATATAGAAGGTATGCTTTTTCCCTTCGGTTACGGTGACGGCGGTGGTGGTCCTACCAGGGATATGCTGGAGGCAGTAAGAAGAACCCATAATCTGGAAGGGCTTCCTAAGGTTGAGTATGAGACCTTGACGGATTTTTTCCAGCGTCTTGAAAGGAAAGAGGCCGAGGATGCGTCAGCTGCATCTGAATATGGCCTTAATCCTCACCCTCAGAATGTTTACAGGGGAGAGCTTTATCTTTCCTGGCACAGGGGGGCCTATACTTCCCAAGCAAAAACCAAGCGCTATAACAGGCTGGCGGAGGTAGCCCTCCACAATGCGGAGTTCTGGTGTGCCCTGGTTTCTGCTTCCTTGTCAGATGCGGCGGAAAAGCCTTGCAGCCCCCGGGCGGCTTCTTATCTTCAGCAGTTAGACGGATTGTGGCAGAAGCTTCTTTTATGCCAGTTCCATGATATTCTCTCCGGTACTTCCATAAAAAGAGTACATGATGAAGCAGAGAAAGCTCTTCTGGAGGTTATTCATGAAGCTGGAGCCTTGGCGGAAAGTGCGGCCTGTTCCGTGGCTGGGGTTACTGAGGATGAGGACTCTGACAGCTGCCTTATCCTTAACAGCTTGCCTTGGGAAAGGCTGGAGCGTGTAGAGGACAAAGAAAGGGGAAAAGCCTTTTGGGTAAAGCTCCCTCCCTGTGGTTATGTTCTTGCCCCTAGAGAGAACGGCAAGAGTGTGGACTCTGATTTTTTTGCTGATCGAAAGGGAACTGTCTCCTGCTGTACAGTCAATGAGAATGGCGTAGTTTCCATCCTGCTGGAGAACGAATATCTTAAGGTCAGTGTGGATGAATGCGGACGGCTATCCTCTATCTTCGATAAAGAAAGCGGCAGGGAGCTTTCTGCGGGCCTTTGCAATAATTTCTCCATGTATAAGGATGTCACCCCCTTCTATGATGCCTGGGAGCTTTCACCCATGTATAGAGAGGCTCCCCTTGCCCTGGACGACACTGGAAGGGTGGAAATAGTGGAGAACGAGAAGGATTTTGTCCGTTTGAGGATATGCCGGGATATAAATAAGTCAAAGCTGGAACAGTTCATAGAGATGAGGGCTCAGAGTCGGCGGATAGACTTTGTGACGAAAATTGACTGGCAGGAGAAGCATAAAATCCTTAAGGCGGACTTCCCTCTTGGAATTTACACAGACGAGGCCATATGCGATATCCAGTTCGGCTTTATAAAAAGGCCGGTTCACAGGACCCGGCAGTTTGACCGTGACAGATACGAGGTCTGCAATCATAAATATACCTGCCTTACTGACGGCAGCCGGGGAGTCGCTGTACTGAACGACTGCAAGTATGGAGTCAGCCTTGATGAAGGAACAATCTCCCTTACTCTGCTCAAATCCCCTGTAATTCCTGATATGTATGCGGATCAAGGAATCCAGGAGATGACCTACAGCCTTTATGTCTTTAATGGAAGCTTTTCTGAAAGTGAGGTCATAAAGGAGGCCTATAAGCTGAATAATCCTCCTGTGCTTATTCCTGTCTCACTTGCTTGCGCCCAAGAGGATTCTTCGGCCGGGAATGAGAATAAAGTTCCTTCCCCAAATACAGCCCATGGTTCAAGGAGCTTTTTCTCACTGGACAATGCTGATATTATGCTGGAGACAGTCAAACAAGCGGATGAAAGCCATGGAAAAACTGTGCTCCGCCTCTATGAGACCACGGGGAAGTCTGCTTCCTGCCAGCTTAGGACTTTGCTTTGTGTGAAGAATGCTTATGAAACGGATATGACCGAGAAGCAGCCTGTTGAAGCCTTGAAAATAAAAGATGGCAGTATAGCTTTAACTTTCAGGCCTTTCGAAGTAAAGACAATTGTTCTTTCTTAGTGATGGAGGATATATGAGAGCGCATTACTTAAAGATGATAAAAGACAGCGAATCCATGGTGAGAAAATTCTTGCCGGAGCAGGTGCTTGATCCTGAAAATGAGTATTTCGGAGGCTTCAGGGATCCTGACGGACTGATTCAGGCAAAATTTACCATTTACAGAATAAACACCATGATGGGTCTTTATTGCAATGAGGAAAGCTCCTTCTATAACTCTGAGCAGCTTGAGAAAAGCATTTTTATTGCTTTGGATTTCCTTCATAGGGTTCAGAATGAAAGCGGTCTTTTTGATTATATCGATTGCAATTTCAACTCCGCTCCCGACACCGCATTCTGTGTGAAAAGGCTGCTTCCCTCCTGGCAGTGGCTGGAAAGTCACAAGAATGAATACAGCCCCGCTGATGTAAAATGCGTTTTTTACGGGAAAATAAGCGACATAATAAGCAAAGCTGCAGATGGCATGGCTGTCAGGGGTGGCTTCCATACTCCCAATCACAGATGGGCAATCGCCTCTATCCTTATGGAATGTGGCAAGTGCTTTGACAGGCCGGAGTGGGGTAAAGCGGCCCGGGCTTATCTTAACGAAGGCATTGATTGTAATGAGGACGGGGAGTATGCGGAGAAATCAGCAGGAAACTATAACCGCATAAACAATGATGCAATGATAACCATAGGAGACTGTACAGGGGACCAGGCTTATTACGGGCACGCCATACGGAACCTCCGCATGATGCTGACTTACATAGAGCCGGACGGAAGCATTTTCACAGCGAATTCTACCCGTCAGGACAATGGCTGCCGTATTTATCCTGTGGATTATTACACAGAATATCTCCGTATGGGACATGACTTTGACATTCCTGAATTCCTTGATATGGCAAACAGGATTTTCCAGATTATAGATGAGAAAAAGCTGGAGGCTCCGGATTATCTTATGTGGATGATGAATAATCAGAAACTGATTGATGTGGAGCATGAGGGAAGCTATGTCCAGCCCGATTTTGCCTGCTTCTACAAGGATTCCGGAATATCCCGCACCCATAGTGGAGCTATTACCTGGACCCTGCTTCAAGGAAAGTCAAATTTCCTTTATTTTACCAACGGATCAATGGTGATAGAGATGAAGCTGGCGGGAAGCTTCTGTGAGCACCGGGCCTTTGTCCCGGAGAAAATGGAGCCTAACGACGCCTTGAAAAGCTCTTGCTATGGCAAGGCTTCTGGCAAAGGAAGACCAGGCTGCCTTCTTTCCCAGACCATGCACGGCTGGTACTATCTTCCCTTCGATGAGAAGCCCGATACCACAGACTGGTGGAAGATGGACAATGCCTCCCGTAAGAAGCTGCACGGCCCGGATATAAACTTTGAGGTTTCCGTGGAGGAGGTATCTGATGAGGACGGTCTTGGCCTGGATGTTCGTATAAAAACTGGCGGGGTAAAGTCTGCTCCTTTCCGTGTGGAGCTTGCCTGTTCCGGGGCGGAAAGAGTGTTCAGTGATGCCTTCGAAGTTCCTGCTTCTCCTGGCAGTGCGGTCATCGTCAAGTCGGGCTTTGTGTCCTTTGCGGACTCTTGTTCGGAAATAAAGGTGGGACCGGCTTTTGCCGAGCACCGTTTTACCAACGGTAAATTCGGCAGCGAGAAGAAATCGGTGACCTGCGTCACAGTTTATTTTACCGACTTCATTCCCTTTGAAAGGCTTATAAAAATAAGGAACATACGCTAAAAACTGTGGAGACTGGGGGAGGCTATTTCATGTCGCCCCGGTCAATTGTTATCTCCCGGTCTATAGTCCTCAATTCTTTTCTCAGGCTTTCAAGCCCTTCTGCAGTCTCATTGCCGCTGCATATTTTGTTGTCATAAAGCTGGTATTGCTTTCTTATGGAAAGTGGGGAGAGATTGGGCATAATGACGTTTGCCCCTGCCAGAATTCCCTTTTTCCTTCCATCCGGGTCGGCGGTTCCCAGTGCTGTGGTGGCAGGAATAAGGGCATGGGGTTGTAAAAGCCTTAGCAAGGAGATAAGAATCAGGGTCTCTTCCGTGCTGCCTTGGGGGAAGTCTTTGAAGGGAGTATTGTGGTGGGGGATGAAGGGCCCGATTCCGATCATTTCCGGCTGGAAGTCCTTTATGAAAAGAAGATCTTGGGCCAGCGCTTCCTTTGTCTGATAGGGAGAGCCCACCATAAAGCCGCAGCCTGTCTGGTAGCCAAGCTCCTTAAGATTTTTTAGGCAGCTCATCCTCTTGTCAAAGGATAAGGAGGCAGGCTTAAGCCTCTCAAAGTGTTTTTTGTCTGCGCTCTCGTGGCGCAGCAGGTAGCGGTCTGTCCCGGCTTCCCTGAAAAGGCGGTAGTCCTCTTTACTGCGTTCTCCTATGGAAAGCGTCACCGCCACTTCAGGGTATTCCTCTTTTATCGTTCTTACAATGTCAGCAATATCTTTTGCGGAATAATAATCGTCCTCCCCGCTTTGAAGAACGAAGGTTCGGAAGCCTAATTGAAAACCCTGGCGGCAGCATGACAGAATATCTTCCTTTGAAAGCCGGTATCTTTCCGCCTCTTTATTTGCCTGCCTTATTCCACAATAAAAGCAGTTGTTGCGGCAATAGTTGGAGAATTCTATCAAGCCCCGGATGAAAATCTTTTTTCCGTAGATTTTTTCCGTAAGTCTACGGGCTTTCTCATGGAGATAGCTCCTTTCATCTTCATCTATGTTTTCCAGTAAAAAGATAAAATCAGCTTTCTCTTGCATTTCACCGTCAGCCAGTGCATCAATCAGCTTCCGAATCATTTTGTATATTTCCTGAATTTTTTGATTTATGGAAAAGTCGGGACTTAAGGACAGTGCAGGAGGTTTGCTCTGTCCTTAAGTTTCCAGGCCTTTCCTGATTAGAAGTACAAATCTCTCTGTCCGGCTACGACTTTCTGATAATCTCCGTAGAATTTATTGAACAAAACCTTTGTGTAAACAGAAGGTGTTCTTCCTCGTATTTCTTCAATTTCCTTCTTTATAAGATCCATACCGATTCTCCGTGTCTCCTCTGAGCCGAAGTCATCGAGCCATTCCTGGAAGGTAAGCACTGCGTTGAGCTTACAGAAGCAGCCCTCCTGACCTGTCCTGAGCAGATCCATGATTTTCTTGCCGGTACGTCCGCAGCGGTAGCCTGCTGTACAGAAAGAAACTATGTGACCCAGCTCGGCGGCTTCCCGGATAACCTCATCAAGACTTCTTGTATCACTGAGCTCGAACTGTTCCTTTTCAAGCTTCTGCTTGTCATTGCTCGTGTTAAGCCCAACCTTGAAGGCCTCTGAGTATGCCCTGAGACCGATGCGGCTGTCCGCATCCCTCTGGGTGATGATGTCGCTGAGGGAGCGGATCATCTCTGGTTTTTCCCTGTTGGTAACGATAAGCCCCGCATAAGGAATTGCCACACGGAGGACTGCCACCAGATAACGGAAGTCATCATCGCTTACCCAATTCTTGATGAAGCTGAAATCAGTGCCGATAGCGGGCTCAAGACGGGGAACTGAAATTGTATGGGGGCCAAGACCGAAGCGATTCTCAAGGTCCCGGGCGTGGGCTACCATGCCAAGCACATCGCTTTTCCAATCTGCCAGACCAAAAAGGCAGCCTATAGCAACGTCGTCTATTCCTGCCTCCATGGCGCGGTGGAGGGAATAAAGCCTCCAGCCGTAATTGCCCTTAAGGGTTCCTGCCGGGTGCATGGTCCGGTAGATTTCGTGGTTATAGGTTTCTTGGAAAACCTGGAAGGTACCGATTCCCCCCTTTTCCAGTTTTTTTAAGTCAGCAATGCTCATAGGAGCCGCATTGACGTTTACCCGGCGGATTTCTCCTACGCCGTTACGGACCTGGTCGTGAACTGAGTATATGGTCTTCATGCAGTCTATGATGTAGTCCACCGCGGACTCAGGATGCTCTCCAAAGACGATGACCAGCCTTTTGTGGCCTATCTTTGAGGCAAGAACGTGGGTCTCTGCCTCAACCTCAGCCTGGGTAAGAACTGTTCTTTCCTGTTCTGCGTTGTCTGCCCGGAAGCCGCAGTACCTGCATGCATTGACGCACTTTGAGCTTAAATAAAGCGGTGCGAACATTACGATTCTGTTGTCGTAAACCTGTTTTTTTATTTCCTCAGCGGCCTGGAAAACCTCTGCCCTTAAGTCTGGATCTGTGATGTTGCAGAGAGCTGCCACATCCGCATCATCCATAAGGCGGACTTCGTGGGCCTTATTCAGAATTCCCCGGATTCTTTCTTTTTCTACATTCCGGTTCTCTTCCAGAGTCCTTGCTATGTAGCTGTCGTCAATAAAATCGTGTCCGTTATTCATGTAACGGTCGATCTCATCCTGTTTAATCTGATTTTTTACCCAGCTGGCTACACTTTCCCTTTTTTCGCCAGAGCAGGTCCTTGCCTCACACTCTTTCATACTGATACCCCTTTTGTTTTTGATCTGCTTTTCTAGGCTGCTTATAGCTTTGCTAAGGTGGACTTTACGGTGACGCCCTCTATTTGACCCAGCTTCCCCGTAAGGGAACCAATCTGGTCTGTGGTGGCGTCTACTATGAGTGTGATGATGTTGAGGTCTCGTTCGCTGTAGGGTATGCCCATCCTTCCGATAATGATAGACCCGGCTTCCGTCAGTACCTTGTTCACGGCGGTGGCGCTTTCCATACGCTTTTTGATTATGACTGCTATAACTCCTACGGAGCGTTCAGCATTTGGTTTGGTTTCCATGACTTCCTCCTCAATCTCAGACATCTCCTGTCCTTAATCTTAGAAAAGTGTTTTCTTGAAAAGTTCTTGCACTTACGTGCGACATAATCTTTCCCTTATAAGCCTTTTTTGTCAAGGGGTAAGCCCTGGGTAAGGGGAGAGTATCTCATGGCGGAGCGGTCTCTTGCAGGATTAAAGCTTTTCCAGCACTGCAATCAGGCATTGGTTAGCTTTAAGACCCTTGTATTCACTGCTTCGTTCTCCTGTGAAGGCATCATAAAAGGAAAGTGCTTTGAAGCCCTTTATCTGCAGCTTGGATTTTATCGGCTCGAAGCCTTCATTGACCAGCAGGGCGAAATATTCCCCTTCTTTTCTGCAAAGAGTAACCCTGAGCATGGGCTCAGGGACATTTTCCTGTTGGGCTTCTGTCTCTGTGGTCTCCGTCAGGAAAACCCGGTTGATCTTGGTAGCAGCCTTGGGAGTCAAAAGCTCCTGGATTAAGCTTTCCTCATCTTCAAAGGGAATAAGACAAAGCCCTTTCTCTGAAAGCTCCTTCATAAGCTTCTTTGTCTCCGGCTTGAAGGTCTCAGACCTTTCATAAATCAGGAATTTGTAGTCCTGCTTTTGGATTTTAAGCCGGCCCTTTTCCATTACACAAAGGGGAAGAAGCTCTTCCTCAAGATAGTTGAATTCCACCTGATTCTCAAAAAGAGGCTTTGCTATGCGCCAGGAAAGATTGTCACTGGTGCATAAGACTGCTATTTCAGCCAGATTGCTGGAGCCTGTAAGCAAGGTGCAAGTCCTTTTTATAAAATCTGTCATCTGCTTGTAATTGTCCCAGAAGCCGCAATGAAGCCCCACATCGGGTGGTCTTTCGTCCTTTCTGTCGCCCCTTATGGAGTAAAAGAAAGCATGAGGAAAAATCATGTTCACGCCCCGGACAAAAAGCCAGTTCAAGTACCAGCGCATTTCGTCCTGGGTGAAGGAATAGGGAGTTTCAGGCCGACTGCATACGCCGAAGCATTCGTTTCCGTTCCTTATTTTTCCCCGGTGGCGGGCGGAGTCGGAGCTGCATTTGGCCATGCAGGAGTGCTCGCCAGTTATTGCCTTGCTCTCTTCCGGGGCCACAAAACGCCATACCACATCCTGGGAGGGTATGTGAAAGTATTGCAGATAGCCTATGTCAGTGCTTTTTTCCGGGTGGCCGGTGAGGGCTATTCCGTGGTCTTCGCACCAGTCGTGAAGCGGCTTGTAATAAGCTTGGGAAAGGCGTTGGTGGATTACGCGACGGTATATGGCGCGTGTTTCGGCGGCTATGTTCGATGCAACCTTCCCCTGCTCCTGCCTGGCAGTGACTTTTCTGGACCTTTCTGACTGTTTTTCCCCGGCTTTGCTGCCGCCAGGAAGGCTTCCCGGTTCAAGTCCCTCTGTCAGCCCCTTTTCTTCAGTCGGCTCGAACAAAAAACGCAGGTTCTCCTTTTTCCCACCGGCGGCAAGATATTCCTCGTAAATGCCGGAGCTCCAGGGAATAAGGCCGGGAGCCGGATTCCTACCCATAACGGCAGGCTCGTCCGTGAAAAAAGCCTTTATGACTGTGCCGAAATATTCCTTTAGGTGGGCGTAATATAAATCATGGGTATTGCGGATAAAGCTTTTTACAGCTTCCGGGTTCAGCAGGTCTGCGCTTTTAGGAGCATCCGGCTCCCCGTCGTCCTCACCCGGGTGAACTCCCCGGATTGTGCCGCCGGTGGGCATAAGCACAAAATCGTATCCGTCCCAGGAAGCCACTGGAATACAGGATGCGGCTGAAATGCCGCCAGAAGCTGTTTTTGCGGAAGTTTCGCCAGAAGCGGCTTTCATCGAAGTTTCGCCACAGGCTGCTGTTGCGTATGTTTTTTCAGAAGCGGCTTTCATCGAAGTTTCGCCACAGGCCGCTTTTGCCGAAGTTTTGCCAGGAGCCGCCACCTGTGAGTTTTGTGAGACCATTGCCAAGCCCATGGATGCGAAGCCTGGGGTTTCCGCAACGACTTTTCCGTGGCAGGAGCCTGAGGGGTACATGGCCTCATCGTAAAGCACTACCTGCATATTGTTTTTTGCGGCAAGCTCCACCGCAAAGCGGACGAAATGAAAGTAGTCCTCAGAAAGATAGGGTATTTCTTTGGGAAGCCCCTTCCTCGGATGTATTACGAAGCCGTTGACTCCCTTGTCTTTGAACTGAAGCATCTGTCTTTCAATTTCTTCTTCTGAAAGCTTGTCATTCCAGAACCAAAAGGGAATCGGAGTGAAATCATCAGATGGATTTTTTATGATATCTGTTAAGGACATTTTTCCCCCAGTCAAGTGTTTTAATTCATATATGCTCTTTCTATTATAATCTAAATGATGATAGAATTAAGCTGTCTCGGAGATTTAGTTTAAATAGTTTTCATAAGCTGCCGCCAGTTTTTAAGGAAATAATGAAAAGAAAGCTTTTCTTTTTATCTGTTTTTTTATTTATTTCTAATCTCTGCTACCCCTTTCTTTTCAGGGAACTTACCCTTGAAGAAACAGAAGTCTTCAGACAAAAGTGGGTAAAGAAAGAAAACTTAGAAACAAGTCCTGACCAGTCCTTGATAGCCGAAACAGATAAAAAGACTTGTGAAGTAAAGGCTTTATTTGAAAGCATGCCAGTGGACTTCGAGGCATCCCCTTTTATCTACTATACCTCAGAAAAATATATATACGCCCTGAATTTGAGAAAAGATTCCCTGAACATACTTTTTCTTAGCTTTACGATTGATGAAGAAGGCTTGCACGGCCCTGCGGAGGTGTTCGTAAATACTGACTGCCTGTCGGACTTGGAAGAGAGTTCTCCCTGTATTTCATTATACTTCAAAGATTTTTGCCTTAAGAGCGACGGTTCTGTAATAAGTGGTGAATCCTTGGATGATTGGAGCGATATCTATCTGAATGAGGATTATGATTTTTCTTTTTACAAAAGCACTTTAGAGAAAAAAGGGGATTCCTATGTCGTCCTGGGCAATCTTGTCTTGAGATATCCCTTCGCCTATGTAAACTTAGGCAGGCTCGCCTTTGATGCTCAGTGCAATCTGCTGACCTCTGAGGAATATAAGCAAGGTCTGGCCCCTGTTTCTGGAGGCGATGGCTATGCCTTCCAGATTTCTTCTGTCCGTTTTGATGGAGAAAAACTCTATGGCAGCGGAACCATAAAGGTTCCCGGCCTTAATTTAATTGGAAATTACAATGCTTATGAGATATGCTTTTCTCCTGAAGAGATAACCGCCCCTCTGAAGGGGTCTGGAAGCAGCTTCAAATATCGTGGTTATAGTCTGCAAGGGAAAAGAATCCTCATATATCAGGATTGCAAAAATGATGATATCAAGATTTTCGCTTCCAGTCTGCTTTTTCAAGGAAGAAAAATGCCCCTGGGGGATATCTTCTTTCATCATGATTATTATTCTGAGAATGCTCATTGGCGTTTTGTTGGTGGCAGAAGCTATGATTCAGAAGTTCAGACCAAGATTCTGTGTGATGATGATATAGTGGACAACTGCTATTTTGATGCCCAAGGATTAAGAATCAGGGTTTTGACGAAATTTCCCAAGGCAAATAAGAAGGGTCAGTATTATTATTTTATAGCAAAAGCAGATGGAAGCCTGCTTCCCTATGATAACCAAACTTATTATGAAAATAGAAATTTCGGCTTCGAAGATTCAGAGCTGCTTTCAAAGGACGTTACCCTCTTGATGGAAGAGGAGAAGTTTTATATAAGCAGGGCCACCCTTGCTTTTCCCCAGAACAGCTGTCTTTCTGAAATGTACTTCAATGATCTTTATCTTAATTTTGATGGTAGGGTGGAACAGTATGAAATTCCTTTCTGCTCTTTACAAATATGCGGAATGGGTTTTATTTTGGATAAGGCGTCTTTTGTGGATGACGGAATAATTTTTTCAGGAACTCTCTACCTTCCGGAAGCCTTGCCTGGAATATTTTCTGGTTCCCGCATGACAGTTGAGAAGTTCTATATAGGATTCGACGGCATGGTAAAAGAGCTTGTTGCCCATCGCGAGGAAAGCACTTCTTTCTATGTTTCGAATTATATCATTGCGTCAACGAAAGGCTCTCATCTTGAAATTGAACAGATGAAGAATCCTGATGGCAGCTTGGAGCCTGCGAAACTTTATTTGTGCATGGATAACAGCGGAATCGTACTGCCGAGCGGATATTATATAGATGAAAGTAATATTCCTATGGAAAATTTCCGGTGCAATTTGGTTGATTACAAGGGCTTTAACTTAGCAGATGCTACTTATAGTAGTAATTTTGAGCTTGGTATTTCTGGTATGACGCTTGATGTAACGGATATGAAGTTTGTTCCTCAATCATCGTCCAGACGTGGAAACGAACAAAACGGATATTTCCAGTTTACTGGTATGATTACGTTGCCAAACGGGGATCATGTG
>JAILBN010000057.1 GCA_024680915.1 Treponemataceae bacterium | reverse complement strand
TATAGAAGCTTTGGAAAGAGGCCGTGCACGTGCAGAAGAACTTAGTATTCTTGCAGCTCAGGCTGATATAATCGCACCTCTTTCAAATAATTAGGAGGCAAGATGATGAAGAAGTTTATTTGTTCTTTATTAGTAATTTTTTGCATGGTTCTGCCTGTTATTTGTGAAAGCTGGGCTGATTCAAGATCTTTGAAGGCGGCCGATGATTATGATAGGCTTGCACAGGAAGCTTTTGACAGAGGCGATTATGTCCTTGCTCTTGAGCTCTCACAACAGGCTGAGGTTAAGAGAAACGAAGTTGAGATCGTAATCAACGAAAAACTCGCTGAAGCTGAAATTGATGCTGGAAAGAGAGAAGAAGCAAGAAGACTGGCAGAAGCTAATGCTCGTGCCAGGAGAGAAGCTGAAGCTCAGAAAATGGCAGAGGCAGAGAGCAGCATAGCTCTTGCTGAAAACCAGCTTGTTTGGGCAAAAAATGCACAGGGTGATGTTTATTATCCTATGACATATACTGCAGGTGAGCAGGCTCTCCAGAACGCTAAAATTGCTTTCCAGGCAAGAGAATATGATTCTGCTAAGGAGTATGCTCTTGACGCTATCAATGTTCTGGCTGAAATCTCAGACACAACTCCGCTTCCAAAGTACTACATTGTTCGTCCTTGGGAAGAGACAAGAGACTGTTACTGGAACATTTCAGGAAGATCATACGTTTACAACAATCCTACTCTGTGGGAAAACTTGTATAACGCAAATAAGGCAAATATGGAAGATCCTTCCAACCCAGACCTTATCCATCCTGGTATGAAGATCGAAATTCCTAGCATCGCTGGTGAAGTTCGTGCCGGTACATACGATTCATCAATCAAATACGATACATTCAAGATTAAATAATTTTGAACGTATAGTTTAGGTTAATGTGATTGAAAGGCTGCTTTTTGAAAAAAAGCAGCCTTTTTTTTGACAATTTTGAATATTGCCACTATTCTATAAATGTAAGGGGGAACTTATATGGCAATAATAGCTATTTCAAGACAGGTCGCAGCTCTTGGCGATGAGGTTGCTAGAGAACTCGCAAACCGGACGGGATATAAATTTGTCGATAGGAAATATATTGAAAAACGAATTATTGATCTTGGTTTCCCTGAAGACAAGATGAAGAAGTATGACGAGCGAAAACCGGGTTTTTTCGCGTCGTTAGCAAAAAATCGTGATGAATATCTAGATTATCTTCAGACGGCTGTTCTTGAGTCTGCATTGGACGGAAATTGCATATTAATAGGTCGTGGTGCATTCATTATCCTTGAATCTCTTCCTAATTTGATTTCTGTGCGTTTTGTGGCAAAAAATGATGTACGTATAAAACGGTTGATGGATGAGTTCAGTTGGAACGAAAAACAGGCAATGCAAAGAATCGAAGAGAGCGATTCAAACCGTTTGGGTTTCCACAAGAGTTTTTTCAATCTTGTTAATGAAGATCCGTCTCATTTTCATCTGACAATTAATACAGGAATACTTAATGTTGAAGAATCTGCGCTTGTAATAGATGATCTTCGTAAATCGCTAATAACGCCGGAGAAAGAAAAAAATGGCGCGGAGAAGCTAAAATGCCTGTATGATGCTCAGAAGCTCGTTAATACGCTGATTTTCGACTATAAACTTAATATTATCTTCTTGAAGGCTGTTATCAATGGGGATACGGTTGTGTTGCACGGTGTCTCTGATTCTGCCGCAGTAACGGAAAAGGCTGTTACGATTGCAGCAAGCCTTATGCCGGATAAAAAAGTAGAATCTTGCATAAGTATTGTACAAGATTTTAAGGCTTATCCATAAAAGTGTATTGACTTTTTTCGTGTATGTTCTGATATTTTATACATGACTAAAGCTGATAAATTCACAACTGTAAGACTCGTATTTGCACCGATTTTTTTGATTATTTACATATTGCCAGAATGGTTTCCTGCATCTGGTTTTATAACTGGATGTATTTTGTTGCCATTGCTTTGTTTTGCTGAGTTTACTGATTTTTTGGATGGTTTTTATGCTCGGAAAATGAACAATGTCAGCGATTTTGGTAAGCTGTATGATCCTTTCGCAGATGTAGTGCTTCACCTTAGTTCATTCTTCTGTTATGTACATACTGGATATATGTCATTCATCGTTCTTTTGTTGTTGTTTTACAGGGAGACGGGAATGTTGTTCTTGCGCATGGTTGCTGCCAAAAAAGGTGTAGCCGTAGGCGCCAGAAAAGGCGGAAAATTAAAGACGGTCCTTTATATCGCTACGAGTTTTGTCTGTTTGGCAGTTGATACATTGGTAAGACTTGGTGTAAATATAAGTGGATTTGAAAGTATTTCTACTATAGTAATAACAGTAATGTCTATTTTGTGCGTAGTTGCTTCGTATGTTTCATTCATAGACTATTTGATTTCATTTAAATCGATTTTTTTCGGAAAAAACTGAAAAAAAGCAGCGCGACATATTGACAGTTTTAAGTGAGTGTGATATGTTGTGTTCCGTTGCGCCCCAAAAGAGCGCGGCGCCGAGAAGCTCCTTCTTGAACGGCTTGAAAAAAAGTTGAAAAAAAGAAGGAAACGGTATTGACAAAAAACAAAGAAAGGTTATATAATCTTTCTTGCTTGCGATAAAGCAGCCTGATGAAACGAGAGTTTCCGGGGCAGGGATTTTTGAAAGAAGAGGGAAGGAAAGAAACGAAAAGCAAGTAGTATGGTTTCCATACGAAAGCCATCAGCAGGTTCTGAAGGGCGCGGCTCTCTTGGGGCGCGCCCGGATACGAAAACCAAGAATAAGATCGTCCCGACGAGGGACGGGTTCCTTGAATAGAAGCGAGGGACGGACTTTTTGATTTTGTCATCAGGCCCTTCGGGGCTTAATGAATAAATGATGGAGAGTTTGATCCTGGCTCAGAACGAACGCTGGCGGCGCGTCTTAAGCATGCAAGTCGAACGGCAAGGCGGGTGCTTG
>JAILBN010000042.1 GCA_024680915.1 Treponemataceae bacterium | reverse complement strand
CATAGAATGGCAGAATGAGTTCGGAATACTGGGCAAAGGAATCAATAATATGTCCCAGAACATAAAAGAACTGATGAACACTGCCGTGGAAAATGAAAAAAAGAAGAGGGAAATTGAGTTCAAAATGCTGCAAAGTCAGATTAATCCTCACTTCATGTACAATACCCTCAACTCAATCCGCTGGATGGCCACTATACAGAACGCCCCTGGAATCGCAGAGATGGTTACAGCCTTCGCCTCTCTGCTCCGAAATATCTCAAACAGGAACGATGAGATGATAACACTCCGCCAGGAGCTGAGCTTTCTTGAGGATTACTTCACCGTGCAGAAATACAGGTACGGCGGTTCAGTAAGCATGATCGTGGAAAAAGAGGATGACTCTCTTACAGAGGCCCTTATCCCTAGGTTCACATTGCAACCCCTCATAGAGAACGCCATATTCCATGGTATAGAACCTAAGGGGAATGCCGGTGTAATAAGTATAAAGATAAGCAGTGACTATGAATCAGAGATAAGTGTGGTGGTAAAAGATGACGGAACAGGTATTCCAGAAGACAAACTGGCTACCATTCTGACCAATGATTCTGAAAGCGGAAAAGGCCTGTTCAAGCAGGTAGGTCTTTCCAACGTGCATAAAAGATTGCAGCTGGTATTCGGAGAGGAATACGGGCTTTCGGTGGAAAGTTCGGAGGGAGAGTACACAGCCGTCACAGTGCATATTCCCTATAAAGCATCTGAAGCGGAGTAAGGAGAAAAGACAGTATGATAAAACTTCTGGCGGTAGATGATGAGATGCTTGTCCTTGTGGGACTTAAATCCATGCTGGACTGGAAAGCCCTGGACATAGAATATGCAGGAACCGCCCACAACGGACAGCAGGCCTTGGAACAAATAGATGAGCTACAACCGGATATAGTCCTGATTGATATAAACATGCCTGTTAAGAACGGCCTTCAAGTCGCCAAGGAATGCAGGGAAAAATACGGCAAGCTTCCTGTTTTCATTTTTCTCACCAGCTATGAGGAATTCTCCTTTGCCCAGGAGGCAGTGAGTGTCCAGGCTTTGGATTATCTGGTGAAAATCTCCTTGACACCGGAAAAGCTCCAGGCATCAATAAAAAAAGCCATAGACCAAGTAAAAGAAATAAAAAAAACGATGAACGATTCATCAGAAGCTTCGGAAAAAAGAGTGGTGTCTCAGGATGTATCCGCCTACAGGGACCGTTTTTTTATCCGCCTCTTCAACAACTACTTTGAGAACGAGGAACAATCCACCGCAGCTGCAGAGGAGCTGGGTATAAAATTCGAGCCGGGAAAATACGTGGTGGTGCTTTGCAAAACTGAAATTCATTCAGACAGAGAAATGGACAGCGCCCAGTTCTCTAAGCTTTCCGACAGTGTCATCCAAATCGCTAAGGAAACAGTGAACCGCTTTTTTCCATCATTCGCAGTGGCCGTGGACGTCCACAATTTTGCCTTGATAATAATGAAAGGAACAGCTTCAGTACAAAAATCCCTTATGGAGGATGTACTCCCGAAAGTTCAGGAGGTTGTTTTCTCCTATTTCAGCGTGGATGTCTACTGCGCCGTGGGAATCCCTGTGGAAAAGCCTTCCGAGATATGCAATTCCTACTACGGTGCCTTTCTTGCCTCAGAGAAGAACAACGAGGAGAATTCCATAGTCACAGCAGACCTTTATGATGCAAGTCAAGAAAGCACTTTTATATCTGAGCAGAAAAACGAATTCACCCAGGCCCTGGAAAACCTGGATTCAGAAAAAGCCTGTGCGGTAGTAGCAAATCTGGTCTCCTACTACACTCTACACACATCGGAGCGTTTCAGTGCCATGGACTGTGCCTGCTTTTTGCTTTACAGCTCCTGTATAAAAATCCCCGGAGGAGAGAAAAATCTGGACTCCTTTTTTGCAACAGAGACCGATGGCATAAAAAGCATATACCATATGCGGTCCACACCGGAAATCGTCGAGTGGATGAACAAGCTTTCCACAGGAATAAATGAGACTCTCTCAGAAAAACGAATTACCTACAAGGACCACATAATAGACTCAGTGAAGGAATACATCAGAATAAACATAAACAGGCGGCTGACCTTGAATGAGGTGTCGGATGTCTTCGGCTTCACCCCCAATTATCTGAGCCAGATGTTCACAAAATCCGGGGATATAGGATTTGTAGAGTATGTGACGGCAGAAAAAGTCGCAGCCGCGGAGAAAATCCTTGAAGCCGATGCCAATATCCGTGTTTATGAGCTTGCGGAAAGGCTGGGCTTTGAAAGTGCCTTTTATTTCAGTACCGTTTTCAAAAAAGTGAAGGGCTGCTCTCCGTCGGAATACAGAGAGAGGCTGACCCAACAGATTATTTGATAGATATGGGGGAAGAATCCCCCTCGCTCCCAAGTCCTCAGTCAGTCACTCGCCCAGGGCTCGCTCCTTCCTTCCGGTCTTGTCCGCTACCCCCATGCCTAGGGGCTTACGCAGCCCCTAAAACCCTGCGAAGATTTTACCACATAGCGTCTAGCGAATTTTCAATCAAACCGGGGTTCTTTTCTTTGATTTTCACAAGCAGCTTGCACTTTTGAGAGCGATAATGCGTATTTGCGGCGAGGTTTTCTGGATTTTCAGGCAAACACTGCTTTTATGCTTGTCGTATAATTTATTTTAAGCCGGTAGAGGGAGCCGCTCCAGCTCTGCTGCAAGCGGGGATCCGTAACGGGGTACTCTTCGCAGGTAAAAGCATCAAGGTCGCTGCCGGTCAGCCTAATTTCTGCCTTCAGGGGTATCTCACCCCTTTTTTGTGGACCTGCATTGCCCTGCGATTTTGCGTTGGCAGTAGCAGTAGATAAAGAGAAGACGAGTTTGCCCGCTTCTTTCTGGACGAGTTCGGGCTTCACCGCTGTCATAAGGCATAAGAAGGGCTGAGTTCCAGCTGTAGCGGCGACCCTATCCGTAACTATCAGACCTGAGTCCGGGGCGTGGATTATTTGGCGCACATACGACCCAACCCCAGCACGAGAATCATAGGCATCTTTCAACTCCATGGAAATGCTCATTCCATCTGGCTCTGCCTTGTATGCCAACACCTCCGCCTTATATTCCTTTCCAGGTAGCTGCTGGAAAAGCTGCTTTCCCTCGGAATTCTGACGGCAGAAGTTAGTAACATTGTGGAAAAGGGATTGCATGGTCCATATTTCGTAGCGGTCAGGGGAGAAGGTCTTTTTGGAGTACGTTTCAACTCCAATATCGATGATGAAGGGAGCCCCTTCTTTGAACAAAATGAAGCTTCCCACATCGTTATGGTTGTGGCTGTCGTCATTGTTGCCTGCTTTTACGGCCAGCTGGTAGGAGGGGCATCGGCTTATATAAAGCCCTGTGTCAGAAAAAGCGGAGTTCAGCAGGAAGGAGCCGCCCATACCAGAGGAAGAGCCCACTGCATCAGCTGCCCCAAAGCCCAGCATTTCCTTAGCGTTGAAAAGCTCCTGCAGGTGATAGTACAGGTTCAGTGTTTCCGTGGATTTTCCCACATAAGGGATGCCTCCTTTATCATAGATAGACTTCCAGCCTTCAGCAGCGAATTTCATAAGGCGGGGACTTCCACAGGCCTTGCCGAAAAGGAATTCCCTGACTCCGGGAAGACCAGCCTTTGTGGCGCAATCTGCAAAATTAAAATAATAATCCCCTGAAATATGCACCTTCACAATAAATTCAGCGATATTTTTTATTTTCTGCTCGGTGAAAAGCCGACCGTAAACTCCATCAGAAACTACGGACAAGATATCCATGGCATTCAAAAGGCAAAGTCCCGCATGACGATAGTATTGAGCCCCCTCCGTACAGCAGCCGTCGTTTTTGTAGCTTTCCAAAAAGCGGTCTATGCTGTAGGCTGCCTTAGAAACAATACTAAGCAGCTTTTCATCGGGAAGCTTTTTTTCTGTGCCTAAAAAGGCAGCTATAAGCACATTCTGAGTGCACCAGATGGTCCAGTTGTTGGTAGACTGCCCATTGTAACCCATCCACCAAAAATCCTGAGTTAGATAGGGTGTGAAAATCCTGAAAGAAAGCTCGCTTTCAATCCGGCGGCATATAGCTGGGCTAACAGAATCCAAGCTGTCTTTCAGCAGATACTCGATCACAGAAAGCTGACAGGCAGTCTCACAAGCGAAAAGATCCATAAGCGGTCGGGTCGCATCAGGCAGTATACTCTGGGGTGTATCCCGGATATAGGAATTATGGGCGGGAAGCTGCCAGGCACTTTCCTCACAAAGGGCAAAAATTCCGTTTATAATGCCGTCCAAAAAGCGGCCCTTATATTCCAGACACTCCGCCAAGACAAGCAGATTAAGTACATTGCGTCGGGTAAAATAGACATCCTCGAAGCGGACCCTGTTCCCAGTACGGCAGAAATCCATGAAAAGGGTGGCCGGAATAGGAGGAAAGCTGTAATCCATATATGTGGCAGCTTCCTTAAGGATACGCTCCCTCATCTGTGGGTCTATTGAGTCCTGCCACTTTTCTCGGCAGGAAGCAGAAGGATAAGGCTGAAAAGAAGCCAGTTTTTTTGGTAGCTTATCAAGAAGTTCTTCGAACATAAAATCCTCCTGTGGAGACTTCCTCAAGTCCTGGCTCAAGCAGTCAGCTTAAAAGGGTATATTTTCCAGAAACCCGGTCAAAAACCATAAAGCTTGCATAGCCTGTACAACCATCAGCAGAGAACATCTCAGTGGGAGCGGCAAATTCCTGATGGGCTGCCACTACAGTATAAAAACGGCTTCCTTTCTTGATGTTCCATGCCTCTACTAATTCCGGAGACAGGTCGCAGTCCTTTATCACAACCCTGACTGGTAGAGCCTCAATGGAACAGTGTTCGGGGGATACCTCTTTCTCTTTTTTACCTGTGAAGAAGACTGTGGGAATACACCTAAAGCCACTAGCCTTGACTGTTACGCACAGACTCTTATTGGGACGGGAACTATTGTAGTGCCTTGAAACTTCAGTATCAAGAATTTCAGCGGAGAAGTCTGCACCTTCCAGATTAGGGCAGGTATAGACTCCAACTGAGGTCTTTTCTCCACGGAATAAAAAATGAGGATATTTGTCAGCAGGCTGATAAGCACCGCCAGAAGTCAGTTCTCCAGCTTGAGTTGCCAAGCTGCCAGAATTCGAAAAAGGACCGTCCACAACCGACGATGAGCTGCCAACCCCTCCCTGCACCACAGAGCCTGTGTCGCTGAAATGGAAGAACTGCTTGTAGCTGTGAGGCTCCCCGGAATTATCGCTTGCAATAAATTCATCCACGAAAAAGAGGATATCAGGCTTTATGAATAAAAGCCTGCGGTTGACCAGAACTCCGCCAGGGCAGCCTGTTTTATCATTTTTTATCAGGTAGCCTGTGTGACCACCCTCACAGTAACAATATTCATCCGCAGAAAAAGTCTTGAAGTTCACCGGCTTACAAAGGACATCCGCCGCCCAGCTGTCCGTCCAGTGGCAGTAGTTCACGTCATCCACTGTAATGGTGTTATGGGCAGGAGGATTCTTGTAATCGAAGCGTTCCTTTTTGGTCACATAGGTGAAACGGCCTGAATCCACAAGGATATCCTCACCATTGGCAGAAAAATCCACATGAAGCTGGTCGGAATGGCCATGGCCCGCTCCCATGGTTCCGCAATGAAAGTGGACAAAAGAGGCATCATCTTTCCAGGAGCTTCTGAAAAAGACGTTTCCGCTTGTCTGAAGGGTGGTGGATAAGTTACCGCCATCAAGGGAAGCAGTGGCTACGGCTTCAGGTTGCCTGTCGCCAGAAAGAGAAGCAGTATCGGCAACTTCAGGCTGGCTGTCATCAAGCTGCCCGCCCCACGCACACTCAGGCTTTTTACCGGCCAGGTGGGAGACCGTTTTCTGTGAAGAAAGCCCCATGGTCTCATATTCCAAAGCCGCCTTATAACCTGTATCCCAGATGGTGTCGAAATCAAACTGGGGAATGGAACGGGCCTTAAGCTTATTGTCACGGAAATAATAGGCTCCCCTGGCAAGGTTCCAGCTCACGTCCAAATCATCACTGTCGCCCATCATAATCTGATGATGGTCTGGCTTTTGGAAGACGGAGCAGGCATAGCACATACGGCAAGTCGTCTCTTTTATATAAGCAAGCTGAGGATAGTCTTTTTCTGAAAGAGAATTCCTCTCAGCAAGAATAAGCACATCAAGGAAATCGTGAAGAACCTCGTTATGATACATGGGGCTCTGTTCCCACTGCATTCCATCGGGAAAAACCTGAGTCCTGGCCTCAGCTTCCAGTCTATTCAACGCAGTGCTGATAAAAGCCTTGTCCTCAAGCAGGATACCAGCCATGAAGAGGCCGTGATTGGCAAGAACACCCCAGTTGCTTATACGGTTGAAGTCGTTGTAAGAGCGGACGATAAAATCCCCATGCTCCCGGACAGACTGTAAAAAAATCTGCCGGACCTCAGTGGTCACCGCATCAGAAGGAAGCATGTACTGCCAGGCTTTGGTCCAGTATTCAAGGCGGAAACCAGCCTCTATGGTCCGCCAAGCCGGGGCACATTCCTTATCTCCCAGCCTAACCCTCTTTACCCAATCTTCAAGCTGCCTGGCAAAGGCTTCAGGATATTTCTCATCCCCAGTGATGGCATAAGCCTGCCCCAGACATATCCAGTAACGCATTCGGTTAAAGGCATATGTCCACTCAGGATCATCCGCCGGCTGATAAAGCCAGTCAATTTTGTCAGGGAATTTCACAGGAAAGAAGGTGCTTTCCAAATCCCAGCGGCAATCGAATATAAAGGTATTCTCCGCTGTCTCATCCCCTTTCCTAATGATCTCTGCAACTTCTGCAGGACATTTCTCTTTTACATAGCGAACAATAGCTTCACTTTCTTCAGCTTCAAAGAAAAACATATTTTACCAGTATGGAGTCCATTTTTTTGAAAGCCTTGTAAGGGCTTCCATATAAAAATAATCACCCCAGCTGACACATTCGTCAACACCTTCCTCAGTACAAGTATTGTATGGGGATTTCTTACTATAGGTTCCATGAAGCAAAAGGCCATTGGCCACAGAAGAGTCCTTTACTGCATAAGAATCGTAAAGGCTTTTCATAAGCTGCTTCGCGATTTCTCGGTAAGTCGCGGATTGTGCTTGTTCCGCACCAGATTCTGACGAAACTGATGTGCTATCCAAATTATCCGCCATTTCCAAAAAACCGCAGGCAGCAATGGCCGCAGAAGAGGAGTCTCTGGGCTCATTGCTGCCGTTGGTGAACACAAGGTCCCAATAAGGGACTAAATCATTGGGCAGTCGATTGAGGAAGAAAGAGGAGACATTGTCAAATAAAGATAAGTATTCATTTTGTTTCACATATCTGTAGGCCAG
>JAILBN010000010.1 GCA_024680915.1 Treponemataceae bacterium | reverse complement strand
ACGACTTTGTGTGGTGGATTTTTTTTTGCCATAAGTAGGCTCCTGTGTTTATTTTACCACAGTGCCTACTTTTTAGGAATTTACAGAAAGACTTTCACAGAGTCTATTTAAGACAAACCAAGGCTATATTCAAAGATTGTTCTATCATTTCTTCTTTCGTAAACATCTCTGTAAAGATTCTTATATTCATCAAATAATTTATGATGTTTCTCATTTGTAAGATTGATATAACTATCTATTTTTTCATTATCCCCATCTGTGCTAATAAAATTATTGTCTTTATATGCAAAGCTTTTTCGTCTTCCTTCTTTTCCATACAAAACAGAACCTAACCATAAATCTAAGAAAATCTGTTCATCCTCGAATCTAAATGAAATACTACAATACAGATAATTATTCAATATATGAATATTTGTGAATATATTTTTATTCTTGATTATTTTATTTATCATTGTACGTAGCATTTTAGTATTTCTGTCTTCTTCTCCTGTAAGAAATCTGCCAGGTCTGAAACTTTTTATTGTATCATCTGAAATACTATTTCCTAAAAGCAAAATTTCACCTCTACTATTTGCCCCGGAAGAAAAAACGCTGATATTATTCATTTCAATTTTTAAAACCACATCTTCTGTATCCAATGTATTACATAACTTGTTATGCAAACAAACCGCAAATTCATTTTCCTCAAGGGATAAAACATTTTTCTTCATATATTATTCCTCCTTTAGTTTGACTTGTATTATTTTACCTTTATATAAAAGCAGTTCAAGATGCTATTTATTAATTTTTTCAATTCTTCTATTTAGCATATCATAAAAACTCTGTATATCTTGTGATTCCTTAAAAGAGTAATGCCAAATAGTTCCACAGTCGGAAAATTTTTGTAAAGCATTTTCACTAAACTTGTTTAAGCAAATAAATAAAGCTTTACTTCCGCTACCACCATAATTTCTAACTGCCGTGTTAAATTTATCAATATCAGTAACTGTATGTAAATTTGTCTTACATTCAACAAATAAAGCTTTTTCACCAGTATTAATAATTATGTCTATTTCGTTCTTTGGAAATTCCTCTATGTTTTTAGAATCTTTTTCTTTATTATCAATAAGGAATTTACAATTCATAAATATTTCTTTAGTTTTTTCCCATTGTGAAATAATATGAGCTACTTTTAACTCGAACCATCCTGCATTGAAAATGAAACCCGTAATATTTGGGGAACATATTTCATTGGTTATTATTTCTCCCTTCTTTTTGAAAGAAATAACACATTTTCCTTTCTTATCCCAATCTATACTTGCATTCTTAGTTTGAAATTTTCCATGTGGCTGATTCTTTAATTGAGCCTCTTGGTTTCTATCTAAATTTGTAAGTTCTGTAAAAATTCCTATGTCGATTTTTCTTACTCTTTCGATCTCTTCTAAAGCCTTAATATCTGTCTCTGTATAATCAGAGAATTTTTTATAATGCTGCAAAGGATTTTTATTAAGTCTGAATTGCATCATAAATTCAAATGGAACTTTTTCATGAGTCTTTTCTTTTAGATTATAAACTTCATTATTCTGATCCACATATATTATTGTTGCATTCTGCATGTTCTCAAATTCTTTTGAGAAAAAATAGGACCAGGCTTTTGTGCCTCCAGATATATTTAAAGTCACCTCATCGTCCTTAAATTTTTCTTTATAAGAACGAGCCGCATTTTCTATTTCCTCCATGTTGACAGCATCCAATGGATCAGTTTTTAGAGAGACAATCCCCTCCGGCAGTTCATTTTTTATAATCTGCTTTTGTTTTTCAGATTCGTTTGAATATACAAAAAGAACCTTCTCTGGATTACAATATTTTATACCAAGGTATACAGGCATAGACTGTCCACCAACTAAAGTAATGTGAACTTTTGACATATTCTTATCCCAATTCTTCTTTTATATAAAGAAAAATACTTGCATTTCCTTTTACTGAAGTAACTTTTAACTTAACTTCATCATTTGGATTCTTATCTGCAGGAACTTCCCCTGTGTTTGTTATCACACCACTAATTTCGGGAGTATCTTTTACTACAGCTTTCCATCCACCCTTTTTTGTTTTTTCCTCAAGCAGAACACACTCTTGAATAGAACCATTAGCTATACCATTTTCAGAGCGAGTTACTCTTTGCTGAATAGGATTCTGATTATTATACCTCTGATTGTTATTATTAAAATTATTTCCACAGTTCCGATTTCCATTTACCATGCGAGACAAATGCATTTCCTGATTATCTGCAGAATATGGAGCGAGGAAACTAAAAGATTGCTTTGCATTTACAAACTGATTTCTATTATTATTATCTCTCAATTTATTATTATCTCTCAATTTAAGATGACTTAAATCCCAACCATTACGTACCGCATTCGTTGGATTAGCCATGGCTTTTAGTTCTTCTAATTGTGGTTTTGTTGCCCATCCGTTGTCTTTTCCATCCATATAAGTTGTAAAGGCATTTATCCAATTAGCTATTTCGTTATTTCTTGTGTTTTCTTCGGGTGTTGTATAATCATTGCAGATATTGCCACTAGCATCAACGGCATCATTTTTAAGATAAGACAAAGAAGTTATTTCTGCCTTAATCTGACCATAGCCATAAGGTTTTCCCATGCCAACTGAATGTGCAAGATTTTCGGCTCCTCCCCAGGTAACAGCCCAAAGTAAAGCACCCAATTCTTCTGGTTTTAAATTGTGGAAATGGATTTTGCCTTGAAAAACAGTTTCCGTCTGTAATGGCTTAAAGCGAGTAGCAACATTTCTTTGATACTTATCCACTGTTACAGGATTTGTGTTATTCCTAACTGGGTATCTTTTCCATCCACGAAGTTCAGAATCAGGATCCATTAAAGTTTTATAGTTGGAACTATTAGGATCTTGTTCGATATAGTTCGGATAATAAGATGGTTTAGGTGTACTCAAGATTGTATAGACCTGTTGAGCAAGATTATTACTGTTTGTAACAGCATCTTCGAACTGAACACGTCCACGTAAAGATTTTTCTGGATGGTTGGAATCATTTGAAATTTTTCCGAATATACATTCAGCCAAATCCATTTCATCTGAAAAATGATTATTAGAAGAATGATTTATTGCATCATGCAAACTATTTTTATAAGGAATGCGATACATCTGAGAAAGTCCTAAAGATTCTGGATTTCCTTGTGAATCTGCAAGATAAAAAACAGGAATTCCTGGATAACCAAAGCTTTGATAATATCTCAATTTTTTTGGTAAATTCAGACCACTTTTCTGTTTAGAGGCATCAGGGGCATTTGCCTGTTTAAACTGTAGAATAAGTTTATAATCAAGTGTAATTTTAGAATTAACATTCCTATCTTCAAAAACAAAATCTAAATGCTTTCCAACTACCCTGTTTTGATTCCTATTGTACCTTCTGCCGGGTTGACCTGTTAATACTATATAGCCATGTCTAAAATTGGGAGATGAAGCCGATTGTAAGTTATTTACTTTTGAATAATGTAAAATCATCCCACCATGATGCTGATTTCTTTTATTTGTAGCAGTCGAGAAAAAAACTTCCATATTGTTTTGCGCTATAGGTCTAAGCCTTTGTTCTACTTCATTTCTGTTTTCTAACGAGTTCGGATTTAAGTTATAATGATTTTCAATATCACTATCTTCAATTCTATGATGATTAACAGGATATAAAATCCACTCATTATTTTCATAAATGAGCCAGCCGGATTTAGATTTAGCTTCATATTCATTTATGTTTATTTGTCTTGTTAAATGGCTCGAATACAAATTCCTGTTTTGCAAATCTCTCACACTCAAAGCTGCATTAGAGACTCTGTTAAATTTTCCAAAAGAAGCAATTTCAACTACATTACGTAACATACCTCTTAGACTGGAGCCAGGAATTGCATACTTTCCATTTGCAGCCTTGTAGTTTTCTACAGGTCCGTTATTATCTTTTTTCCCATTTCCAATAAAAACAGGAGTCTGTGCTTTATATTTAACATCTATTGTTCCAGAGATTCCATCTTCAAATGGTCTATCCATCGAAATTTGAGAAGCCCATTCTGGAAATACAACTATTTGGGCCAGTGGTACAAAGTTATAAGGTGCTTTAATCATTATTTTCCCTCCGAGAAACCAGTGAATGCAGAGCAATATGGTCTATAACCAAGCTCTGAATCAAACTTATAGAAAACGTCATAGTTCAAATATGTTTTATCATTTATTTTTGATAGCTGTCTAACATTTCGTTTTAGAACAAGTTCTCCGCCTTCGGATTCGTAGTATGTAATTAAAGTCCAATGATCTCCATTAAATCTTACAGAAAGAGAAACTCCATTCAAATTGTAAAATTCTCCAGCCAGGACATGCTCATTACCTACTTCAAAATCGGTATTCTGTATTCTCTTTGCAGAACTTGACTGTAATGAAATCCATCCATCTATAGGTGCAAAATCTTTAATTGCATTTACTACATTTTCATTATTTTCTTCAGATTTTGATGATACATTAATATTTACCTCAGAAAACTCATTCTTAGTCTGAGCATTTAGAAAATCTAAATCTTTCTTTTCCATAATTAGTTGCCCTCCTCTGCATGATTAAATCCAAGACCGTGGCCAGAACCTCCGCCTAGTGCCAAACGACCAGCTTGTAAATCTTCTAGAGCCCATTCAAAAGCTTTGTATTCATTACTAGTTTTATCAATGTTTTTATCCAAATAGATACATGTTTCAAAAGCCGTATTGTTTTTAACATTCTCTTCCTGAAACAAAGCTCCATCCAAAGTGCCTCCAGTAAATCGGTCTATACTATTGCGAGAAAGCTCATAGGTTTCTGATTCTTTCAAATACAAATCTGTAAACAAAAGTTTTCCAGCTTTTCCTGTATTCTGAGAATTATTTCCATTTGCAGCGAAACCAAAAAGATCAGCAAGTCCATCATCAGCAGAAGCATTATTAACAGCCCATTTTTTGTTAATTCTTGCAAGATGATAAGCAGTCCTATGTCGAAGAGCACCTTTTATTGCTGAACCAGGTATAGTAATTCTTGGGTTAGACTCGAATGCACCAACGTTTCCATCCCATTTTATAATTCTCTCGCTATAAGGAAGTATATCTGGAGAATGTTTTGAACTAAGGAAAGATGTTGAACCACCACCAATTCTAAAGCCTAGAGGGAATTGAAGTTTAATTTCCTTCTTTTCAATTTCATTATTGAAGTTCCCAAGAGAGAGATTTTTTGAACAAACCTTAAAAGACTCTAAATTATCTTCTGACAAGTCAAACCAATCTTTTTTTGGTATCTTTATGTCTATTACTTTAATATTTCCATAACCTGCTCTACCTGACGCTCCAATTCTAAAAGAAGGACTGAATAGCAGATTTAGTATTTTTGACCAATTATCATCTTTTTCATTTTCTGACCAAAACCCGATTGAGAAAGTAAAGCGACTTCCAGAAGGAACAAAATAACGATCAAACTTACCGTTATTTTTTGCAACACCTTTTTCAGTAAGATTAACGTGGTCTCGCTTAAAATCTGGATTGTCTTTTATATACAATTCCTTCAAGATTGGGTCATCGTCAATTTTTGAAACTGGGTAGAATGATTTATGGATAGCATTGTTTGAATCATGTACATAGGCCCATGAAACTTCAAGGGAAGATGAATGTCCCTCATTTTTAGCCTGAAAACCAAAAAACAGATTTGCACTCTTTTCGTCTGACTGATTCTGAAATGCATGGCGAAGAATTCCTGCTATAGTTGTACCCGGAATTGCTGGAAGTCCATTTGCATCTCGTACAAGTTCTATATCAAAAAAATTACCACTTTTTCCAGAAGCAAGTACTAATGGTGTAACAGCTTCTATTGTGATTTCTGCATAATAATAATATTTCCATTTGTCTCTGCTCATTCTTCTTCTCCATCAAGCCAATTTTTATCAGCAATCTTATCCTTACATCTTTTTACAAGTTCCTGTAAGGCTATTTTTATATTCCTATCATCCAAAGAATTATCATTAATAAATGTCATAAGCCAATTCCGTAAGGTTTGTCCACAAGGAGAAGCTTCATAATTCCATTCTGGATCTGGATTCCTTACTACAGTATCTCCATTTCTTTCTGTGTGAGTTTCCATAATTGGTTTTATAATTGGAGTATTTCCTTCAAACAAGCTTGAATGTAATTCTGCTTTTGTTTGACAAAGTCTTGAAGTTTCAAGAATCCTACCCCACTGAGCATTTCCAGGCCAGAAAATAATCTCATCATCGAATGTTTGGAATGTTTTTATTGCTTTACAAAGCTCAACAAATTTAGATACAGCATTCATAACTTTCTCTTCAACATCATTACTAAGGGACTCAGATTTGAACCATTCTAACCACTTACTTTCTTCAGAAGTAAGTTCCTTTGCACAGTCTGTAGTTACGGTATTTGAATCTATTCTTGTAAATTCCTTTCCTGTATCAAACACATCTATTTCCCCAAAGCCCTGACCTTTTGCATCTCCAATTCCATTTTTTACAACTGATAGTATATTTGCTGTTTCTGCTGCAGTTAGCTCATTATCAGACTTAAAAGTAAAAACACTTCCCTTTGAAATAAGAGTCTTCTGCATTTCGATTTCTTTTCTGTAAGAATTATATTGATAAATGCAGGAAGGGCGTGTGAAAGATTTTGATTTATCCAAGGTCCAGTTATTTCCAAGTCCAAGAAAATCGGGAGTAAGATTCAACTCTGGAGCTCCTGTTACTGGATTTTTTAAGCATAAATCTGATACTGCGATAATTGAAAAAGAAGTTCCACTTGGGGTATTTTTAGAAATTGAAACACCTTTCAATTCTGAAACCTTAACTCTTCCATAAGATGCTGTCTTTGAACGTCCTACATGAACAATTTCTCCAGGCTTAAAAATATCAAGCACAGATTCAATTAAATTAGAAACAGAATCATCCCATTCAATTTTACCCACAAAAATCTGTCCAGCATCTATGCTTTCATATCCATATAATTGTGACTTGGCAGCGGTCCCAGTTTTTGCATCAACTGCAGTACGCATACGACTTGTTTTTGATGGAGTAATCAGATTTAATTTTCCATTATCCAGAGCAACATAACCTGTTCTATTCTGCTTGTACTGAATTCCTTCTTCCTTTACATCGCCATAAGTAAAATTAAAAGCAGATTTCTCTTTTCCAAGTCTAGGAACCTTTTCTGAATGAAGTGACAATGGAATCGGAAGGCTTCGACTGTTGTTAATCATTGGATAAGCATTACAGAAATGTACTTTTGAAGTATGAAAAAGCTTCCAGGGATCTTTTGATGTAGGATATAATCTAGCTGCCGCAATTCCTAAGAATGCAGAGCCTGGAATATAATCCAAAGATTTATGATCACCAACTGTAGCTGAACTCTGACTTACGATTACATCGTCTAAAAGTTCTGCCTTAAAATATAATTCTCCCATCCTTATGCCTCATCCTTAAATTCAATTATTACTTCTCCCAAACCTCTTGATTTGTGAGAGCCTACAGCATAAACAAGTTTACTTGCAGCCACTTTTATACAATCCATTTCTTCTTCTGTGCAGTCACATTCAACTTCTGCCTGTAATTCCATTGGGATTGCAACCTCATAACCTCTTAAGGATTTATCTTTTGCAGTACCAGTCTCATTATCAATTGCAGTGGAATAAATATTTCTCGTAAGTTTTGCTTTAGCCGCTGCATTTTCTTCTTTTTTTAAAGCAGAACGCATAGCTGGTGAAAGCCTTGCATCTGAAATATATATTTTTCCTTCAGAAGTAGCTGTTCGATTTAAGCCATCAGAACTTCCTGAATTTCCAAATACCTCATCCACAAAATTATAATTCGAGTTACCAGCATTCTTCAGTCTTAAACAGGCATCCTTTATAAGACCCTTAAGCATTTTTCCAGGAACATAAGGAAGTCCATCGGCATCGCGATCAATTCGGTTATCAACTTCGTTTCCGCCGCCTTTACCACTGCCAACAGCCCAATAGCCCTGCATATGTAATATCATCTTAGTCTTAAGCATCTTTTTTCTCCTCCTCTTCCATTCCCATAAGCTGAAGAGCATCAAAAATAGGGGTCTTATTTTCTTGGGTCCATGGAGATTCTTTTCCATTTTCAACCTTAAAAGTTTTAAGCGCCTCAACTAATTTGTTGCTTTTGTTTCCTAACACTTCTATCCAACGCCGCCACTTTTCTCTGGAAATATTTGGGTCCCCAAAAATCATTGTGGCATACTGTCTTACGGAAGAAGATGTAACACCATCGGCTTTTAAGATTCCGCATAGCTTTCTCAATGCGGACAGTGTAGGTATTGATTTTTCATTTTCCTCAAAAGAGTAAGCGGTAAGTGTTGCAATATATTCTTTGTTACCCTGTTTGATTGTAAGTTCTTTTTTCTTGTAATCCTCATAATTTTCTATAAATGAATTTGTTACTACCAGACTCGTTACTGTGGCAGGAATAAATTCTCTGTCCTCTTTTGTTTTTACATCTTTTGAAATTTTCTTTGATGCAGCACACAAAGATTCAGCTAACTCAAAGGCATCCATAAATGGCTGATTATTTTTTATGTAAGCAATTCCTGCACAAGCAGTTAGTTTTTCAGGAATTTTACCATCCGAAGCCTTATGTAAATACTCAAAATGTTTTTTCGTACTTTCTTCAAAAGCCTTGCAATAATCTTCTGCAAACTGCATGGCAAAATCAGCACGAACAAGAACTGTTAAATCATCACCACCAAGAACAAGTGGACGCATTGGAAGGATTCCTGATTCCTTACCCCATTTTGCAATTAAATTATTTGTCGCAATTTGGGCCGCTTCTTTAGTGGCATTTTCCAAACCATCTGAAAATAAACGAAGCATAACAGCATATTCAGCGCCATCGTCAAAACTTTCACGAAGTTTAATGAGAGACTGTCCTAGTTCATTTCCATCCGCATGAATCAAGCCTAAATAGCGGGAATCTTTTCTAAATGGAAAGGGGTCTTCTTCCTTAATATCATATTCAAGGTTTTTAGGAAATTTATATTTATCTCTATTTGATTCTGAAAGAAAAGAATTTGACAAAACCTTTGAAGCCTCTTTTTCGTACTTCAAGATACTTGCTTCATCCATCCAAACCTCTTCACCACCTGCAACAGGATGATTTTCAACCGCAGGTTTTCCAGTTCTAGGAGCTAGAACATGCATTGGACCAGCTTCTGGTAAAATAGCGGGAGGACAATTCCTGTTATAACCAAGAGTATCATAGGTAGATTTTACAAGCTCCTTAAAATCATCTCCTTTTGATACAGCATATACTGTTTCAAGGTCAGGTGCCAATCTTGTTACAAGAATACTCCATATTGCAAGGAATCTGTCACGCATAGATTCATCTGCAAAAATGGCAGTAAATACACCACCACTTCTTCTAGAAAAGAAGATCTGATTTGTAGCCATCTCAGCTATCTTTTTCGAATCTTCTTTTTTTTCTGGAACGATCCTTTCGAGTTTCAAGTGGTCTATTACGGCATCAAGCTTACTTTCACAAAGCTCTTTTACAATTTCACTTGCACCAACCATTTCCTTCATTTTCCCGCTGTCGAAAATGTAGGATTGGATACTTCTTGCTTCAAAAAATAAGGAATAATACATTTATCTTCTCCTTTATTTTATAACCTTTACAGTTTTGTAACATTTATAATTTCTATATCAAGAGACTTTGCTCTTTTCTTATTGCTATGGCTTGCTGTCGCTGTTGTGAATATATGGTATTTTATTTATTTTACGACTGTTCCTGGCTGGATTTCGCAAAAAGAGACTGCTACGATGTATTCTTCTCCGGCTTTTACCGCAATTGCAGAAAAGAGATTGCCTACCACTCGTGCAATTACAAAAATAAGATATTGCGGAACATCATCCACATCAATTTTTAAGAGTTTCCCACCTGCACTAGCTAAGTTCAATGCTCTTAATTCCTTTTCAAGTGACTGTGGTGTCATTCCCTCTTCAAACTTAACAGCCAATTTGTTTTCTTCTTTTTGATAATTAATCATTTCCCTTCTCCTTTTCCAATAACATTCTTTCTAAATTAATTCTATCACGACTTTTCTATATTGCAAAAACTTTTCTTCACTTTTCCCTCCCGTTTTTACTTCTTCGCACCATGCTCAATAAGCAAATCTACAATCTCTTTTGAACCGGCTTTTTCTGCATACATCAAGGCTGTTTTTCCATATTTATTTACAATATTTACATCTGCACCATTATCTATAAGGAGTTTTACAAATTGATAATCATGAAGCCATTCAACAGCAATCATTAAAGCTGAATAGCCCTCTTCATCAAGTGCATTTACATTTGCCCCATGTTCTATAAGAAGCTTTACAACCTTTTTACCATGATTATAAATTGCAAACATTAAGGTTGTTCCCTTTAGGTCCTTATATACAGCATTTACATCAGCACCGTGCTCTATAAGAACTTCTGCTGCTTCTACGCCATTGCAATCAGCTGCCAGCATCAAAGGTGTAAAGCCATCTATATCGCATACATCTAATCTGGCCCCATGTTCTATAAGAAGTTCTATCAATTCTCTTGGAGCGTTCCCCAGAGCTGCATACATAAGAGCAGTATATCCTGCGCAATCCACAGCATTAATATCAGCACCTGCTTCTAAGAGGATTTTTACATTTTCTGTTACGGTGTAAAAGGCAGCAAACATCAATGGTGTCCAACCGTATTTATCTTTTTCATTAACTAAAGCACCATGTTCAATAAGCGCTTTTACGGCTTCCGGCGAGATTGTTCCTGCTGCATTCATGAGTACTGTACAAGTGTGATCATCCCTGGCATTCACATCGGCTCCAGAATCAATCAGACTCAAAAACTTTTCATTTCTTTTTCTGCAGAATACCATGTCACAATCAAAATGTGCAGTTAAAAAAATTTCACCCCATATTCTCATATTAGCCTCCACATAGTCTCTTAAGTATTCTTCAACCCCACGATTGCGGTAAAAGCATTTATATTCCTGTCCGCACCTGCGCCAGAATAATTACTTATCATCTACTTCTATACCAAAGATTTTTCTTATAAGAAAAAAGATTCCGCTGAAAATGAAAATACTTGGATAAAAGATAATCTCTAAGGTTCCCAAAAAAGGTGTGTCGTCGAACTTTCCCTCCTTAAAATCTTGATACACTTTATAAAAAACAAAACAGGCATCATAAATCGCAATAAATAAAGAAATACCAAGATATGATAAAAGGATTATACCTACGTTTTCAAAAACTGCCATAAACTTACCTCCGTAATAATACTAAAGAGGCAGCACGAAAAAATTGACACTTTTTCTTTCTTAACAAAAAGGATGTAGAATTGAAAATACTTATGTTCCTTACAGAACCACAAGGGAAATATTCTATAAATGAAGAGGTGTTTATGATAACGATTGAAAGTGTGCTTGCTAAAAAGAATATTAAACGAGCGTTGAACAAGCTAAAATTGCAGGATGATGACTTTGTCATAGAAAAACCGAAAGATTCGACAGTACAATACTATTCAAACGCACAAAACTGGATAAATAATCAGCATAGAATCATTTCCTCAATCCTAGACGGAACCTACGAACCTGAATTTGTGACAGAATATGAAATCGTAAGCAACAAAGGGAAGAAAAGGGCTGTTACAAGCCTGGGGTATTTTGACAAAATAATCACAAGGCTTATTGCACAAAAACTGAATGATTTTTATAATCCAAGATTTTTTCAACAAAGCTATGCCTATCAATATAATAAAGGCATCCAGCTTGCGGCAGAAAAAGCCCGGGAACACATTGAATCAGGAAAAGAATTAACAGTCGAGATAGATATAAAAAGTTTTTTTGATGAAATATCAATTGAATTGCTTTTGGAAAAACTTGGAAAAGAAACAAAAGATGAAAAAGTCCTGAACCTTATAAAAAAATACCTTTACTGCACTGTTATAAAAGATGGGAAAATAATAAAAAAGAAAAAAGGAATAGTCCAAGGTTCGCCAATAAGTCCTGTTTTAAGTAATATTTACTTACATGACTTTGATTGTTTCCTGGAAGACAGGCAATATAAATGGCTGCGTTTCGCGGACAATATCAATGTTTATGTGGATAACATAGAACAAGGAGAAATCATATTCAGACAGATTAAAGAAAAGCTAAGTAAAGATTTTAAGCTTGAACTCAATGAACAAAAAAGCGGTATATTCAATGTATTCTCAAAAACCTTGCTTGGTTTCGAATTCCATAAAAAAGGCAATGCCGTAATTGTTGAAAAACATAAATACCAGAAGCAGAATATATATGCCCAATGGCATCCCAGCGTAATAAAAAAAGTGAATGAAGAATATCATATCCTAAAAGGTGGGATATTGAATAAAAAAGATTTTTCACTTTTGTTTGAAAATCCAGACGAAAAACACCATATACCGGTTGAAGCTACAGAACAAATTAATATTTACAATGATATAATACTCCCTGGGAATGTTATTCGTACTTTGTTCAATCAAAAGATCAGACTATGCATTTATGACAAATACGGTAACCTGACAGGTACATTTATACCAGAAAGCTATTACCGTGATTCAAAAACGGTTCTGGCGCAATGCAATGAATATTCTAATTTGGAAAAGAGAATAAAAAGCGCAAAGATTCTAGAGATTGCGGCAATTCACAATATAAGGGCTAACCTGCGCTATTATAAAAAGCAGAACAAAGATTTGACTGCTTACATAAATGAATTATCTCTTGAAATACAAAAAATAAAGGCATGCAAGACCATAGAACACGTTCTGCTCATAGAAGGACGATGCAGGAAGAGTTATTACGAAGCCTTCAATACTATTCTTCAAAAGCCGGATTTTTATTTTGAAAAAAGGACGAAACAACCTCCAGAAGACTGTATAAATGCGCTTATAAGCTTCGGCAATACCCTTTTGTACAACCGCATCCAGCAGATAATCTGGAAAACTTCTTTGGATTCACGTATTGGAATACTTCACGCTGCGAACAAAAGACACTACAGCCTGAATTTGGATTTTGCAGATTTGTTCAAACCTGTCATTACAGACAGAATAATTTTTACGCTCATCAACAAAGGTCAGCTGCAAAAGGATATGTTCGTAAAACATGCTAAGGAGGGTATACCGAATTCTGTTTATCTTTCCGATGAAGGTAAAAAGATGTTCATACAGGCCTTTGACGAAAAATTGAAAAGCAGGCTCACCGTCAAGCAAAAGAGCCTTACCTACCTCCAATTGATTGAAGCTGAGGTTCATGCATATCTTGATCACCTTTTGCAGAATAATGAATACAAGCCGTATAAGTATTACTGAAAAGGAGTTCCAGAATGTTCGTAATCCTATCTTATGATATAAATCAAAAACGGGTCGGAAAGGTCCTGAAAGTCTGTCGCAAATATTTAGTTCATATTCATAAATCGGTTTTCGAGGGCAGCATTACAGAAAAGAAATTAAAATGCTTAAAGAATGAATTGAAGCAGATAATAAAAACTGATGAAGATTCTGTGTGCATTTACTCCACTCCTTTTGCCCAAGTGATTTTCAAGGAACAAATTGGCGTAACTGATGATAATCCGAATATCATTTAAGAAGATTGACAAGATATGTGGTGTGACTTATTATAAAATTATGGATGAAAAAGTCGGTCAATTGTTGCCTTCCTTTTCTCCATTTTATGATTCATTATGCAATTTATTATGTGATAGCGAATTGCAGTTTTTTTGTTTTTTTGAGGTCGACCGACTTTTTTGTTGATTTTTTGACAATCAAGGTCTAAAAAGTCTGAAAAAGGTCCTAAAAAAGCAAAAACAAGGCGAAAATGCCTTGTGTACCGTACCTATAAGGAATTAAGACGATGGAATTTTATCTTCTGAATTATCTTTTGATTCTAATTTAGGTGTACCGTACCTATAAGGAATTAAGACCTTTTACCCCTCCTCTGAGGAGGAGTAAAATATTTAAAATGTGTACCGTACCTATAAGGAATTAAGACATAAAATAGTTGTAATAGATATTTTCGAAAAAATAAAAATTCGAGTGTACCGTACCTATAAGGAATTAAGACAATGTATCTCCTCCAGACAAGCTAACAGACCCTTCTGGTGTACCGTACCTATAAGGAATTAAGACCTTTTTTTCCTTCTTGTAATTGTAATTATGAAAATTTGTAGCCGTGTACCGTACCTATAAGGAATTAAGACTCAACGTCTAGGCCGAATTTCTTAGCTACGTAATACATAGCGTGTACCGTACCTATAAGGAATTAAGACTCTTCTCGTATTGTTATGATTACTTCTTTTACATCTAAAGTGTACCGTACCTATAAGGAATTAAGACATCGCAGCCATTGCAGAACCGTAACCTTTCTTTTCAGAGTGTACCGTACCTATAAGGAATTAAGACAGAATCTAAAGAAGAGGTGTATGTTTTTAATATCTTTTCATCGTGTACCGTACCTATAAGGAATTAAGACAATATTCAATACTACTGTTGATTTCAACATTGATCGCTGCACATGTGTACCGTACCTATAAGGAATTAAGACGAAATATTTCGTAAAATTTTCTACAATCCGATTTCCAGTGTACCGTACCTATAAGGAATTAAGACTCAGAAACTTGATCTACAATACCTTCTATTGTATCGTAGGTGTACCGTACCTATAAGGAATTAAGACTTTAAATGACTCCGATTTTTTTAAAAACGAAAACGAGTTCGTGTACCGTACCTATAAGGAATTAAGACATTGTTATGATGACTTCTTTTAAATCATCTTTTAAATTGTGTACCGTACCTATAAGGAATTAAGACCTTCGTATCCACGTTTATACTGCACATGATTGCACAGCTCGTGTACCGTACCTATAAGGAATTAAGACTTTATCGGCAATTATTTTTTCTAGATCTTCTATAACGGTGTACCGTACCTATAAGGAATTAAGACTATACTCATAAGATCTTCAGGACATTTTGAATATATTTCCGAATAAACTTTATCCGGTGTACCGTACCTATAAGGAATTAAGACTTTGAATTTATCTAAAGCTTTTCTAACGCTGCAAGCTAGTGTACCGTACCTATAAGGAATTAAGACTTCAACTCAACACTGGAGCTGCCTTCAGCATCAAAAGGTGTACCGTACCTATAAGGAATTAAGACGAACTTACTCTCGTAAGTTTATATTGTGTTGTAGGGTGTACCGTACCTATAAGGAATTAAGACCTAGAGCTACCTCCAGCATCGAATGAACATGAAAACAATATTGTGTACCGTACCTATAAGGAATTAAGACGTCTTCGCGAATCTTCTTTGCTATTACTTCAAAGAAGCCATGTGTACCGTACCTATAAGGAATTAAGACTAATCTTCGGCTATTTTATTTCGGTAGATTAAAATCTGTGTACCGTACCTATAAGGAATTAAGACGCCCCGTAGTCCTCTACTGTATACGAGTCGTAGAACCCGTCGTGTACCGTACCTATAAGGAATTAAGACACAGCCCACACTGACAGCAACAAAAATTTATTGTTATCAGGTGTACCGTACCTATAAGGAATTAAGACCATTCATTTTTCCAGCAAGCGACACTAACTTTACAGGAAGTGTACCGTACCTATAAGGAATTAAGACTACGTGCAGACCCAGAAGATGTTGCCCATAACCCCTTGTGTACCGTACCTATAAGGAATTAAGACCTCTCCCCCGGACGAAGTAGAACAATCATTCCCCCATCCGTGTACCGTACCTATAAGGAATTAAGACTTAGTAAATCTAGCTGCATCAATCTTTTTTAGGATCTCGTGTACCGTACCTATAAGGAATTAAGACTTCCATTCCTCGTCGAGGTTAATATGGACTCCATCTTTAGTGTACCGTACCTATAAGGAATTAAATTGAATATGAAAAGAACTCTATGTTCCCTCCTTCCTCTTCAGGAGCTTAGTCTTTTACCATTTTTATTGACTGCGGAAGATAATGATGTAAAGCTTGCTCATCCTCCGATTTATATTGCAGATTTCTTATTTTTTTCACGATAAACTGTTAATTTCCGCATATCTGTTTTGTAGTATTATCTAGATAAGAACCTTTATCAGACCAGGAGAAATAATGAAAACCGTAGACCTTCACATCCATTCAACGTATTCAGACGGTGTACTATCCGTAGAGGAAATCATAAAAAACGCAAAAAGCATGGGACTCTCAACAATTTCTGTTACAGACCACGATACGATCGAGCAGATTCCTGACTGCATAAAATTCGGCAGAGAACACGACATCAGGGTAATTCCCGGCATTGAGCTCTCCTGCTCCTATAAAATCAAAAGTCTTGAGAAAAATAAGGGCTTTCATCTTTTAGGCTATGGAATAAATCCAGACAATGAAGTCTTCAAAAAGGAGATGGATGCTCAGAAAAAAAAGCGCCTTGATCGTGCAAAAAAGATTGCAGACAGGTTCACAGAATTGGGATTTAAAATTGATTTTGAGAATAGGATTTTAAATAAAAAAGGATCTGTTGGAAAACCAGAGCTTGCAGCTGCAGTCTTTTATAATCCGGAAAATCAGGCTCTTCTTGAGGCCGAAAAGCTTGCGAGTTATATGGATTTTTTTGAAGCCTATCTTTCTGATGGAGGAAAGGCCTTTGTTGAACGCGAAGAAAAACTTGATTTTATTGATGGAATAAAGCTTATTCATGATGCCGGAGGAAATGCAGTTTGGGCCCATTCTTATTATAATCTTAGAAAGTTTGAGAATCGGGATGCGATTTTTGATGAGCTTTTGGATGATTTTACTAAAGCCGGTCTTGATGGAATCGAAACCTTTTACTCCTCTTTTGATGAATATACTACAAAGCGCCTTTATAATATCGCAAAGGACAAAAATCTTATAATGACTGCCGGTTCTGACTTTCACGAACTGGACAGAATGCCCGGAACAGAGCTTGCCTGTTGGAAGGAATACGGTCTTGTCTTCAAGCTGGATGAAAGACTGACTCACTAACTGACTGAAAACTGTTAAAATTTTCGTCTAATCAACCTAGTAATAGCTATGAATAAAGGATTGAACCATTTATAATCTAAGCGGAGGTGTTTATGAAAAGAATATTTACCATTTTTACCCTTGCTCTGGTGACATTCCAGCTGTTCGCATTCAATTCAAAAAAAACGACCGTGAATGACATGTATGAGGAAGTACAGAAGCAGCTAGGTCATTATATCGAGAAATATGAGCAGAATATAATAGATACCACTTATCTATATTATTATCAGGAATGTGGAGGAAAGTGGACCAAAGAGATTTGGGAAAAAGCCGTGGATAAATCGGTTGATTTCTGCAGGGACAAGGTCGCGGTAGCGGCCTCCAAAGCGGGCGATTTCGGGGAGAAATTCCTGCAATCCATCATCGTCACTACAGAAGATTTATTTTCCGGCTTTAATAATTGGCTCAACAAAAAAAGCGAAGAATACAAAAGACGCCATCAATAGGCATCAAAGGAGAGTATGATGAGAGATAAGATATACGAACTACTTAAAAAGATTAATGATATGAACATTGAAAAGTTTGGTATTGCAGAAGAAAACATAGCTTTCTTAAAAATCATGTATACTGACGAAGCTTACCTCAATTCGGTCATTGAACAAACAAGTGAGGAGGAGACTCTTAATATGGTAGAGAGCGTGTATAAGAACTTATGCGATGTAGGAAAAGCTTTATGGGAACTTGCAGATATGTGTGAGGACCAGGAAGAATTAAAAGATGTTTTTAACAAAGATATTCTTACTTCATATGTTGAAACTGAGGAAAAAAAAGACAAACAGATTGAAGAAGAATTACAAGATGAAGAATAACAGGTGATTCTAAAGTTTTAATAATCAAAATGCAGCTTAAACTTTCTATTAAATTAAACGAGCCCCTATCCTTGCCTCTTTCCTACCACAATATCCTTCAGGCAATAATCTATAAACTGCTGGGCGATTCCTTAGGTAATTCAGACCTGCATGATGGAGGAGAGAGCTATGGCAAGAGAAAATATAAATTGTTTGTTTTCAGTCTTTTGCAGGGAAAATGCAAGATAAAAGGCAGATCAATAACTTTTTTTGACAGAGTAAGCTTTGAAATCCGCTCGCTTGACGACAACATTATCAAAACCATTGAAGACAATGCTTTAAAAAATGGCATACAATTCGGTGATATGGTGTTCATCCCCGTTGAATGTACACGAAGGAACGAGCATATTACAGAAGACAGCATTCTCATAAATATGATCTCGCCTATATGTATCCATAAAACCCTACGAGGCACAAATCATACTTTCTACCTGAATCCGTATTCTGATGATTTTTCAGCCGAAGTAAACAATAATTTCATAAGGAAGTCACAAGCCTCAGGTAACTTTGTCTCAGAAACTGAGTCATCTCCAGCATACATACAAGAACTGATTTCAATAGAACCAGTTCTTGTAACGCAAAAGGATAAATACATCACCAAATACAAGAATACGATAATTGAAGCCTATCAAGGTCTTTACATACTTTCAGGCAAAAAGGAATATCTTGATTTTCTTTATAACACAGGAATTGGTTCTAAGAATTCCCAGGGATTCGGGATGTTCGATCTTGTAAAAAATGAGTGAGGGGCTTCATACCTGCCTTAAATTTATTACAGGGAAGCTTGTACCTCTCCCCTGCTAATCATAATACTCATACGGCCTGAAGCAGACATGCTCAAAAATGTACTGTCTTTGAACTTTCTCTCCATCCCGTTTTTCTGTCGCCACTCTTTTTGTTACTGCATGCAGAGGAATCAACTCCTTTCTCAGCGCATAATCGACGATCATAAATGTAGAGCCGAATTCCCCTTGGATAATCAAAACATCGCCCTTTTCCGCCCCATCAAGCCAGTCTGTGACAGACCTTATAACATTTCGGTCAATTCTATCCACAGCCGGGATTTGGGACCAAGCCGCTTTTAACTCTTCAGCAGGATAGATTATCTTAGTACAGTTATACTTTGAGGAAAGTTCTTTCTCCTGGTTCTCAGTAAGTTCATGATTCAATAGACAATAGGCCTTCATTTTATTCTCCTGGTAAAAGTTATTTAAGTTCTTTTCTTCTATAATAATATACTATAGGTACGGTCTTTAACAATTAACACTTTTTATTATTACCGCTTGAAACAAGCCATTCTTGGCATACATAATCGTCTGCGACAAGCTGACGCAAAAAAAAGCCGGTCTACATTTCTGTAAACCGGCTTAACCACATTCTATGGAGGAGAAAGATTGCAGCTAAAGCTTTTCAGCTGGCTGCCATTCCTTAGCTGCCAAAAATCAAATTCGGTATGAAGAGTACAAGCTTCGGGCAGAAAACCAGAATTGCCAGCTCCAGAAGAATCGCGAAGAGGAAAGGCAAGCTTTCCTTCGTGTATTCTTCAGGCGGACATCCTATTATACCGCATACCGTATAAAGGGCCGAACCTATAGGCGGAGTCATAACACCAAGGGTTACGATCGTTGCCATAAGAACACCGAAGTGGACAGGATCCATACCGACGCTGGTTACCATAGGCAGGAAGATAGGTGTAAGCAAGAGGAAGTTTACGTTACTATCAACGAACATACCGGTAATGAAGAGGAAGCCCAGCATAATCAGTGTAAGAATCTGTGGGTTATCGGTAATACCGAAAATGAAGGAGCTCAAGGTAGCGGGAAGCTTGACCCATGTGATCGCATAGCTGAATGGACCAGACATGGCGATAATCAGCATGATAGCTCCGTTATCCTTGATTGTCGTAATAAGAGCTTCCTTGAAGTTTTTCCATGTAAGCTTCTTATAAACGAATTTTCCGACGATGATTGCATAGATAACCGCAAAGGCTCCTGACTCAGAAGGAGTGAAGAGGCCGAAACGGATTCCCACGATCAGGATAATCGGGAAGAAAAGTGCCCAGATGGATACCTTCAAATTAGCCAGAAGCTCTTTTAAAGTAAGCTTGGGAGCATCCTTCTTAGGTGGATCGAATTTCCGGATACGGCTTGTAAGTGTCGTGGTTATCATGAGGAAGGCCATCATGAGGATACCAGGAACAATACCAGCAGCAAAAAGACGTCCGATTGAGACTTCACCGACGAAGCCAAAGATAATCAGTCCAAGGCTGGGCGGTATAGTCGCTGTGATAAGGGCAGTGAGACAGTTTACAGAACAAATGTAACCCTTTGTATAACCGCACCTCATCATCTCAGGCGCAAGTATACGGGTTTCCATAGCGGCATCCGCCGTAGCAGAGCCAGAGACACCGCCCATCAGCGTGGACATAACTACAGAGATCTGAGCAGTACCACCGTACATCCTTCGGGTCAGAAGACGGGCAAGACTCAGAAGCTGGTCTGTGATACCAGAAACATTCATCAGGTTTCCGGCAAAAATAAAGAAGGGGACTGCAAGGAAGGCAAAGGACTGGCTTTGAAGCACAATCATCTGCACCGCCGCTTCAAGGGGCAGAATCGGCTGGCTCAAAAAATAAGCGAATCCTGCTATTCCGATGACAAAGGCTATCGGCATTCCCATAATCAATAATACTACGAAGGTTATCAGAAGAATACTCATTTTTTATCTCCAGTATTAGCAGCATCGTCAGCAACCGCTTTTTTATCCGATGCAGCAACTTCATTTTTATTGAAATACCTTATAGTATCTCTGATTTTACCGATTGTAGAGATCGACATGGAGAAGGTCGCTACAACAAGGCTCAAGCTTACCAGTGAATAGGGGATAGGCATTGACTGGTAGGTACGAAGCCGCTCGACCCAAACCAAACGTGCACCGTATATACAAATCAATACACAAACGCACAATATTACAGCATAAATCAAGAGCATAATTACTTTCTGCATCTTTTTTGGGAAAAACCGGGTAACAAGATCTATTCCAATCAGCTGACCACTCCTCCATGCAATATCTGCTCCCAGAAAAGATGTCCATGCAAGAAGTAACATTGCTAAATCAATATTCCAAGACATTGAGATACTTAAAAATCTGAGAATCGCTGATGAAAAAACAAGAATTATCAGAAGAACAAAACCAACGCCACAGAGACCGACTTCAGCCTTACAAAAATATTCGTAAATTTTTTTCATATAAAACCTTGACAGGCAGGTCAAAAAACATTGAAAGCAACTTTCCAGACCTGGGATAAGCTTCATGCTCTTTCTCAGCATGAGGCTCACTTTTTTTTCAGAGTGCCATCCGGGATGAGCTAAACACTCACCCTGGATAACATTCTTCGCGTACGGCTTTTACACCGCACGCTTTTTTTTCATGAAAACCACAGAGTATAGATTTATAAATTATTTACCTAATTCCTTGAAAAGACGGTCTTTCAAACCAGCTGAGAAACCAAGGTCATTGTTTGTATAAAGCGGTTCGATTGCCTTCTGGAATTCAGAAATATCAACTTCTGTAATCGTAACACCGTTTTTCTTCATATTCTCGTAGTATCCAGCTTCTTCCTTCTGAATAACCTCACCATACTCAAGAGCTGCTTCACGCATGATCTTTGTGAAAAGCTCGCGGTCAGCTGGAGACATACTGTTATAGAATGTTGCTGAACAAACGAAGGCGGACTGCAACATATAGTGCTTTGTCATGGCAATGTTCTTTACGACTTCATAGAGACGGGCACCGTCTGCTGTCGCAACCTGAACTTCACAACCATCAAGAGTCTTAGACTGGATTCCAGGGAAAACCTCTCCCCAAGAAATACCGATGTTTGCGAAACCAAGGTATTTAGCAAGGTTGTTGCCGATTGCATTTCCGAAGCCACGGATGCGGAGTCCTGACAGGTCAGAAACATTCTTTACAGGGGTCGTTGTGTAGAAACAGCGGAAACCATTGTACATATTTGTGATGTAAACAATTCCCTGCTTCTCGAGCTCAGCCTGCCACTCTTTGAAAAGATCGGTATCAGGCAGTGTCTTCAGAACGGCAGGATCCGTAAGAATGTAAGGAGCCATAAGGATGTTCAGGTCAGGAAGATTGAACTGACTTGCGAGACGTCCTGGGTCACTAGGAACAACAAGACTGATTCCCAGCTTAGCCTGTGTTACGAGGGCATCTGTGTCACCAGAAAGGGCACCAGCTACCTGAACTACAGCGTTGAAACGACCTGTTTCGTTAAGCTTGTCTGCGACAGCCTGCATCATGCGGCTCTGACCTGTTGTAGCAGCCTCTGTTCCTGCAAAAGTTACTGGTATTTTTGCATCAGATGCTTCTTTTGCTCCACCGGCAAAAACAATACTCATTGCCATCAATACTATGAGTACACTTACAATAAGTTTTTTCATGTTTGCTTCTCCTTAATACTAATATACTAACATACTAGTATATTATCTTTCAGCCGTCAAGGAAAATTTTCAAAAAAAAGAATAAAAAAATAACGAAAATGAAAATAGTTTTTTTATACACGTTTAAGAGCAAAAAAACTGCCATAATGGAATGCTTAATCAAAAAAAAACGGCCACGCCTTAATGAAATTCTTCATAAGGACGTGACCGTTTCATACTCAGAAATCAGCACAACCAGCAGCAGCCGGCCGGCTTTTCCTTTTTGCGGTACATGTGCATACAAGCCGCTTCAGGCAAAAAGCCTGACAGCAGCCTGCACTTCACTGCCGGACCCGTGCCCGGCAATGAAAGCTATTATTTATACAATTCAACAAGCTTCTGCAGGTGCTCGAAACGTGCGATTGCAGTATCCTCGTTCTTCTTGAAGAGAACCTCTGCACGTTCTGGGAACTTGCGGGTAAGTGATGAATAGCGTGTCTCGTTGGCAAGGAAGGCCTGGTATGAACCATCACCCAGCTTAGAAGTAAGTGTGAATGGGTTCTTGCCCTCTGCCTTAAGAGCAGGATTGAAGCTGAACAGGTTCCAGTATCCGGCTTTAACAGCAGCCTTCATCTCGTCCTGACAGTGGTTCATACCGCCCTTGACACCATGGAGCTCACAAGGTGCGTAACCGATGATCAGTGACGGACCATTGTATGCCTCAGCTTCCTGAATAGCCTTGAGTGCCTGTGCAGGGTTTGCACCAAGAGCAATCTGTGCTACATAAACATAGCCATAGCTCATTGCAATCTCTGCAAGGCTCTTCTTGCTGATATCCTTACCAGCAGCAGCGAACTGACAAACCTCACCGATGTTAGAAGCCTTAGAAGCCTGTCCACCTGTATTTGAGTACATTTCTGTATCGAATACCATAACGTTTACGTTCTCGCCGGAAGCAAGGACGTGGTCCAGTCCGCCGTAACCGATATCGTAGGCCCAGCCGTCACCACCCATGATCCATACGGATTTCTTGTTGAGGTAGTCTTTCTTCTCAAGGATCTCATCCTTGCAGCAGCAATCAAGCTTCTCAAGCTCTGAGATAAGAACTTTAGTAGGCTCGACGTTGGCAAGAGTGTTGTCCTTTGTTTCCATGAACTTAGCGATTGCATCCTTGAGTGAAGCAGATGCTTTCTCGTATGTTGCAATCTCGTTCAGCTTATCGATAAGTCCCTGGCGGATGAACTTCTGTCCGATGTACATACCAAGACCGTGCTCAGCGTTGTCCTCGAACAGTGAGTTAGCCCATGCAGGACCTTTCTTTGAATCTTTGTTGATGGTGTAAGGACATGTCGCTGCAGGACCACCCCAGATTGAGGAACATCCTGTTGCATTGGAGATGTACATGTTCTCACCGAAAAGCTGTGTGATAAGACGTGCATAAGAGGTCTCAGCACAACCTGCACAAGAGCCTGAGAACTCAAGCAGAGGCTGGTTGAACTGGCTGCCCTTGACTGTATTGTCGGCATAGCCGGAATCAGCTTTCTTAGAAACGTTCTTAACAAGATAGTTCCAGACTGGCTGCTCTTCGAGGCGGCTTTCCTGTGGAACCATAGAGATAGCTTTTGTAGGACATACTGTGACACACTCACCGCATCCCATACAATCGAGAGGAGATACAGCCATTGTGTATTTGTATGCACCTGGTTTTGGCTTGGTGTCTACAGCGTTGAGACCAGCAGGAGCGGCCTTAATCTCTGCATCAGAAAGCAGGTAAGGACGGATTGTGGCATGTGAACAGACGAATGCACAGTTGTTACACTGAATACATTTTGCTGCATCCCACTGTGGAACCATAACTGCTGTTCCGCGTTTTTCGTAAGCGGAAGCTCCAAGCTCGAACTGACCGTCTGCACAGTCTTTGAAAGCAGAAACAGGAAGTGAATCACCATCCATAAGAGCGATCGGGTTCATAAGCTTCTCGACCATCTCTATTGTCTTTGCCTCGCCCTCAAGCTTAGCTTTCTTGCCATCGTCCTTTGCATCCTTCCATGAAGCAGGAACATCAACCTTGTGGAGAGCACCAGCTCCCTGGTCGATAGCTTTATGGTTCATGTCAACGACATCCTGACCTTTCTTGCTGAACTTTGCAGTTACCTTTTCCTTCATGTACTTGATAGCTTCTTCTGCAGGAAGAACGTTAGCAAGCTTGAAGAATGCGGACTGAAGAACTGTTGATGTTCTCTTTCCAAGACCGATCTTACCAGCAATGTCTACAGCGTCGATTGTGTAAAGAGTGATGTCGTTCTCTGCGATATAGCGCTTTGCAGCGGCAGGAAGGTTCTTGTCCAGCTCCTCATCATTCCACTGACAGTTGATAAGGAAGATACCGCCCTTCTTAACATCCTGAACCATCTTGTATCCCTTGAGGATGTAAGACTGGTTATGACATGCTACGAAGTCAGCCTGGTTGATGTAGTATGGTGATTTGATAGGCTTGTCACCGAAGCGGAGGTGGGAAATTGTGATACCACCTGTCTTCTTTGAGTCATACTGGAAATAAGCCTGAATGAACTTATCTGTGTGGTCACCGATGATTTTTGTAGAGTCTTTGTTTGCACCGACTGTACCGTCACCACCGATACCCCAGAACTTACACTCAACTGTACCAGCAGCAGCTGTGATAGGAGCTGGTTTAACCTCTGGAAGAGAAAGGTTGGTAACGTCATCGACGATACCAAGAGTAAAGCGTGGCTTAGGAGCATCTTTTGCCAGCTCTGTGTAAACAGCGAATACGCTTGATGGTGGTGTATCCTTTGAACCGAGACCATAGCGGCCGCCGCAAAGCTTGATATCACCAAGACCTGCTTCGCGCAGTGTTGTGGCAACATCCAGGAAGAGAGGCTCACCAAGTGAACCAGGCTCTTTTGTGCGGTCAAGAACAGCAAGCTTTTTGCATGTCTTCGGAAGAACCTTGAGGAAGGCTTCGGAAACCCAAGGACGATAGAGGCGGACCTTGATAAGACCAACTTTCTCGCCTTTATTGTTAAGGTAGTCAACTACTTCTTCAGCAACGTCGCAGAAGGAACCCATAGCAACGATTACGCGGTCAGCATCCTCTGCTCCGTAATAGTTGAAGAGGTCATAGTTTGTACCAAGCTTGACATTGATTTTTGCCATGTATTTTGCAACAACTGCAGGAAGAGCATCATAAACGCTGTTGCAAGCCTCGCGGTGCTGGAAGAAAACGTCACCGTTCTCGTGGGAACCGCGCATAGCAGGGTGGTTAGGATTAAGAGCGTGCTCACGGAAAGCTTTTACAGCGTCCATGTTGCACATTTCTTTAAGGTCTGCGTAATCCCATGTCTCGATTTTCTGGATCTCATGAGATGTGCGGAAACCATCGAAGAAGTTGAGGAAAGGAACTTTTCCTTCAATAGCAGCAAGGTGTGCTACAGGAGCCAGGTCCATTACTTCCTGAGGATTAGACTCAGCGAGCATTGCGAAACCTGTCTGGCGACAAGCGTAAACATCGCTATGATCACCGAAGATGTTGAGAGACTGAGATGCTACACAGCGTGCTGATACGTGGAATACACCAGGGAGCTGCTCACCGGCAATCTTGTACATGTTAGGAATCATCAGAAGAAGACCCTGAGAAGCGGTGAACGTTGTGGTAAGAGCACCTGCGGCAAGAGATCCGTGTACGGTACCTGCTGCACCGGCCTCAGATTCCATCTCAACGACCTTTGTCTGAGAACCGAAGATGTTCTTCTGTCCGTTTGCAGACCACTGGTCTACAAAGTCCGCCATAGGGGAAGACGGAGTGATTGGGTAAATACCTGCAACTTCGGTAAAGGCATAGGCTACATGAGCGGCCGCCTGGTTACCATCCATTGACTGCTTTTTTCTGGACATTATGTCCTCCTAATAAAAAATATGACACTTCAAAGCCAGGATCACGCCTTGTCTGGAAGACACAACGTAAGAGGCTTTTCTTAAGCTTACGACAACTTATAGAATACCGTTATATGTTGTTTTCTTCAAGGGTATTTCGAAAGAGAATTT
>JAILBN010000118.1 GCA_024680915.1 Treponemataceae bacterium | reverse complement strand
AAAAAATACGAATTTGTTGTTTTTTTTAAGAATTTGAAATAAAATTATAGGTACAGAAAACATAAAGAGAGATAAATCAACATGAAGTCTATAATACCTTTTACAAAAGAAATTATTGAAACTTTGCTTTCGGTAAATGTTTCTGTCATTGAAAACTCTAAGGAATCCGCAGGAGACTTTTTCTCGCGACTGACGCCTCCTATGGCAGGAACCTCCTATAACGGGGATGCCATACTTACATATCTTTTAAAATTATCAGAAAAAATTGTGTATGATATAGAAGACCATTACTTTCTTAAGTGGGCAGTAATAAGGCTGCCAGATATGGAAGAGCATAAAAATCCGGCTTTTCTGGTAATAGGACCTTATTTTACATCCCCCATGCCTGAGAACCTGACGCAAAAATCCCTTTTACGCAACAACCTTCAGGCTGCATACGCTTCTCCTCTTAAAATGTATTATCACTCGATACCTGTATGCTCCTTCACAAAGGTGCTCACAGTCGCAAGAAGCTGTATAAACAACTATTATGGCATAACAGGAGAACCTGAATGCAGGTCAGTATTTCCCTTCGGAACAGAGAAAAAGGTAGAATCTGCTGAATTCTTTGAGGAAGAAGAGCATATCTATATGGCCCAGACAGAAAGACGCTACTCGCTTGAGACAAGAATGCAGGCCGACGTGACACAGGGAAACAGCATAGGAGCGCTTCAAACCTGGTGTATCCTTCGTGTAGAGCTGGAGAACAACAAAAGATTCATAACATCCTTAAGGAATGCGAAAAACAGTTGTATAGTGCATAACACTATCCTCAGGAAGGCAGTGGAGAAAGCCTACGTACACCCACTTTATATAGACAGTCTTTCAAACCAGATCATGTCCATGATAGAAAGCAAAAACAGCATAGAAGAGCTCAGGAAGCTTCAAGAAGACTGCATCGTGGAGTATTGCAAGCTTGTATCCCAGCATTCATTGATAAAGTATACGCCTATGGTAAGGCAAGCTCTGAATTATATAAACACGCACCTTAACACGGACATTCACCTTCCTGAGATTGCGGCAGCTATAAATGTCAGTCCTAACTATCTTTCCGCAGTATTCAACCATGAGACGAAATTCTCAATCTCTACATATATAAACAGAAAGAGAATCGAGAAAGCTTACGAGCTTCTTGAAACCAGCAACGCAAGTATAGAAGACATAGCATCTTTCGTGGGATTCAGTGACATGAATTATTTTACCCGTGTATTCAAGGGTATAAAAGGCATGACACCCAGCGAATTCCGCAAGCACAGCAAAATTTAACTCATAATTTACCCAAGCTTTTTTCTCCTGGCCAGGAAAGCAAAAAAAAGCCTGCCGGCTCAAGGAGCCAGCAGACTTTTCAGCTTTACGATATCTTTGTTCAGGATTATACCAGTGACATCAGGCTTATGCCACAGATATCATGATACGTTTACTCTGAGCCTCGGCCTTACGAGGAATAACGATTGTAAGAAGTCCGTTCTTGAAGGCAGCAGAAACTTTCTCCGGATCGATATCCTCAGGCATAGTGAAGCTTCTTGAGAAGGTTGAATTCCGTCTTTCCTTTATCAGGTAAACAGAATCAGCATTCTCTTTCTTCTCCTCTTTCTCAGCCTTCTTTGCATCCTTCAGTTTAGATGCTATCGTCAGAACCCTGTCCTTAAGGTCGATCTCAACGTCGTTCTCTGTGAATCCAGGAAGTTCCATGTCAAGGACGTAAGAATCCTTCCGTTCCGCTACATCGACGCGAGGAGCTGTAGTCTTTGTGCACTCACCGTATCCGTAGTCTGAAAAATTACGGTCGATAACATCAAAAAGATCGGATGTAAACCTCGGATTAAAAAATGATAATGTGTTCATAGAAAACCTCCAATTTATTTTTCTAAGTGATCACCGGTAACACCAGCTCACATCACTTTCATTTACACTAACAATATTGCAAATAGCGTGCCAAAATTTAAAAACAGGGAGAGATTTTCAAATATTATTTTTCTATTTATTTATAATACAAGGTGTTAAAAATATTTTACAAATATTATTCTTTCTAGAAAGGGAAAAAATCAAAAAAAAGAAAGGAGGACTTTTTGTCCCTAAGTTCCCTCTGTGTCATTTTGCTACTGATTTTTCGAGGCATTTTGACACAATTTACCTTTATTGGAGAAAAAAAAAGTCCCTTGGGACTCACTACCTGATATTGACCTGCTTAAAATGGGATAAAATTCATCCTTTCTATGTATTTCTCAGCGAAAAAAGCACTGTCGGCAAGCTGCAGGATTGAAGTGGAGGATGCTATTCTTCTGCTTTCCCCAAGGGCGGCGGTTTTGGAAAGCAGAAGAAGCTCCGCACCTGCCAGGGCGGCATTGCCGGCATAAAATGCTTTATCAGCAACCGCAGCCGGAAGCAGTCCTGTTTTTTTCACAGCTTCTATATCCAGGGCATTGCCAAAATTACCGCATATAAAGCTTTTCTTTATATCCTTTGCTGCTATAGCTTCGCTTTCCAGCAAGGCTTCCACGGCGGCTGCGGTCGCCCCCTTTGCAAGCTGCAGCTGTCGTATATCCTGCTGGCTAAGGCAGCTGGCTTCTGATTTTTCGATATAGCCGGTCTCGTCCATGATTCCTTCATCCAGCAGTGCCGCCAATGCAGAGACCAGGGCAGCCCCCTTCATTCCTACGCTTAGTCCGCCGCCCTCAAAGGCGGGTCCGGCGGCCGCGGAGCATGCAGCCCTGCTGCCATCGCTTTTAACCAGCATGATTTCTGTGTTAGTTCCTATATCTATCACTAAATAGGGGGCTCCAAGGGAAGAAAGCTTTCCTGAGAACAGGGTCTCCGGCTTGCTGTTTTCGCAGGTCTTTTCTGAAAGAGAAAGCTTCTCAGCCCAAAGCCCGGCACATACTATATCTCCGCCTAAAAAAGCCCCTATGCAGGGTGGAATTATAATCTCACCAGCATTGAGAGACGGAAGAGGCCAGGCCGGTCCCTCCTCCCTGAATAAGGATGCCGGTCTAAAGGGAGCCTTCTCGAAGCCAGTCACCGGAAGACCGCATATAAAATGCAGCATGACCGTATTACCGGTCAGAACTGCAGTCTCCACAGCCGGGACAGAAGACTCCAGTCCAGCAGATTCAATCATGCTTTTAAAGGAATCCCTCAGTTGCAATGCCAGCTTTTCTTGAAGCTCCTCAACAGAACGGTAATGAGCATAGAGAATGCGGGAAAGGACATCGGCCCCGCGTACATAAAGACAATTACGGAAGGTCCTTTTGCAGAGCATTTCTTCCGCATCAAGATTCCATAGGGCTATCTCAATATTGGTGGTACCTATGTCTACTGCAAAACCACAACGCATCTTCTACCATCAATCAGTGTAAGATTCCAAAAAATCAGGGGAAAGGAACTCGCTTACCGTCTGCCTTGTGTGCAAAGTTTCTCGTGCACTAAGCAAGCCATACTGAATGCATCTTTTTACAGGCTGCCCCGTAGTAAAACCGAAAATATATCCCGAGGCGAAAGCATCCCCAGCTCCTACAGTATCTTCTATATAAGAAGGATTAAAGGGCTTTTCGTTCCAAACCTCCCCATCCTTATATACCATGACTCCTCTGTCACCAAAGGTAATTATGAAGTGGCGGAAACCCAGGGCCGCGATTTTCCCGGCGCAGGCAGGATCAGGAAAAGCCTCTTCTCCCAGAATAGCCGCAGCCTCAAACTCGTTGCAACCGAACAGGTCTACCCTCTTCGCATAGGGAAGGCTTTTACGGGCTATATCAGGAGCGGTGGTATTCTGAAAAACAAAAATATCCTTGTCCGAAACATATTTGTAAAAGTCAGCGAGACTTTCCTCCGGCAGATTGGAATCCATACAAAGGATGTCACAGTTGCCGTCAGCAAGGTATTCTCTTACAGGATCATCAAAAACAATCTCCTGAAGGATTCTTGTGCTATAAACACATAAAGCTGGTTGCCCGGAAGAGGCCATGACAGAGAAAAGAGCAGTCTTATTGCAAGGACTGGTTTTCAAAAGCTCTGTACCTATATTTTCTTTTTCAAGACCAGCCTTCAGGAAATCCCCGAAAATATCTTTTCCTACGACGGAACAAACAGCGGAGGGAAAACCCAGATGCTTAAGGTTTATAGCCATTCCTCGGCCGACACCACCAGGAACGAGCTCTATAGAACCGTCCCTGTATGCTCCAGGAACAGGATCCTCACCGCTGTATGCTTTTATATCTACAGATACATTTCCTACACTCAATACCGAATGTTTTTGGTCTTTCATCAAAAATCCTTAAAATGGAGCTCTGACATAGAAGGAAATAATATTGTCCGCGTAGTTATTACCCCGGGGCATCCTTTTCCAGCCCAGTCCAAAGGAGGGAGAAAAGGATTTTGCTATATTTTTGAACTCATATTCTATAAGAAAACGGAAGCCGTTTCCCCAACCTGTCGAATGAACTCCCTCCTCCGGCATAATATTGGTACGTCTTCCAGTCTCATATTCGACACCTAAACACAAACCACCCAGGCCTGTATAAAGCTTGAAACCACCAGATATTCCATAATCTAAGAAAAAGTAATTGACAACAATTGAAGTAAGTAGATCTGCGCTGACTACCGCATTCAAGCAGAAATACAAATTCTTCACGAATCCCAAACGTAATCCCAATTCCCCAGAAAGTACGATATTTTTGTTTCCTGCATCTTTTATTTCTTCAATTTGATTGGAAAATTCTGAATCACCATAAAATGTTGCAGAAGATCCAAGAGCCCATGTAAAATCAAAATCCACAGCAGCGGATACTGCCGCAAAACAAGAAAGGGCAACTATAAAACATATTATTCTTTTCATATTTTTTCATTTTATCACATTATCTTGCCTTTTCCATCACTTTATCGCTATATTTAAAAAGAATTCTCTTTTTTTTCGGAGACAGGAGGTTTTCATGAAACTTTATACACGGCAGCACTTCCTTACCGCCTTAATAATCACAGTCGCAGCCGTAGCTGTCATTACAGGTGTAATCACCTACAGAATAACAAGCAGTACCTCTTCCCCAGAGGAAAGCTCTATTTTACAGGAAAAAGAAGAAATAAGTGAAAAAATCTCTGCCATGGATGAAGCGGATGCCTTTCTTGCCACACTGCAGCAGAACCCCAGGGCAGAAACGGCCATGCAGGCCTCAACAGCCTCCGCAAATTATACCCAAGACGAGCTGCAGAATATAAGCGTCTACGAAAAATGCAATGAGGCAGTAGTAAACATAAGCACTCAGGTCATGGCCTACGACTGGTTCTTCAACGCGGTCCCCCAGGATTCTGGCTCAGGTTCAGGCTCCATAATAGACAAGAGGGGCTACATAGTAACCAACCTTCACGTAATAGAAAACGCATATAAAATCTACGTATCCTTGTCCGACGGCTCCCAGTACGAAGGGACCGTAGTAGGGACAGACTCCGCCTCCGACATAGCCGTCCTCAAGTTCACGCCGCCGGAAGGCACGGAGCTTTCGACTATTCCCTTCGGAAGCTCAGAGAATCTTAAGGTCGGACAAAAAGTCCTGGCCATAGGAAACCCCTTCGGCTTTGAGAGGACATTAACCACAGGAATCGTCTCAGGACTGGGCCGGCCTATAAAGAACGAAGAGGGTACCATAATCAGGAACATGATCCAGACTGACTCCGCCATCAACCCTGGTAATTCAGGAGGCCCCCTTCTTGATACCCAGGGCCGTATGATAGGTATAAACACCATGATCTACTCCACCTCTGGAAGCTCCGCCGGAATAGGCTTCGCTGTCTCCATAGACACGGCAAAAAGAGTCGTGGCAGATCTTATACAATATGGTAAAGTCCACCGCGGCACTATAAACGGAAAACTCATACAACTTACATCTCAAATAGCTGAATATGCGGATCTTGCAGTCTCATCAGGACTTCTTGTCTCTGAGCTGGATTCCTCCAGCAATGCGGTGAAAGCAGGGCTTACAGCAGGAACAAAGGCCGTGCAATACGGCAGCCGCTATAATTACACCACCATCTACCTGGGTGGCGACGTTATAACCGCAGTTGACGGAACGGCTATAACCTCCTTCGCCGACTACTACTCTCTCTTGGAAAGCAAGCGTCCCGGCGACAAAGTGGTGCTTACAGTGCAGAGAGGAAGAAAGCAGGAGAATCTTACAGTTATCCTTGACGAATGATCCTGTAGCGGCTGAGATCGGTTCGGTGGTAGTAGATAGTCATAAGGATGCTGCTTACGCACCAGCCTACCGGATAGCCCAGCACAATCCACAGAACAGAAGTTGTCATTCTGGACACCACGAAAAGGTAAATCTGACGGACAAGTATAAAGCTTCCCATCATAATAGCCACAGGGATTCTTGTGTTTCCCGCACCCTGAAGCGAACCAGAGAAGGTGGAGTTGACGCTGAGAACCATATAAAAGGGCATAAGGTAGCGGATGAACATGGTACCGAAACGTAGCACGTCCGCATCCTGATTAAAGCAGAGAACCAGCTTCTCCGCGAATACCATAGTCACGACTATAAGAAAGAAGGATACCGCCCAGTTCATAAGCAGGGCCGTCCTGGTTCCTTTTTTGGTCCTTTCCACATCCCCGGCGCCAAGATTCTGTCCGGCGAAGGTGGTTATGGCCAGGTCTATGCTCTGGGAGGGAAGGATACATATCTTGTCGATTTTCCCGTAGCTGGACCAGCCTGCCATGGCGGCAGAACCAAAGGCATTGATATAGGACTGGACGAAAACATTGGAGAAGGCCACTATCATCATTCGAAGGCCACCGGGCAAACCGATTTTCACAATATTCCTCAGCATGAATCTGTCCAGCCGGAGCTTCTTCACTTGGAGCCTGTATATTTCCTTCTCCCGGAAAAGCACCACAAGGACAAGTATGGCAGATAAGAACTGGGATATTATCGTGGCCCAGGCAGCACCAGCCACGCCCATCCGGAACACGGCAACGAAAAGAAGATCAAGTCCAATATTAAGTATGGAAGAGAAAAGCAGGAAAAAGAGAGGCCGGCGGGAATCGCCCACAGCACGCAGAATGCCGGAGCCCATATTGTAGAAAAGCATACCGGAGACCCCTGCGAAATAAAGCTGAAGATAAACCCTGGACTCCTCATAGACGTCGTCAGGAATAGCCAGCAGCTTAAGGAAAAGAGGAAGGGCAAGCAGGGCGCTTACTGTACAGATAACGCTGAGAATAAAGGTGAAGACTATGGTCGTATGCACCGCCACACTTACATTTTTCTCGTCCTTGGCACCGAAGTATTGGGAAATAACCACACCGGCTCCCGTGGACATACCCACGAAAAAGCCTATGAAGGTAAAAATGACGGAGTCCACAGAGCCCACGGCGGCAAGAGCTTCCTTGCCTACGAAGTTTCCCACCACAATACTGTCCACTGTGTTGTAAAGCTGCTGAAAGATATTTCCGCAAAAAAGAGGCAGAGCAAAATTTATTATATTACCGATAATAGAGCCTTGCGTCATATCGACGCTTTTTTTTAGATGGATTCTTGAGAATCGGAGCATAAGGGATATTATAAGCACAGCCTTATAAAAAAGTCTATCAGGTGAATTTTTGTCCGCTGATTGCACAGGAAGTGCCCAGCGTGATAAACTCTTTCCATGCGTCCATTCAAGGTAGTATCTCCCTTCGAGCCTTCCGGTGACCAGCCGGAGGCCATAGAAAGACTAGCGACCGGCTTTCTTGCCGGTGATAAATATCAGACCCTGAAGGGTGTCACCGGCTCTGGAAAAACCTTCACCATGGCAAAAATCATAGAGAAGGTTCAAAGACCCACTCTGATACTCAGCCATAACAAAACCCTGGCTGCCCAGCTTTACAGGGAATTCAAGTCTTTTTTCCCGGACAACGCCGTGGAATACTTTGTCTCATACTACGACTACTACCAGCCAGAAGCCTATGTTCCCGCCCGGGACCTCTATATTGAGAAGGACGCTTCCATAAACGAAGAGATTGACCGCATGAGGCTCGCCGCCACCTACAGTCTTATGGAGCGCAGGGACGTAATAGTGGTGGCCACAGTCTCCTGCATCTACGGTCTTGGTATGCCTGAGGTCTACAAGGGCATGAGACTCCATGTGGAGAAAGGCCAGACCCTGGACTTCCAGAAGTTCGCCCGCCAGCTTATATCCCTTCAATACGACCGCAACGACATGGTTCTGGAGCGGGGACGTTTCCGCATCAGGGGAGACATTCTTGAGGTTTTTCCAGCCTACATGGAGACGGACGAAGCCTACCGCATAGAGCTGGACTGGGACGAGGTTTCCCGTATCTGCCGCTTCAATGTGATAACGGGAGAGGTTACAGGAGAGCTTGATGAAACTGTGATATACCCGGCCAAGCACTTCGTCGTGCCGGAAAGCATGATAAAGGATGCAGTCTCCCGCATACAGGCAGAGATGGAAGAATGTGTGGAAGCCTTCCAGCAGTCAGGAAAAGTATTGGAGGCGGAACGCCTTAAAACCCGTACCAGCTACGACATAGAGATGATACAGGAGATGGGTTACTGCTCCGGCATAGAAAACTATTCCGGTCCCATTTCCGGCAGGCAGCACGGGGAGCCTCCCGCTACCCTCCTCCACTACTTCCCCGAGGATTTTCTCTGCATGATAGACGAGTCCCACGTCACCCTGCCCCAGGTGGGAGCCATGTACGAGGGTGACAGGAGCCGCAAGCAGAACCTTATAAACTTCGGCTTCAGGCTTCCTTCAGCCCTGGACAACAGACCCTTGAAGCTGGCGGAGTTCGAAGCCCTGATGAATCAGGTCATATACGTTTCCGCCACGCCCCGGGAGGAAGAGAAAAAAAGAAGCAGCCGTATCGTGGAGCAGCTTATCCGCCCCACAGGACTCCTTGATCCACTGGTGGAGGTACACCCCAGCGAGGGCCAGATGGAGCATATATACTCCGAGATAAAAGACAGGGTCCAGCAGAAGGAACGCTGTCTCCTCCTTACCCTGACTAAAAAAATGGCAGAGGATCTTACCAATTACCTTACGGAGATGAATCTTAAGGTAAGATATATTCATTCCGAGGTGGACACCATAGAGAGGGTGGAGATTCTCAAGGGACTGCGTATGGGAGAATTCGACATTCTTGTGGGAATCAACCTGCTCAGAGAGGGTATAGACCTGCCGGAGGTATCCTTCATAGCCATTCTTGATGCCGATAAGATAGGCTTCCTCCGCTCCACCACCAGTCTTATCCAGATAATAGGACGAGCCGCCCGCAACGTGAACGGAAAGGTGGTCATGTACGCCGACCAGGTGAGCCCAGCCATGAAAGAGGCAATAAACGAGACCAAGCACCGGCGTGAAGTCCAGGAGGCCTACAACAAAGCCCACGGAATCACACCCAAGACCATATCCAAGGCAATAGACGACATCCTCACCCGGCAGACGGAGGAAAAGCAGCTTGACGTCCAGACAGAGACCTCCGTCCTGATAAAAAGCCATAACCTGCTCAAGCCGGCAGACAGGAAAAAGCTTTTCAAGGCCTTGGAGAAACAAATGCTGGACCATGCGGAGAAGCTGGAGTTCGAGGAAGCCGCATCTATACGCGACACCATAGAAGAGCTGAAAAAACAGTACGGAGCTTAAAAGATGATTGTAACGCTGACAGGAACAGGTACCAGCCACGGAATTCCAGTAATAGGGTGCGATTGCCCTGTCTGCCGTTCGGAAGATGCCCACGACAAAAGGAACCGATGCAGCGCATACATTCATACGGATAATACTGCCATAGTCATAGACACCGGTCCTGAATTCCGTATCCAGGCACTGGAATTCAAAATAAAGCACCTGGATGCCGTCCTTATAACTCACTCCCATGCTGATCACCTGAACGGACTGGATGACCTGCGCATATTCTCCCACACGGCCTCCTCCGACAAAAAGAAGGCCACGAAGAATGCCCTGAATATATATGCCAACAATCCCACTATAAACGACATCTACAATCGCTTTGACTATATATACAAGAACACGCAGCAAGGGGGAGGAAAACCCCTGCTGAATCTGAAAAAAGCAGAGGATTATTCAAAAGAAAAACCGGTGCTGGTCACTTGTCATCAGGAAGACCTGGAAGCCTCCCCGGACAAGCTCTCCCGGAATAGCAGGCAGAAGGAGCTGCTCTGCTTTCCTGTCCCCATGAAGCACGGTACCCTTGATGTGGTGGGCTGGAATATCCGGGAAAAAGGAGCTGCCCCGGAAAAATCCCTGTCTTACCTGACAGACTGCAGCTTTATACCAGAGGAAAGCATAACCCTGGTAAAGGGCTGTGAGCATCTTGTCATAGACGGTCTCAGAGAAAGCCCCCATTCTACCCATTTCTCCTTTGCCCAAGCCTTGGAATGTGCCGCTAAAATCCAAGCAAGACACGTCTGGCTTACCCATATATGCCACAACAACTCCCATGAGCAAATAAAAAAATGGATTTCAGAGCACAAGGGGCAATATCCCTCTCTTAAGGAAACACCTGTTTCTCCGGCCTACGACGGACTGACTTTTACAATCTGACTATGTTAAATTCAACAGCTTCTTAAAGTTATCGGGGGTTTCTGCCGATAATCAAGCTATGGAAGTAGATACGTCGTTCAACGGCTCCTTATTTTCTGCTGCGGATGCCAAACAGGCTTGGTTTGAAAACGTAGAGTTCCAGCATCTGCAAAATGAATACAGGACGTTCCACACAACTCTGAACAATTTAATAAATCTTCTCGAAAAAAAAGGTCTTATACAGCCGGATCCTTACAAAAGCGAAAAGAAGATTTCCTCCGTGGCAATTCCATCAGAAGGTCCTTTCCTTGACAATGAACGCTCTATGGTAATGGGAGCAAGACTTTCCGAATACGAGAGCATGATCGATTATATCTGCAATATCCATAAGTTCACCATACAGAATACGAATATGTCCCAAATAAAGATTCTCCTTGGTGTAAATAACTATATACAGTGGTCGGCGGTGGTGCCTACATCCCAAAAGGCCAACACGAAAGGACTTGCGGAAATAATAGCATCTGTAAAGATGGGAAGCGACAAGCTGGCCGTAAACATGGTCACGGACTGCTTGACGCAAAGCGCGAAATCCATAGGTAGAATCAATGCGATATTAAAGGGAATCACCGACTTCCAAAAAGAGCTGTATAAAATAGAGATAAGAAAAAAGCTGCTTATCTCACCTCAATTCCAGTCGGCAAAAGTAACTTCCCCCTCAGATTCCTCAACCCAGATAAGAAAGCTTTTCCCAATTCTTATGGGAAAGATACCTTTTTATCCAGAGCTTGTAGATGAAATCTCCGAAGAGGAATTCGGCGATAATAAAGAAAAAGCAAGGCAAATCCTTCTTGAGAAATTCTCTATACAAGAGACTAAACAAGAGAAAAAACATGCTGCCATAAACACAAAGGAAATGCTCTTTGAGGCGATAAAGACACTGGGAGCCCTTCCTCCCCAGCTGGAAAGCGCAGTCGCCAAGATTGAAGAAAACCATGAGGTAATCCTTGATGAGCACAGCACCTTCTGGGAAAAACTCAAGCAGCTTTTCCGAAAAGCCTTTGGTATACCGGAAAAGCCCTTTGTGTACCAGCTGTACATAACAGATGCCCTTACCCAGACAAAAAGGCGGGAAGATGTTGACTACAACGAATTTCATGCTGATGTTTCCCGCCGCATAAGGATATACACAGCTTTTGCCGCAAGAAAAAGCCCGGGCTTCTTGAAGCTTGAGAATCAGGATGAATCTGTCATTTATGAGTATCTTGCCAAGCAGCTTTCTGAAAGCCATCACGTGATGGTACTGCTGACTGCCTTCAATGATTACTATAAAGCCTCTGCCCAGCCTGCAGACAAAAACAAGATGAGAAGTATCCAAATGGAGCTTACAGCTATAAAAAATACCTTGGTTAGAACAAATCAAAGAAAAGCGGAATATAACTCTGTAGTTGAGGAAGAAGCCCAACTGAAAAAACTCGGTATCACGAATGTATAAATCAATAAAAAAAGCAGTGCTATTACTGTGCTTTCTAACATTCTCGCTGGCAATGTCAGCCCAAGTAGCAGAAGAACAAAAGGAACTGACAGTCATAATGACCTCGACCCTTCCTGATCTTAACCCCCATACAGCATCCTATAGCAATGAAGCACAAATTCTTACGGCAATGTATGAGGGATTATTCACCTATAATCCCTTATCATTGAAAGCGGAAAAGGGACTGATCAGCTCATACAAGATATCCAGGGATAAAAAAACCTGGTCCTTCATAATGCGGGATAACATTTTTTTCAGTGATGGAAGCCCCATAACAGCGGAATCAATAAAAAAAAGCTGGTTGTCGCTTCTTGCCCTGGGAGACGACGCCCCCTATGCCTCACTGCTGGATTGCATAAAGGGAGCCGCTGAATATAGGAAAGGAAGAGGCAAGGCAGAAGATGTAAAGATAATAGTAACAGACAACAAGCTTACTGTAAGACTCTCCTCTCCGGTGGCCTACCTGGACAGAATACTTTGCCATCATGCCTTCAGTGCGGTCTCTGAAAAAGAAGGTGTTTTCTCAGGAGCCTACGTCATAGATTCTGTCTCTGAATCAGAGCTTCTCTTGTCAAAGAACCCTTATTTCTACGGGGTCGAGCATGTATCCATCCCGTCAATCAAAATATTACTCTCTTCAGATGCAGAGGAGAACAACTATCTTTTCAACACAGGAAAAGCAAACTGGCTCTTGGACGATTTTAATCAGGATGACATATACAATCAGGAAGCCCTCTATGATTCCGTCTTGTTCGGTACCCAATATCTATTCTTCGTCCTGAGGAGCGAGCCCCTGAGCAACAGCCTTGTCCGCAATGCCCTCCTTTCTGCTGTCCCTTGGGATGATATCCGGGAATCCTTCAACATTCCCGCGGACACTCTCGTATTCCCCCTGTCGGATTATCCAGCTATACCCGGCATAGGAGATAATGATATAGAGCTTTCAAAGGAGCTTCTTGAGGAAGCGGGTTACCCTGACGGAGCCTTCACAGTCCTTATAGAAATTCCTGAGAACGATTTTCTCCTTTTCATAGCAGAGGAGATTAAGAAGGCTTGGGAAAAACTCAACGTAAAACTTGATATAAAGATAAAAGACCCTGCCACCTATTACCAAAAAGATTTCTCCACCGGAGATATGTTCCTATACTCATGGATAGGAGATTTCTCAGACCCCATAGCTTTCCTGGAGCTTTTCAAGAGTGATTCAAACCTGAACGTGACCAATTGGAAGAATGAAAAATTCGACAATCTGCTGAATGAGGCGAATTCCATTACCAACACCACAAAAAGATATGAAAAACTGGCAGAAGCGGAACAATTGATGCTTGATGACGCGGTTATCATACCCCTTTGCCACTTAATAACGACAAACTGCATTGATCTGGAAGAAATCGGAGGCTGGTTTCCCAACGCTTTGGACATACATCCCTTCAAGTATCTTTATTTCAGGGAAGTAACAGCTACTGTCTCGGAGTTTAACCTTTAATCTTTTATAATCTTATATGTAAAGTATAAAAGTCTTTTGACCCTGATTGCAATTTATGGTATAATGGAGATATATGAGTAACACAAAACCAACGTTTCAAGTTGATCAGAAGATTGTCTATCCAAGCCAAGGTGTTGGTAAAATAATCGAAATCAAAGAAAGAAAATTCAAGGATACCATGATTCTTTACTATGTCATATACCTTGAAGTATCCGACATGACGGTGCTTGTTCCTGTAAGCCGCAGCGAGGAGCTGGGAATACGGGCCATCGTTTCTGCGGAAGAAGCTCAGAAAGCTCTGGATATGATAGGCGAAGAATTCGAACCTGTAACTACGGACTGGAAATTAAGATACCAGATGAATCTGGATCTGCTCAAAAAAGGTTCTGTACAGGACATAGCCTCTATTGTCCGCTGCCTTTACCACAGAAGCAAAATAAAGGAGCTTCCTATACTTGAGCGAAAATTGTATGACTCTGCTAAAAAATTACTGGAAGATGAAATTTCCTTCGCGCTCTCAAAATCCGTGAAAGAAGTCGAAGCCCTGATACATGCTAAGCTGGAGCCTCTTGGACTGGCAAAAGACAGTAAAGTCTCCTCCAACGATGATGACGATTTTGATGATGAGAACTCAGAATTCATGGACGATGAGGATGTGGGCGCAGTAGACGACATGGAAGAAGATGACGATGATGACGGAGATGAGGAATAAAGCAGCCCTTGTTTTGACAGCTGCAGGCTCATCAACAAGAATAGGAACAGGCATAAAAAAAGAATTTCTTCCCCTGGGAAAGGGAAGTGTTCTTTCTGAAGCCTGTTCTATTTTTATCAGGACCCTGGGAAAAAAACTCTCAATAATAGTTATTACTTACCCTGCGGACAAAAGAACTCAAACCGAAGAAGCTTTTTTCTCGGATCCTGATATCAGAAGATTACTGGAAAAACATTCCATAAAGCTTATTTTCACTGAAGGCGGCGGCACAAGGCAGGAATCAGTAAGAAAAGCCCTTGAGGCCTTGGCGGAAACAGAATCGGGAGAGCAGACAGGCTTTGTTCTCATCCACGATGCTGCCCGTCCCTGGGTAAATACAGAGATAATTGAGGATGTGTGTAAAGCGGCAGAACAATACGGAGCCGCCGTACCAGCCGTGCCTGCGACAGATACTTTAGCCGCCACGGAAAGTCTTGATGGGGGAAAAGGCTTGGATGGGCAGGAAAAGATTATCAGGTCATACTTAGACAGAAAAAGCATATTCTGCCTTCAGACACCACAATGCTTCGACTTTCAGAAGCTTCTTGCCGCCCACCGCGCTGCCGCAGGAGAAAACCGCAACGACTGCACTGATGACACCACAGTCTGGACTGCCTACTACGGACCCGTCCATCTTTCAAAAGGATCCACCGCAAATAAAAAAATAACCTTCGCCACTGATATTCCGGGAGGCACCACTATGAAAATACGCACAGGACTGGGCTACGACCTTCACAGGCTTACGGAAGGCAGAAAGCTTATTATCGGAGGTGTGGATATTCCTTTCGAGAAAGGAGAGGACGGCCATTCCGATGGAGATGTCCTGCTTCATGCAATAACGGATGCCCTTTTAGGAGCCGCCGGCCTTGGCGATATCGGAGAGCTTTTCCCGCCCTCCGATGACCGTTGGAAGGGAGCAGACTCCCGTAAGCTTTTGAAAGAAGCCTGGCAAAAAGTCAAAGACGAGGGCTGGAAGCTGGAAAATATCGACTGTGTAATAGCTTTGGAGAGACCAAAATTCCTTCCCTACCGTCTGCAAGTCAGAGAAAGCATCGCTAGTGTTCTGGAATGTCCGGCAGAAAGTGTTTTCGTCAAGGCAAAGACCGGCGAGAAAATCGGAAAAATAGGCAGGGGCGAGGCAGTAGAAGCCTGGGTCACCTGCCTCATATCCCATTTATGATTTCAAGCCTTTATAATCAAGAATCAACTCAACTTCCGAAATAGAAAGCTTCAGGGCGTTGGCAATCTCCTCCGGTTTCCATCCCTGGTGGGCCAATTCTATTACGTTATCCCTTACACCGATAGGCGGAGCATGCTCCTTGCCGTTTTTAGGCCTTGCCTGGTTTGCCTTCGTAATATCATGAAGAAGCTTAACCTGTTCCTGAGCCTCCTTCGAAAGCTGCTGCAATCTGTTCTCAGTATTAGAGATAAGCATCCTGGAATTCTGAAGGTCCTCCATCCTTGTCTCTGTCTCCGCTATTATATGGTCAAGAGAGGAAAGCTTCTCCACAGCAGAATTGATTCTAGGCCCGGCATTCAGAATTTTCGAAATGTCGCTCTGGATATCACTCAGCTTCTCAGGAATTTTCTGAGTGGCGGTATTACAGTTCTCAAGTCTTTTTTCCAGCTCCTGAAGATTCTCAAAGGACTTATCCAGATTAATTATCGTCTGATCCAAAACTGGATTCTTTTTCTCTATACGCTCATATTTTCCAGAAAGCTCCGTCACCGCATCCTGGAATTTACGTATATCGGTCTGAACGACCTGAAGATCATCATGGCTGTTCTGAAGCTCATTAATCTTCTGTCCCATGGTATTAGACAGAACCATAAGGTTGTTGAAGTCTGCCTCCATAAGGTCTATACGCTTCTTCTCGCTTGAGAAACGCTGAACCTTGGCATTCACTTCCTCCTCTATCTTACGTACCTTCAAGAAATGCTGCTCCACATCATCAGCAACCTGCAGGAAGTTCTCAAACTTGGCAGAATCTGTACGGAGTATGCCGATCTGCTCCTCCAGCTTATTCTTCATATCCTCTGTCTTCTCTATCAGCTGAGCCTGGTTGGCATATTGCTTAAGTCTCTTCTCAAGCTCATCCAGGGTAAGGTTGAGGGCATTGGTCTCAGACTGAATCTTGTGCATAGCCTTTTCCTGAATATCATCCGTTTTGGAACGAATATCCTGGACCAAGGTCTTAAGCTCACGAAGCTTCTTTTCTGAATCAGCATTCGTCTCGCTGATATTGTGCTGGGTTTCCGCAAGCATAGCATTATATGACTGCTGAAGCTGCTCCATAATCTGGGCACTTTTCTCTTCATAAGAGGAAATCGCGCTGTTCACATCCTGCTTAAGGGCAGACATTTGGGAAAGGGTTGAGTTCTGATCCTCTTCACGTTTCCTGTTGAAATCGACCAAATCCGTCTCAAAAGTCTGCTGAACCTGAACGATAAGGTCATTCGCATTTTTACTCAGGCTTTCCAGCTTTTCGGAGAAGAGCCCCTTAGACTCATCGAACTGATTATTCATACGGTCGCGCCATGAATCAAAATCTTTGAAAACATTGTCAAGGAAGCTGTCCGTTTTTTCCTGGGCATTGTTAACATTCTGGGCAAGAGCTTCAAGCCGGGATGAAAGTTCCCTCTCATATTTTTTCAGAAGATCATCAGCTGCGCTCTTCTGTGCAGCAAGCTCCTTCTGCAGGAATTCGCTGGCAGCATTACCGGTATTCTCCAGCTCTACCCTTTGCTGCTCAAAGAAAGAACGTATTGTAAGCTCGTTAGTTCCGATCCTCTCCTGTATCATTTTCTCAGAGTTCTTTACAAGCTCTTCCAGACGGCCAGACTGCTCCCGGAATTTATTCTGTACAGCAAGGAGGCGTTCCTTAAGATTCTCGCTGTATTCGTTCTCAATAGTCCGTCTGGAGTTCTCATATTCATCAGCCATTCCCGAAAGCCGGCTGTCAAAGCTCGTCTTCCACTGATTTATATTCTCGTCAATCAAATCACTGCGTTTCGCAAGATCCCTGAAGAAATCATCCTCAAAGAGTTTCAGCTTCTCAGAGACATTATCATAGGCTTTTTCCTTAAGCTCATTAAGGGATGATTCCAAAGACTGCACTTTGGCGGTGATGGAGTCTGTCTGCGAAGAGATATCCTGGACGAAATTAGCCTGTGCAAGCTGCTGCTTCTGTATATATTTTGCGAATTCTGCATCAGCCCGGAGAGCAGCATTATCAATGCTTGTCCTGAGTGTCTGCTCAAGCCCTTCTATCTCCGTACCTGCTTCATCCAGCCGGCTGAGTCTGTAAGAGGCATCTTTCTTGTATTCCTCCAGCTTCTCATCAAGCTCGGCAAAAAGCTTTTTCTCCCTTTCCGAATAAACGGTGGAGGTCTCTTTCAAGGCTTTATCCAAGACTGCATTTATTCCTTCGCTGCGCTCCCGGACCATAGCCTCTATACTATTCATTAATTCCTCGCAATGCGCCTGATTTTGAGCGGTCCTATCCTTAAGAGTCTTCTCCAAATCAGAAACAGAAGTCCCGACTTTCTCATCCAAGTCTTTTATCAGTTTTTCTGTGGAAGATGCAAATGTCGTGGTCCTCTGGTTAAAATCAGACTCTATACTATCTGCCTTCTTGCTCATCCTGTCAGAAAGCTGGGCAAGAGTCTCATCACAGTGGTTTTCTTCTTTAGAAACCATGTCCGAAAGAGATTTTGACAGCCGGTTATCAGTTTCTGCCATCAAAGACTGCAAGGACTCTTCCGTATTGAGAGCTACCGTCTTGAATTTTTCCAGGGCTTCCTCCACAGTAGACCTAAGTTCGGCTTCCGTATTCTCCACACGGTTCTGAATAGATTCCGATGTGGATGATAGGGATGCCCTGAGCTCTGAAGAAGTATCAGAAAGCATGTGCCTAAGAGAATCCAGCTCCTCATTCGAGCTGGCCCTGAATTGCTCCGTACTTTGAGCAAGCTCATCAAGCTCCTTTTCTATTCTGGCGCTGCGTTCATGTATCTCGGACATCTGAGATTCACAATCCTGTACCATTTTATCCAAGGTCTCTTTCGCATTTCCCAGAAGTTGGCTTGAATCCTCATCAAAATTAAGTCTGAAGGCCTCAATGAGCGTCCTGGATTCGGATGTCTTATCATCAAGATTACGGTTAATCTCATCAATACGATCATCAATTCTCTGATCAAGGGAGCCAGTCTTTTCATCAAGGATTCTAGCAATCGTAGTCGTTTTTTCATTTATAGCGTTATCAAGTCCGTCCGTAGTCTCGGCAAGGAGCTTGTCCAGCTCCCCAGTTTTCTCAACAAGCTGCCGGTCCAGCTCACTGGTTTTTTCAGCAATCTGCCGGTCAAGCTCGCTGGTTCTCTCAGCAATCTGCCGGTCCAGCTCACTGGTTCTCTCAGCAATCTGCCGGTCCAGCTCAACGGTCCGTTCCTCAAGATTCTGATTAACCTTACCCGTCCTTTCTGCAATATTACGTTCAAGCTCATCCGCTTTACGTGAATTATCAGCCGCGATCCGCTCATATTTAGAATCAGTATCCTTAAGCATTTCCTCAATGACTGAATTCTGCTGCTGAGCACCGTTCTCAACTTCCCGTGAGAGAGAAACGGTCTCCTGCCTTATTTCATCTAATTTTTCCTGAACCTCGGTCTGAAGGTTAGAAAGCATAAGCTTGGACTCTACATTGAATCCATTCAGCTGATCCATGAACTTTGACCGCAGATCCTCAAGCAAGGTCGTGAATTCTGTATCGACAGAAAGCTCATGATTTCTGGCTCTTTCACGAACGACAGTCTCAAGATCAATAATTTCTGAAAGAAGCTTTTCGACCCGATTTTTTACATCATCATTGATGCTATTTATAGAAGAAAGTGTCTCTTCCTTTAGCTGGCCAGCTCTGGAAACTGCCTCTTCCGTTGCTGACAAAAGCTGCTGCTCAGAATTTTCCTTCAAAGAAGCTATGGAGGCATCTGTTTCAGTCTTAAAGTCTGAGATTGAAGTTTGCGTAAGCTCCTTCAGACCGTCAATCTGTTCGCTTATCTCTTGCCTGATTATATCTATTGTATGATTATTCTCCTCACGGGCTTTCGCCATATCGGAGTTGACACCGGCTCCCAAAGCCTCGACATTCTGCTTGGCTTCTTCCTGTATCTCCCCAAGCTGCTTTGCAGTTACCTTGCGGATCTCAGCAAGCTCATCCTTGGTAAAGTTCTTAAGACCATTCACTTCGCTTTCGGTATCGTTTCTAAGAACGGCAAAAGCAGCGGCCATACCAGTCTGCAAAGCTGCGATTCCGTCCATTGTCTCGCGTTTTATAGCGAAAAGCTTATCTGCAGATTCCTTGCGGACAGCCGCGACATCCGTCTCTGTATCAGCCTTCAAGCGGGCAATTCCATCGGAAGTACCAGTCTGCATCGCTGTGATACTGGCAGAAACTTCTTTCTGTACAGCGGCGACTCCCTCAACAGCTTCTCTTCTGACTGTAAGAATATTCTCTGAAGCCTCCTTCTGCACCGCAGTGATTCTATCAAGAGCCTCCTGACGCACCGACTCGGTATTTTCCGAAGCTTCTTTCTTCACGGTCTCAAGATTCGAAGCAGCCTCATACTGAAGGGACTTTATATTCTCCAAAGCTTCGTTCTTAACTGAAGCCAGCTCCTCCGCAGCTTCTTCCCTTACGGAAGCGATATTCTCAAAAGCCTCGTCACGAACAGTCTTCAGGGAATCCTGAGCCTCAATACGGAACTTAGAAAGATTACCATCTGTCTCTGTCTTGAAGGAGGCCACATCATCAACTAAAGAACTGGTACAGGCACTTGTCTTCTCGACAGTATCATTCCGTACATTCTGCAGGAATTGTTCCGTTTCCTCCTTGAAAAGGCTGACTTTCTCTTCTATCTCAGCCTTTATAGCCGAAGAGAGGCTTTCATTCTTATCACGTATGTCGGCAACAGCAGAAGATGTATGCTCCTCAACTCCGGAGACAGCCTCATCCGTTTTTCTCACCACATCATCAAGAACCGTCTTCATACGTTCTTCTGATTGGGAAACAGCTCCGTTAAGCCTGGTCTCTGCCGCATTTATAACAGAATCCGTCTTATCCGTCGCTTTCTGCACAGCAGACTCAACTTTGTTCTCAAGCTTGTCCAGACGGGAAGAAAGACTTTTCTTAAAAGCGTCTGCCGTAGAAATCGTAGCTGTCTTGTGATTCTCCAGCATGGTCTTGGTATCCTGCCTGAATTTTTCTATTTCGGCACAAAGGATTTCATTACAATTCTTTACTTTCGCATCGGTCTCCTCCCGCATACGCCGGAAAGCCTCTGCCTCAATCTCACCAGACTTCTCCGATGCTGCGGAAAAAGCGACTTCATAAGTACTTTGAATGGTAGCCAGCAGCTCCGAATTTTTACGGATAGCTTCTTCAGTTCCTGCTTTCAATTCTTCTTTCGTAGTCTCAAGATAATTTCTAAGAGAGTCGCTCTCTTCCTTGAGACGGTCTGCATTCGTTCTATTGAATTCCTCGGTTAAGGTGGGCAGCTTCTCTTCTATCGATTCCAATTGTTCCTTCTGAGTCTGGATACGTTTCGCGGTCTTATCAAGGAAACGTGATTCATTCTGAAGCCGGAGCATATTCTCCTCCGCGGCTCCTGTCATTTCGATAACGTCTTTTATGATACTGTCGAATTTATTTATGCGATCCTGGATCTCTATGACCGCGGAATTAGTCTGATCAAGACCTGCAATATGCTCCTCTGTCTCCTGCTTTATTTTTTCAAGTCTTTTTATAGCAGCGACAGCCTCGCTTTGAGCAGTCGAAAGCTCTGCCCCCGAATTCTGCATGTCTCGGCTTTTTTCCGTGAAATAGGAATCAAAATCAGAAAAAACTTTGTCAGTGAATTTTTTTACTTTTTCAATTGACCGGTTTTTCTTGTCAAGCTGCCTGAACACAAACAAAGCAGCAAGACATACCACCATAGTAACGATATTTAAAAACATTTGTCCCACCCAAGAATGTTTTTTCGATAACTTTTCAGGGTCTCTCAAAAAAAATGAAAAAAACCCCCTTTTACTTTAACACAATTTTCTGTAATTGGCGATAGTTTGAGAAACAAATATCTGCTTCTTTAAGGGGGATTCTCAAGATTTTTCTCCACAAGGGGAGAATATAGGCTGTTTTCATCCCTGCTTTATGAGCCCCCAGAATATCTGAACGGATACTATTGCCTACATAGAGTATAGATTCGGCAGGAAGGCCCAGCTTTTGGGCAAGAACACCGAAGGTATAGACAGAAGGCTTCAAGGCCCCGCATTCCTCGGACCCCATGACCACATCACAAAGGGGCAGTGTCCCCCATATATCGCCTTTCTGGCGTGGAGGAAAGTCAGACAAAATAGCCAGCTTAAGGCCTGCTTTCTTAAACGCCAGGAAAGAATCATAAACATAAGGATAGGATCTAAGATCTTTGAAATAGGGTGTCAGACCATGATATACGACTTCGTCTATTTTATTTCTTGCTTGAACAGAAGTCATCAAGGTTCCGTCTGCAAAGAGTCGGGCCTGGTACTCGAAAAAATCGGGCAAAGGTCCTGTTCTATGGAGGATTTTACGGACTTTATTATATCTGATGAAAAAAAAGAGATGACGGAGGAAAAAAGGGGCAATGCGCAGATAAAGCCGTGCGTTGGAGTACAGCGTTCCGTCGATGTCAAATGCTATGGCCTTTATTTCCTTTACGTCCATTTTCATATGATAACGCAAATAACATATTTCTGTCCATAAAAACAAAACTATAATCACCCCTTCTGATATGCTATTATTTGATTTTATAGATATATTGATTTTTTTTATTTGCACGATTTACGATTCTAGCCTTATAATTAACTTTTGTACGGCATAAACCGTTTTACTATTTCGTAGGAGGAACGAATGAGAAAAATTACAGCTATTCTTGTCATTATCACATGTGTATTCACAATGGTGTCAGCAGGTGGCAAGAAAGAAACAAAAGTCCCGGAAACAAAAGACTATTCCGGTTACACTATCAGGATTTATTCCAACTCAAATTCAACAGAAAGAACCACGTGGCTTATAGAAAAAGCAAAAGCTGCCGGCTTCAGCATCTCTATTGACGATAACTCTGTTATAAGTGGAGACACAGCCGCTGTACAGGCTGCAAACGAGAAAAAAGACGGTGACGTTATTTTCGGTCTGAACGAAACTCGCTGGGGTCAGCTTATAAACGGCCAGTATGAGAATATCAAGCTGGTAGACTACGTTCCATCATGGGGCGGTGATGTTGGCGATTTCAAATTCGACGGAAAGGCATATGGTCTTGTTATCCAGAATATTCTTATGCTCTACAGGACAGACGCTCTTGGAACAAACGGAAAGACACTCAGCTTCAAGCACTGGACAGACATCGCTGACAGCGGCTACACCTGGTACCGCCAGGGTAAAGTCGGTGGAACAACGAACGCCAACATCAACAACTCAATGCTCTATCCTTACACAGATCCTTCTTCCCCAGCCGGTGGTATCTCCATTGAAGGCTGGAAGAAACTCTGGAAATACTGCGAGCAGGGTATCTACACCGGTGACAAATACGGATTTGATCCTCTTAACAGAGGTGATGTCCAGGTATCAACCTTCTATTCAAGCTCCCTTTACGGAAAAATCGACGCTGCGGCAGAAGGCTCAAAGACTCCTATAACAGCAGACAACTGGAAGCTGGTTGATATTGAGGATGGTACATACTACATAGCAGAGTACATCGGTATCGTTGACAAGGCTGGAAGAACAGCAGAGCAGACTGAAGCCGTAAAAGCCTTCGTAGACTGGTTCGGCGGTGCGGATCTTCAGGCAGCATGGTCAGAGGAATTCGATTCATATCCTTGTAACACGAAAGCTTCTGCCCTCGTTTACGATGAGATTCCTGTCATCTATACAATAAAGAACTTCGCCCTCAATACAGTTCCTGGAACAAACATGAACTACGCTTCTTATGTCGCCGAACACAATGCTGAATGGACGAACATAATGACAAACCTGGGCTTCTACTGGGCAGACGCCTCCAAAGCAGTTCCAGAGCCAGACTGGGACAATCTTGACTGGTCAATTCTTACACAGAAGAAATAACATGCACTGCCGGCTGTAACATCGTTGTGTACAGACCGGCGCATGATGTTTTTCAGGGGCTGTACCCAAAACACACCACTCCGAGCATGAAAAGGAGAGAGGATGATGCGGAGGGAGCTTACAATACAGCCCCTTTTTTTATTATCAAACAGAACTCGAAAGGCGGTTAATAATGATCAAGTTAAATGATATTGTTGTAAAATTCGGAGATTTTACGGCGCTGAAAAATATAAACGTCCATGTAAAGGAAGGAGAATTCTTCACTTTTCTAGGGCCTTCCGGCTGTGGAAAAACTACGACACTGAGGACAATAACTGGCTTCATTGAACCGGTTTCTGGTTCTGTAATGATGAAAGATAATGACATAACCCATGTTCCAATTGAGAAAAGGAATATAGGAATCGTTTTCCAGAGCTATGCTCTTTTCCCCACTATGACAGTCTATGACAACATAGCTTTCGGACTTAAAATACAGAAATTGAAAAAAGACGAGATAAAAGAAAAGGTCCACGAAATCGCACGGAAGGTAGACCTTTCCGACGAGCAACTGGCAAAAGCCGTATCGCAGCTTTCAGGAGGCCAGCAGCAGCGTGTCGCTATTGCCCGCGCCCTTGTCACTAACCCCAGCATCATCTGTCTTGATGAGCCGCTTTCAAACCTGGACGCCAAGCTCAGGGTCCAGCTCAGGAACGAGCTGAAGAAAATGCAGAAAGACTTCGGCATCACATCTATCTATGTGACCCACGATCAGGAGGAGGCTCTTACCCTTTCCGACAGAATCGCCGTATTCAACAAGGGAAACATAGAGCAGATAGGAACACCCAATGAGATATATAACCACAGCGCCACGGAATTCGTATGTAACTTTATCGGAGATATAAACCGTTTCTCTGACGGAATGGTCTCCACACTGAACAAAACAGGCGCAAAACTTGATCCTTCTTTCCACCACTATATAAGATTGGAAAGAATCCACGTAAACAATACACCAGAAAAAGACTCCGTAAGCTTCGAAGGAAGTGTGGAGAGCATGGAATATTACGGACTTTACATAAAATACACGATTACTCTTGCCGAGCAGTCCGTGAAGGTAATAGAGAAAAACGACGGAAGCACCCCCTACAGCGTGGGCGACAAGGTTACCATAAATTTCCTGCCGTCAAATATCATGAGCTACCCGCCAAAAACAGAGGAGGCTTAAATGAAATCTCTCTCCGCTAAAAAAATTGAGCCCCAGACCCTGCTTATTATTCTTGGTGGATTATTCTTCGCCTATCTCTTCTTCGGCTTCATGCTCATGCCCTGTCTGAACACCCTTACCAGTATATTCAACGTGAAGAATGCAGACGGAAGCACGGACCCCTTCGCAGTCATTAAGTTCTTCCTGGCCGGAAAAATGGGAAGCTTCGTATGGAACTCCCTCAAGCTCGCCATCTGCCTTGTAATAACAGTAAATGTCGTTGGTATCTCCATAGTCCTTCTTACGGAATACTTCGATATAAAGGGTGCCAAAATACTCAGGATGGGCTACATGACGACCCTCATATACAGTGGTGTCGCCCTCGTCACAGGTTATATGTTCCTTTACGATAATGACGGAATAATCACAAACCTGCTGACCAATGCTTTCCCTGACATTGATCCCAACTGGTTCTCGGGCTTCAACGCCGTCCTCTTCACCATGACCTTCGCCTGTACCAGCAACCACATGCTCTTTTTACGCAACGCCATCCGGGGAATCGACTACAACACAGTAGAAGCTGCCCGCAATATGGGCGCAAACCCCTTCAAGGTCCTGTGGAAAATCGTTCTGCCCACTCTGCTGCCTACCCTCTTCTCTCTGACGATCATGACCTTCATCACCGGACTTTGTGCTATGTCAGCCCCGACTCTTTTGGGCTATGACTCCATCAATCCGGAGATTGTCCGTCTTGCAGGCTCTTCCTCAGCAGACGAATCCTTCCCCCAGGCACGTGCAGCCTTGCTTTCAATCATCCTTGCCACCTTCACCATAGTACTTCTTACAGTTCTTTCCGCCTATGAAAGAAAGGGTCACTACCTTTCTGTATCAAAAACAAAGGCAAAGCTTCAGAAGCAGAAAATCAACAATCCTGTGGCGAATGTCATTGCCCACATTTATGCCTATATTCTCTTCGTCATATATATGACGCCGGTCGTAATGATAATAATATTCTCCTTCCAGACCTACAGCGCCATAAGGATGAAGACAATAGACCTGAGCGGATGGACCTTCGTAAACTTCTTCGGCAAAGAGGATTATTCCTACCTTACCTCGCGCGGCGTATATAAAATACGTGAAGGCTCCATATCCGGAGTATTCTCCAATGACGCTACCTTAGGTGGTATAAAGATAAGCTTTATACTGTCGGCCATTGCGGCTGTACTTGCGGCAGTGATAGTCGTCGTAGCCTGTTCCTATATTTTCAAGCACAAGAAAAAGGGAATGGTGCTGGAATACTCCCTGCTCTTCCCCTGGCTTTTGCCCACAATTCTCATATGCTATTCATACAGGATATATTTCAACAGCTCTGAGGTCTGGTATGTTTTCGGACAGAACCTATACTACGGCCCCAACGTAAGAGTACTGATGATTCTGGCCTATACAGTGGTCAAGCTGCCCTTCAGCTTACGAATGATAAAGGCTGCCTTCTATGCCATTGACGAGGAGCTGGAGGATGCGGCCAAGAACCTGGGAGCTTCTCCGGTAATCACCTTCCTAAAGGTCAAGCTGCCCATAATAATGCCCAGCGTGCTTGCCGTAATTGCACTTAACTTCAATGCGCTTTTCACGGAATACGACATGTCAGCAACCTTCGCTTCCACCTACGGAACCACCTACGCCATGGTCATCCAGTCCATGTGCCTTGAGGAAGGCCTTTATGGCTATAACGTCAATGCTTCCGGACGCCGCTGCGCCTCCACCGTCTTCATAATGATAATAAGTGGAATCGTGCTCTACCTTGTATATGGAGTGGGTGCCAGGGACCTGGCGGAGCGGCTGGAGCATAAGGCAAAAAGGAAAGCCTTCTTCGACAAGCTCTTTCACAGGAAAAAGGCAGATAAAAAGCTTGAGGTCAAATAAAAAAATGGTGCCTCCACTTTTAAGTGGGGCACCATTGAAGCCCAGGCTTTTTTGGGTCGTAAGTTGCCGCAGGCTGCTTGCCCAGGCTCTTACCTGACTAAAGATAAATCTCCTGTCCGCCCTTAACCTCGATTATCTGTCCTCCCACATTAAGCCAAGCAGAAGCTGCCGACGGGTTGTAGACGAAAGAACCATCCGCAGAGAACTGAAGACGCTTGCATACCTCCATATTATCTATTATCTCTATGTTGGTGGCATACCAGATATCATCCTTACCACCCATTTTTTTGCAGAAGGTCTCGATTAAGTCCCAGTTCTGCTTGTCGGTGAACTCATAGCTGTGACCCCAGACATACATCAGGTAAAGATACTGAGTTTTGAAAAGACCCAGGAACTGGTCACCCAATTCAAGCAGATTGTGGTTATGGTGGCAGGTCGCCTTCCACTCATAGGGGTCTTTTGGCATACCAAAGTTGTCAGAGCTTCCTACCGTACGGGCATAACGGATTCCAGTCATGGGAAGAAGCTTCTTTATCTCATCGTTGTAGGAGCCGTTGGGATAGGCAAGGCCGCGCACAGGATAGCCCGCATATTTTTCCAATTCCTTTCTGTCCTCCAAGAGCTGGTAGGCAACATGCTCTATAGGACAACGCTCTATGGTCGGATGGGTAAGGGTATGGCTTGCTATCTCATGACCTTTATAGAGTTCTGCATATTCCTCCAGGGGAATTCTGTGTTCATCCTGACGGATGCCGGAATTGACATTGAAGGTTCCTTTTATTCCATTCTCGTTGAAAATAGAAACAAGCTTTCTATCCTCCTCACGACCGTCATCATAGCTCATGGTAAGAGCTTTGTGCTTTCCACCCGGAAAACAATAGTATATTGTCGTTGGTTTCTTAAACATATTACCTCCTATAATTCTGCCAGTTCAGGCAAGACATACTTCCAATCCGTATCCGGGGCAAAATAGAATTTCGTGTAGCAGGGCTGGTTATAGCAGTTATTCTGCCAGGCCACACCGCATCTGTACTGGATATCATGCATAAGGGTGAAAAGCTTATGGGATGTTATCTCAGTATTGGTGTAGATACGGATAGCTGAGTTGTCTTTCTTACGCAGGATAAGCTCCTCCCTCCAGTCCCCGAAAAGGTCTGCTACAAGGCAGGGGTTCCCCTTAGTTCCGTTGTTCGTGGCCATTCCCTCAGGGATCAGCATGGGACCCCGGCGGGAATCATTTATGACCCCGGCATGGTTACCGAAGATGTCGTTGCCGTCTAGAATCTGAGTGGTCATGTCAGCAGCCCAGCGTATTGACTGGTTAGTCCCCATAAGAGGGATGCCGGTCTCCTCCCCTGTACAGGAGAGGGTTTTGTAAACCCATACCTGGAGACCACGACGGGCGGGATCAAGGGCTCCGATCATACAGCGGCCCAAGTCGCAGTCTGCCTTCTCTCCGAAGAGGACTTCTCCAGTGGCAGCATCCCGTAAGGCGTAGCCATAAGGAACAGAAGAGCCTCCCTCAAAAACGTTGAAGGTCTGCAGACCTGGTCTGTCCGGGTCAATTTTCGCAGTGTGCATGGCATCACCGTGGCCGAACTTAACGGGCTTTCCGCCGGAACCTTCCATAGGGGCCGCACTGCTGTATAAGATTGAGCCGTCCTGGTCTATGGCCGCACCTCCGTACAGTATTTCATGGCAGCCATCTCCGTCTATGTCTGCCGCGGCAAGACTGTGGTTTCCCTGACCGGCAAGGGAACCGTACAAGGGATCGGTACCATCCAAAAGCTCCCCTGTACCCTTGAAGGGGTTTTTCATGGGAACAAAGCCGGAATCTGTTATGAACTTCTCTTTGAAGTGGTTGTCAAAAAAGCTGTAGGCCGCCACACAGGCTCTTGTATAATAGCCGCGGCAGACGATAAGGTAAGGTCTTTCCCCGTCAAGGTATGCCACTCCAGAAAGAAAGCGGTCAACACGGTTACAGGGCTCTATGCGGTTCCAGGCATAGTCGCCCCACATAAGTCCATCATCCACACGGTGGAAGGGAAAGTCTATGGTCTCGATTTCCTCCCCTACACCAGAGAACATGGTCATGTACTCAGGACCTTCGTATATAAAGCCCTCGAATTTCTTAAGCTCATTTTTGGGGCTTCTGGAGGGAGCATATACGTCAAAGAAATAGTCGGTGAGCTTTTCCGCATCCCCGTCAGAAAGAGGATACTGATACTGCTTTTCTATACCGAAGCATTCCTCCAAGGTAGCTGGCCACTGACCGCGGACAACCTCAGGATGCTTATGCCAATTCTTGAAAAGGTCAGTTATATGGGTCCGATAATCAGCCGCAGAACAAACGTAATTATCCTCGTGACTGATGCCTTTTTTTACATCACGCTCCGGCAGAGTCACAAAGGACTTGCTTTTTACGGAACCATCCTCATTATAAAGAGTCATGCAGGTTCCGGGAGCAGTCTTCAGACTCATCTCGGCTTTACCATCACCGTTGAAATCAAAAACCATGAACTGGGTATAGTGGGCTCCGGCACGGATATTATTTCCCATATCAAGACGCCACAAAAGCCTTCCTGAAAGCTTGTAGCAGTCTATATAACAATGACCGGTATAGCCCCTGTGGGAAACATCATGACTGTTGGTGGGATCCCATTTCACGAAATATTCGTACTCCCCGTCTCCGTCTATGTCTCCTATACTCATATCGTTCACTGTATAAGTAAAATGCTCGCCGGCAGGAGTTACACCTCCCTCCGGTATTTGCATAGGTATCTCAATGTAATTGGAGCCTGAGCTCCATGCCTTCACGGCTTCGCAGGGTTTTCCATCAGGAAGGGGGGCCACGGAGTATGAATCCTCAACAGTACCCGACTTATCAAGATAATTCGTGCTGTCACTGACCTCCGCGATTTTGCTTCCGTTCTTGATAACAGCAAAATTTACACCAGTCATTCCAGTATCTGACCAACCCTTTGTCTCTTCCAGGAAAAGCCTCCAGGAAAGCATTATTCCATCAGGAGTCTTTACAGCGATAAGGCCACGGGAAAGCTTCTCCAGCTGAGGAGAGAAATGCTTTTTAAGAGATGAATGAATTACTTCACTAACATCGATTTCTTTTCCATTTTTAACAGAGGCTATTTTGAAATAATGGGGAACGTGTGTGGATTTTGAGACTTTTACTTTAGTACCTGTCGTATCTGCTATGCATTGGAATTTTGTAGTGGGAAGATTCGCATCAGCCCAATAAAGCTTATAGGAATCAGCATTATCATCCTTATCCCACTCAAGTGAGATTGAATTCTCCTCAATATCTGCAATCTTAAAATCTTTTATCATGTCCTTTCCCCCAGATACATCAAAGGGATGCTCAGAAAATTCCGGCATCCCCTTATCAGTATACGATAACTAATAGCTCCATGGACTTACACTGCTTTGGTCTGATGAACTGTCAGTGCCCGGCGCAAGGTATTTGACTCGCAAGTGACAAGTCACTTTTGCTCGCACTGCACAATACAGTTCACAGCCCAATTTCACTTAGTCCATCAAGACTTATATATCGTTATTTATTCTTAGCGTACTGCTCGTTGACTTCTTTGATAACGTCAGCACCACCCTGCTTTGACCACTTGTCCCAAGCTTCTTTGAGACCAGCTTCATCGATCTGTCCACATACATACTGTGTACGTGCGGAAGAGATGATCTCATCAAGAACACCACCGTTTGTTGCGTATGTAGGTGAGTTGATAAGGTATGACAGTGCAGGATTGAATACAGCGTATTTTGCAGCCTCCGCCTTTGTAGCAACCTCAACAAGCTTTGTGTCAGACTTCTTTACAGGAGGATTGTTAGGTTCTCCAAGAGGAATGAAAGCCTGTGTCTGGTTAAGAGCAGCGTAGTTCTTTGAGCTGAGCTTGTCAGAAGAATCCAGGTCTACAAGATAACCATCCTGGTTCTCCCAGTGGATTCCCTCAAGACCATATGCAGCAAGAATAATCATATCGTTGTCACACATCTTGTCCAGGTAGTGGAGACAAGCCTCAACATCAGCCTTTGTCTTAGCAGCCTGTGTGATTACGAAGAATCCGTTGTAACCACTTGTTGCGAGAGTCTTTCCAGCTACGTTTGAAAGGAGCTTCATTGAAGCAGGCTGAGAAGGATCAACTACAGAAGGAATGTTGTTGTTGATGAAGTAGTCCCAGCAGCGGCGTGAACCATCGAGTGTATCACAGAACATACCGCACTCACCCTTCTTAACAGAGTCTTCCCATGTTGATGTGTCGCGGACTGCCCAGTCTGAATATACGAGACCGTCTTCATACATCTTACGGATCCAGTCAAGAGCATTCTTGTATTCTTTTGTCTGGTGAACAGGAACAAGCTTTCCATTCTCCTCAGCCCAACCGTTACCACAGCCGAACCATGTCTGGATTATGTCAAGAGGACCTGTGTACTTACAAAGAGCAAGACCGTATGTATCGTCTTTTCCGTTTCCATCAGGATCGCCATATGTGAACTGATACATCATGTTGTATACATCTTCAACAGTCTTAGGCTCGCCGAGTCCGAGTTTCTCAGCCCAGTCAGCACGATAACCAAGAGACTGACGTCCGATATCACGGGCACGGTAGATACCGATGAGCTTTCCACCGACTGTAAGACTCTTGTTTACGTTTTTGTTAGCCTGTGAAAGGTTAGGATATTTTGCAGAATCATAGATGAATTCGCTGAGATCCCAGAATGCACCGGCATTTGCTGCATCGATGATAGGCATTGTCATACCACCGATACTCATGATCATAGGCATTGTCTCAGGGCTTGCGAGAGTAAGGGATGTCTTCTCTGTATAAGCATCGTTTCCTACCCAGATGAATTCAACATCAGTATTGGTGTATTCAGCCATCTTCTGTTTGATCTGATCTGCATAGTCGCCTGTCAAAGGACTTCCCTCGAAGTCTTGTGTCATAAAAGTAATTTTTGCACGACCATTTGCAGAAACAGTCTTGCTTTCTTTCTTACCACCTGCATAAACTGAAGTTGCAAGAAGAGCAATCATCAGAAAAGCAATAAGAACCTTTTTCATAGTTTCCTCCTTATGTTAAATACTGTTATCAGTATTTTTCCCATAAAAAATAATATTATATAAAGCTTTTACTAAGCTTTTATTAACCTTTTACAGCACCCACCATAACACCCTGGGCGAAATGCTTCTGAAGGAAGGGGTAGACCACAAGAATAGGGATTGTGGCCACGACAGTTGCCGCCATACGCACAGCCTTATCCGGAGGAGTCTCCACGGCGAACAGCATCTCAGCATCCATACTTTCAGAAAGAAGTACTATACGGCGCAGAACGACCTGGGCTGTCTCCTTATAGGAGTCCTGCAGATAAATCATAGCATTGAAATAGTCATTCCAGAAACCAACAGCTGTAAAAAGACCGATAGACGCAAGGACAGGCTTTGAGAGAGGCAGCACGATCTTAACGAAAACACCAAGATCTGAGTAACCGTCTATGATAGCGGCCTCTTCCAGCTCATCAGGAATATTCCTGAAAAAGTTCTTCACTATAATCATGTTGAAGGGACTTATGGCTCCCAGAAGAATGATGGAGGCATAGCTGTTATACAAGCCAAGGCTCTTCACAAGCAGGAAGGTCGGTATGAGTCCTCCTGAGAAAAGCATAGTGACGATTACGAAGTTCAAAATTACGTTGCGACCCTTGAAAGTCCGTTTTGAAAGCGGATAGGCAAAGGTTGAAGTAAAGAAAAGGGTACTGATAGTTCCCAGAATCGTTATAAAGAAAGAATTCTTAAGACCGTTGAAAATCTCACCTGTCTCTATGATATACCTATATGCGTTAAGAGAAAAATAACGGGGTATTATAAAGAAAGGCCGCTCCACAAGCTCTCTTTCTGTTGAAAAGGAACCAGCCACGATGTATACAAAAGGCAGGAGCGTTATTATGGCACATAAACCAAGAGTAATATAAATGATAGCTGTTCCGACATCTTCCAAAACTGAAGTTCTTCTCATAAATAACCGCCTTAATATATTCCGGACTCACCGGCTTTCTTAGCCAACCTGTCAGCAGAAAGGACAAGAATAAGACCAACGATGGATTTGAAAAGTCCAGCCGCACTTGAATAAGAGAACTGTCCGTTTATAATACCTCGCTGATAAACGAAGGTATCGAAAACCTCAGAAGCCGAAAGGTTAAGATCATTACGCATAAGGTAAATCTGCTCGAAACCTGTGTTAAGGATTGAACCCACACGAAGAATCAGCATCATTATGATTGTCCCCTTCAAGGCTGGCAAGGTTATATGCCACATAATTTTCCAGCGCCCAGCTCCGTCTACCTTGGCAGCCTCGTACAAGTTGGGATCCACTCCGGCAAGAGCGGCGAGGAAGATAATAGTACCATAACCTGTCTCCTTCCATATCACCTGACCAATAATCAACGGACGGAAATACTCCGGAAGACCTAGGAAATTGATGGTTTTGCCTGTGATTGATTTTACAAAACCGTTTATGGCACCATCAGTCACGTTGAAGAGGGTGAAGGTCAAAGAAGCTACGATAACCCATGAGACAAAGTGAGGAATATAGATGAAAGTCTGGATGACACGTTTATATATCTGATTTTTTATTTCGTTCAGAAGAAGAGCGATTATGATAGGCATAGGGAAATAAAAAACAAGATTCATAAGAGACAGAGCAAGAGTATTCTTAAGAAGAAGCCAGAAATCTGTTCCTGAGAAAAGCAGCTGGAACTGCTTGAAACCTACCCAGGGACTCTCCCAGATTCCGCGGAAAGGACTATACTGCTTGAAAGCTATTATTATTCCACCCATGGGAATATATCTGAAGATAATAAAATATAACGCTCCTGGTATGAGCATTATATAAAGCCATTTATGCTGTTTAAAATAGGAAAGGAAGCTGTTTTTTTTGGAATGCGCCAGATTCTTATCAACAACGGCATCCGCATTTTTATTCTTCATGAAACCTCCTATAAAGCCACTAAGTTAAGGGAATTTACCGATTGCCTTTTTCTACACCCATTATCAAACACAAACCGAGTAAAAACAATGCAAATTATCAGAAAAATCTAGCAAAAACGAACAAAAACTTAAAATACTGGCAAAAAAAAGCAATAAAAGGCAAAAAAACAAAAAAAGCTGCCTGATAAAATCAGACAGCCTTTCACAGGATTATAAAAAAACGGTTTGCGGTTATGAAAAAATTATTTCACGACTATATTAACAAGCTTATTCGGAACGACAACAACCTTGACAGCTGTCTTTCCTTCCATAAACTTCTTGGCACCTTCTGAAGCAAGAGCGGCCTTCTCAAGCTCAGCCTTATCAGTATTAGGCTCCACCTCCAGCTTGTCACGAATTTTGCCGTTCACCTGAACGACTACAGTGACAGAGCTGTCCTTGCAGAATTCCTCCTTGTAGACAGGCCAGGCTTCGTAGGCGATCGTATTGGAATTACCAAGCTTAGACCACAATTCCTCGCCCAGGTGAGGGGCATAAGGAGAAAGAAGCTTGACGAAATCCGTCCACAAGGCCTTGGGCATCTTATCCAGCTTCGAGACTTCGTTTATGAAAATCATCATCTGGCTTATGGCCGTATTAAAGTTAAGGGTAGAAGTGTCCTCCGTGACTTTCTTTATAGTCTTGTGAAGAAGCTTACGCATGTCAGCGGACATATCATCATCACAAAGAGGCTTCTCACTTACGGCCCAGACCTTCTCCAGGAAACGGCTCACACCGATGAGTCCTTTCGTGTTCCATGGCTTTGAAACCTCAAGAGGTCCCATGAACATCTCATACATACGGACACTGTCTGCCCCGTACTCCTTTATGACGTCATCAGGATTGATGACATTCTTAAGAGACTTTGACATCTTGGCTATAACGCTCTCCAGCTTCTCGCCAGTGGCTTTCTCATAGAAGGCTCCGTCACGCTCCTCAACCTCGTCTATAGGAACAAGGGTCTTGTTCTTGCGCTGATAGGCGAAAGAAGTGATAAGCCCCTGGTTGATAAGGCGCTGGAAGGGCTCTTTAGTATTGACATAGCCTAAGTCATACAGAACCTTGTGCCAGAAACGGGCGTAAAGCAGGTGGAGGACGGCATGCTCGGCCCCGCCAACATAAAGGTCAACAGGCATCCAGTAGTCAATAGCCTCTTTTGATGCGAAAGCCTTGTCGTTCACAGGATCAAGGTAGCGAAGATAATACCAGCAGGAACCACCCCACTGAGGCATTGTGTTCGTCTCACGCTTGGCGGGGCCACCACACTTGGGGCACTTGCAGTTTACCCAGTCTGTGATGGCAGCCAGAGGGCTCTCACCAGTTCCTGTGGGCTGGTAGCTCTTTACCTCTGGAAGCTTTACAGGAAGCTCTTCCTCAGGAACAGGAACACAGCCGCACTTTTCGCAGTGGACCAGAGGAATAGGCTCACCCCAATAGCGCTGGCGGCTGTAAATCCAGTCGCGGAGCTTATAGTTTACGGCCTTTTTGCCACAGCCCTTCTCTGCAAGCCATTTAAGCATGGCTGCTATGGCATCAGCCTTGTTGAGGCCGTCCAGGAAGCCTGAGTTCACATGGATTCCATCCTCAGTCCAAGCTTGCTCCTGAACATCCACCTGGCTCTTAAGAACCTCGATTATAGGAAGATTGAACTTCTTGGCGAACTCCCAGTCACGGTCGTCGTGGGCAGGAACAGCCATGATAGCACCTGTTCCATAGGAAATAAGTACGTAGTCGGCTATCCAAATAGGAATAAGGGTTCCGTTCACAGGGTTTATGGCATAACTTCCGGAGAAAACACCTGTCTTGTCTTTGGCAAGGTCGGTACGCTCAAGATCACTCTTCTTCGCGGCTTGGTCTATATAGGCTTCCACAGCAGCCTTCTGCTCCGGGGTAGTAAGCTTTGAGACAAGCTTGTGCTCAGGAGCGACAACCATATAGGTGGCTCCGAACAGAGTATCACAACGGGTGGTATAAACTGTAAGAGAATCGGCGGTAGCTTTTCCATCCTTGTCAGCGATAGTAAAGGTAACCTCAGCTCCCTCACTGCGTCCTATCCAGTTTTTCTGCATGAGCTTCACGCTCTCAGGCCAGTCCAGGGAATCAAGATCCTCCAGGAGCTTGTCGGCGTAATCGGTTATTTTAAGAATCCACTGGCGGATAGTCTTATGGGTTACGGTAGCACCGCATCGGTCACACTTACCGTCCTTGACCTCTTCGTTGGCAAGCCCCGTAAGGCAGCTGGGGCACCAGTTGATGGGAGTCTCAGCCTCGTAAGCCAGACCCTTTTTATACAACTGAAGGAAAATCCACTGAGTCCATTTATAATAGTCGCTCTCACAGGTTGAGACACAGCGGTCCCAATCATAGGAAAAGCCCAGGGATTTAATCTGCCGGGTAAAGTTCTCTATATTCGCATTAGTAGTGACAGAAGGATGTGTTCCTGTCTTTATGGCGTAATTCTCCGCCGGAAGACCGAAAGCATCGTATCCCATGGGATGAAGAACATTATAACCGTTCATTCTGAGATAACGGCAGTAGATATCCGTTGCCGTATATCCCTCTGGATGGCCTACATGGAGACCTGCTCCTGATGGATAAGGGAACATATCAAGGACATAGCGACGCTTTTCCTTAGGAAAGGACTTATCCTCCCTTACTTTGAATGTCTTGTTTTTTTCCCAGTAAGCCTGCCATTTAGGCTCGATTGTATCAAAAGGGTATTTTGCCATTTTCTCCGCCTTTAAAAATAAAACAGGGCCCCCTGATGACTTGTACCCCTATCCTCCAGGAGAAACTGGAAGCTAGACCGCATCTGGACGCCCAGTATAATCCGTATATAAGTACGGCTTATATAGTCTAAGCCAAGGCTCAATGCATAAATGCAGATATGCCTTGACTAAATGATTTAGAATCCATAAGTTCCGTATGCAGACAGTATGTCATCATAGCTTACGTAGTTAGCAAGCTCTGTAGCGGCAGCTGTATAACGCAATGTAAGATCGTTGAAGAACTGAAGCTGTTCAACAGTCCAGTTAGAAGCATCTATCTGATCACAGAATTCAACGAATTCCGTATAATCCTCAAGGAACTCATAATAAGCTGATCCATCACCTTCTTCTGCGGCAATTTCCACATCAATAACGAAATCCTCATAGGCCTCGAGGAATTCATCGATTGTCAAATCTGAAAAATCAATAGAATCCTGAGCGAAAACACTTCCCATGCAAAGCACCAAAAGAACACATACAATAGCCCAAATCTTAGCTTTCATCTAAAAAACCTCCATAATGAAAAGCATCTTTGTAATTCTTGTACCATATCCAAGAATTACTGTATTTTTTCATCAAGACTTCTTACAAACGCTATATCAGGAAAACTCTCCTCAAAAAATACCAGAGCATCCAGAAAATCTTGTTTTTTATACACATAGTCAGTCCATGTCTTTCGAACAGCCACATCTTTATCTCCATAATAAGAGCAATTCCAGTTTATATCATCCAGAACTGAGATAATCTTATAGGAATAAAGCCATTGTGCCCTGCAAAAGGCCTTGAGTCCGCCTGTAAGCGACAATGCCTCATTCCGAGGAAGAGACATGACGTAACGTAACCAATCAAGAAGAATGACCCTGTCTTTGTCCATGGGGAAAAAATCTAAAAGGTTATATTCTAGTAAATGCAATTCGGAAGAGCCCTCAAAAAGCTCAGTTACAACCTGTCGATCAGTTTCCGAAAAGGAATTATAGTAAATTGCCATTTTTTTTGCAATAGAGTGGATTTTTTCATAAAAAAGCCGGGGCATTTTAATCGACGGGAACTTTCCGCTTTCAGGAAGAAGGAGCAAAGACTCCCCCTCCTCGTTTACAGACGCAACCAAAGGAAAATCTATGTACAGGGTCTCATCAAGCACGAAGGGTGTCCGCTCTGAGAATTCCGATATTATTTTGACTCCCGGATATAAATGAGAGATAAAAGCAGAGGCAGCCTTAATCTCTTCTGTTTTGCCCCTGGCATTAAAAAAATCCTCAGCGGTAAAGGTTGTGTTCAAGAGAGGATCCTGACCGCTCAATTCTCTTATGACAGAAACAAGGCTTTCTATACTTCCGGATATTTTCTCAGCAAGGGGGGCTGCATCAGACAGATTCTGCCCATACATCGCAGACTTCCATTTTTCAAAGCTTCGGCGGTCATCCTCCAGTATGATTTCTGAGTCAAAATCCGCCAATTGACCAGCGATCGTCTTATAGAACGCAATAGTGTCATCCGCCTCCAGATTGAAACGGTTGTATAAATCAGCCAGATTTTTTATATGTACCTCTGAGATCTGATAATAAGAAAGGGGAATAGTTACAAAAGCATCACTGCCCGAAGGAAACGGAAGCTCAACGCACATCACGCCCTTATTTTTAGTAAGGTTGAAACCGTTATACTCTTCCGGACCGCAGGATATCAGCAGAAATAATGCAAGCAGAACCACCGGCACTGCCTTTACAATTCCTGAAGTTTTTCTCATGAAGTGAATATATCAATATTTTTTAATCGTGAAAAGATACTCCGAGACATGGATGCTCCGCCCCGAAAGATTCCTGCTGCCCCGGAAGGTATTGTAGGGTATCTCCCTGGTGGATAGCTCTCCGTACTTACCAAGCATGGATACCATCTCATCATAGGAAACGAAGCCTTCTGAATTGTAGGAGATTATAATGTAGCGGGCCTTCAGGGATGAGACTATCTCTTCCAGAGATGAGAGAGCAGCTTCTTTTTTATTGAAAACAGAACGGTTCCAGCCACTGACGATGCCAGAGACTTTGCTTACAGGAGCAGTTATTTTATTCTCAATAATCGTGTTCAGCATAAAATAGTTGGAGCCGTAGGGATGCTGATTGTAAGGGGGATCAAGGTAAACTATATCTGTCTCGGCAAGTTCATGGGAAAGAGTCACGGCGTCACACTTCAGGACTTCGAAAGGACATTCAAAGCGGCTGAGTACAGGCTGCTTCAGTTCTATACGGCCAAGAATCCGGGAAAGGGCGTTCTTACCACTTCCTCCGTAGCAGCCCCTGCCTGTCTTGTCCTTATAGAAGCCTTTGAATACACCGCTTGTGTTGGTATGTACGGAAGCCTCAGTTATAAGGGGAGCAAGGAAAAACTTCCTCATTTCTCCATCCTTCACTAACTCATCAATAAGAGCCCGGTAAGTATCAATAAGGAGGGCGTTCTCTTTTGTATAAAAAACCCTGTCTTCCGGACTTATGCAGTTTTCATCCCTTGGTGCATACATCTCAGATATGATTCCATATCTTTTATGAAGCCGGCACTCCTCCTCTATCGAAGTCTTCAGCCGCATATACTCAGTCTGATCAAAGGAGCTTTTATTGGTCAGATAGCAGGAATTCACCAAATAGGAATACTGTTCCAGATCATTCACCAAAAGATGGGAGGCGTGGGCTTTCATCATACGGGCGACCACACCAGAACCGGAGAAAAGATCCGCCAAGGAACAAAAGCGCAAGCCTGCTTCTTTTTTTATACGGACAATCTCATCCTGAATAAGACCGATAAGAGCTCTTTTATTACCTATATAGGTGATTATTTGTGTAGACAGAAAATCAGGATTTTCAGAAACAGACATGAGACTCTCTTTTTGACCTGGACATTACCTGCGTTAAACACACGGCAGATGAGACATCATAGCCCAGAATTCCCCTTCTGACAACAAGGAGAATTCCCAGCATCCTGTTTTTTTATTTTTTTTGTGTTAGACTGGAGAGAAATAATATTTCATATTTTGGAATTTCAAACAAAAAATATCTAAGTCGTCCAGGAGAAAACATGAAAGCAAAGAACATAATCACAAAGCCGCTGACCTTATTACAATTGGCAGCAGCCTTCTTATGTCTTACGGCACTGTCAGGATGTCCTTCAGATGCAGCCCCGAAAGAGCCACAGATAAAGGTAGCCATAAAACTGAACGACGCAGCTACAATCGGTGAATATTTTGAAAAAATTTACATTTCGGCAGGAAATCCTAATTACTCCGACTATCCCAACATTCTCGATACCCAAAAATACATCATTATAGAAAAGAATGATCCTATAACCCAAAGCAGTGCCTCCGGGGCTGCTGAGGCAAAGTACTTCCAGCCACCTGAAGTCTGGAAATGGACACCAGGAGAAACCCTTACACTTATTTTATGTCCGAAAGAGACAAGCAGCAGCCAGGACTATCTCTATGGCTATAAAAACTCCAATCATGACAATAAGTATGTGTCAATTCAGCAGGGCACCACAACAGATAATCTAAAAAACACCATGACGAATAAAATAAGGGTGTGGTCGGTAAACGGAGGAAGAAAGAGCGAGGTCAACCTTAACTACAAGGAGTTCTTCGTCATCCAATTCCCTGCCAAAGACACTGTAATCGATTTAAGCCATGCACTTCCTGATGCTATTCAGGGCAGCGAAATACGGCTGCAGGATGAAAACGGTTATTTTTATATGGATACCACCCTTTTATCTGGGGAAAACCATATCAGTACTTTAGATTACAGAAAGGTAACTGGTATAAATACAGATACATCCCTGTCAGAAGCCTGTTATCTTCCAAAAAATAAACTAAGCTTCTGTCCCAAAAACCTGCAGATAAAATTCAAGGTGAGAATAACAGACGACTGGAAGACAGGAAGCTCTTCAAACCCGACCACTATCACGGCAAAGAATAAAGACGACCAAGACGTAAATGGCATAACCCAGAGCGACAGCCCGGACTCCTCCGACTATGGCATCACCTTCAATGCCCCTGCCACAGCCGGAGAGATTTATAAATTCAGGGTAAATAACCTGGAAGAAATAACGGACACCATAGCAGATCACACCTACACTGGAACATATACAGGCAACAATGGCGACAGCCCCGCAGAAGTCAGTCTGGTAATGAATCAAAACAAATCATTCAATCTGACCTGGGGATCTGACACAATAGTCGGTACATACACCTTGAATATGGTTTCAGGTCAAACAGCTGCCACCCTTACCGCCAGCACGAAAAAGATAAATATCGCAGGAGAGGAGGTCTGTCCTAAATGGAATCTCCTTGCCCTTGGAAGCGGCTGGCACTTCAGTAATTCAAACATCGGCCCCAGATGGCCAGGAGACGGAAGCCATTCTGATTCCGTCCAGCTTTCCCTGCAACAGCCATAGTGCAGAACTGGAGGTGACCGACTTGCAATTATCATATAAAATCGTAATATAATAAGATATGACAAAAATAGAGAACACAAAAACACCAATAGTTACTCAAATAATTCTTGGCTTTCTTTTTGCAGCCTTGAACCTGGGGGTAAAATTTCTTCAGGACTTAAACCCTATTCCCTTGTACATGGACACCATTTTTACAATCGCTGCCTCTTTTTTCGGTGGTCTCTGCGGCAGTATCTGCGCAACACTGCACCATGTGGTATGCTCGATTATTGTCGAAAAGAACGCATCTGGGCTTGTATGGTCCCTATGCAGCTATACAGTTGTCCTTATAATACGTCTCTATGTAAGGAAAAGGAAAAAACAGGAGTTTCTGGATATACTCCTTATAATCTTCATCATGGCGATTATAATCAGTATAGAAGGAGCTCTGATTTTTACAGTGATGAATGTGCTGAACACCTACAGAGAAGAGTCCCAGGTCCGCTTTATGTACAGCTTTCTTTCCAGGAATAATCTGCCCGTATTCGTTTCAGCCCTGCTCCCCCGTGTGCCTGTAAATATCCTGGACAAGGGAATATGCGTTTCTTTGGGATATTTGTGCCATAAAGGAATAAAAAAGCTTCTCACAGCGGCACGGAAAGCCTGACCAAGGTTCCTACCTCACCGTCACTTTGTATCTCAAGCTTGGCGCCGATCATGGAAGCCCGGCTTTTCATACCATTGATGCCAAGATGAGTATTCCTCTCCAAGATTTCCACCACATTCTCAGCTTCACGCTGACTTTTTGACGTCGCTATTCCACAGCCATCATCACTGACCAAAAAGACCAGGCATCTGCCGGAAAGGGGATTTCTGTCGGCCGAGAGACTTTTCCCTCCATCGTCCGGATTGCTCTCCTCCCTTACTATGATGCTTATCTCACCAGCACCTGAATGCTTTATGGCATTATTCACGCACTCCTGCACGATTCTGAAAATATGAAGCTTCTGATCTGAGCTCAGCTTTTTATAAAGCTCACTTTCTTCTGCATAAAACTTGCAGGTTATCCCGCTTGTTTCCCGAACAGAAGCAGAAAAATCCGCCAGCAGTGTGGTAAAATTTGAATTCTCAATCTCAGGAGGCGTAAGGTTACGGATAATATTCCTTATGTTCTTCATATTCTGTTCATCAAGATGCTTGATTTTTGACACGATTATCTTCTGATCCTCAGTCAATGACTGGGAATTGTCAAGCTGACGGACGAACATAAGGGCAGTTCGGATATCCTGGGTCACGGTATCATGAAGATCGTGGGAAATACGGTTACGCTCACTTTCCTGAACCTTGGCTATGGTGGCTGTAACAAGCTGCTCCTGTCTGTATTTTTCAGCAAGAGCCTCCATTTTTTTCTTGCTTTTCACCCAGGCGATTCCTCCGAATACAAAAACCACGCTCAGAATAGAAATAATAGTCAAAAGTTCCACGAACTGAAAAAGATATAATCTGTTGGATTCTACAGTCGACAAGAGATAATCGTTCATATGGAAGGCCAAAAGAGAACATTCTTCTTCAAAAAGCTCAGGGGAGGAGACTGTCTCCAAGGCTTTCTCCGCATGGATACGGGCATTATGAATGGAAACAGCGGCATCGGGAACGGAATCCAAAGACTCAGAGGAGTAAAAATCCGGGTTATCGGCTAAAGAAAGCTCACGGCAAAGGGCTTCAAGTTCATTTATAGGTCCGGAGTTCTCACGGTATGAATCAAAGAAAGCCTTCCAGCTTTCCAGCAGTCTGGCTTCACTTCCTTTTTCTGCAGCGAAAGCTCCCTCGCATGACATAAAAAAAATGAACAGAAGGAAAAAAAGAAAGAAAGATCTTGCGCTTTGAGGAAGAGAAAAGATTCTGCACCCAAGGATTTTTTTCATAAACTACTTTAATTTCTCAAGAAGCTCCAGTCTGTCTTTACAGCCGAATTTTGCATAAATGATACTGATGTAATTCTCAAGAGTCGTCAATTTTATATTGAGCTTTTCAGCAATCTGCAGATTCGTAAGCCCTTCGGCAATAAGATTCGTTACTTCTTGCTCCCTTTTGGTAAGGGCAGAGAAAAGAGAACGCTTCTCCAGCATAGCCGAGACCAGATCAGGTTGAACGAACAAATTACCGTCAGCCACTGCATCAATAGCCGTCAAAAGCATTTTCTCATCGCTTACTTTGGAGACAAAGCCACGGGCGCCCACTTCTGCGCTCATTGCCCTCTCAACACAGGTTCCTGTATCATGACTGGAAAAAATCACACTCGGAATTCCATGGCTCAAAAGGATTTTAACGGCTTGGAATCCGCCTGAAAAGTCTCCAGGGCTGTCTTTTAGCTGCAGATCAACGATGGCGACTATTATATCTTCAGAGGAGCCTTGAGAAGCTTTTGTCTCAGCATTTATTTTTCTGATGACAGAATCCAATTCAGACAAACTTTCAGCCTCAGCGCTGATAATCCAATCAGATTTTTCGGTTATGTAGGCGCTGATTCCCTTTCGAAGCAGTTTATGATCATCTATCAGAATAAGTCTTTTCATCGTCAAAAAAAACAAAAAGTCCAAATACATAAAAATATGTATTTCCACTTATGAAATATAATATCCGTAAAAAAAACATGAGTCAACTCACACTTTTTTTGTGAGTCCGCAAACTAGCAAAGAAAAAAAACTTTTATATAATTAAAGTCGATTTTATCAAAAAAAAAGTTATAAATATCGCGCATATACGCAAACATACTGTCGGCGGACAAAAAACGCGGAGGTTTGTGAATGAAAAAAACAGTATTGGCAGTTTGTCTTATAGGACTTCTTCTTATTGCATTCTCAGGATGCGGATTACTCAAGACGGAGGTTGTACTTCAGAACACTTGTAGCGGTTATTTTGAGGTAACCGTAACCTGTGCCGGCGAGACACAAACAGTAAACCTTCCTGCAAACCAAGAAATAGCTGTACCGGTAAAAAAAGGGGAAGAAGTTAGGATCTCTTATCCTACAAAAGATTCAAACAATAACAACGTCTACAGTAAGAAGACCGGTTCTGATCCCATTACTTGGAAATTCTCGAACCAGGTAATCTATTAAGCTGACTTTAACTAGAAAGGAGAATGAGACTATGAAAGCAAAAATCACTTTTATTATGGCAGTCCTTTTATTTCTCACTATGGCATGCATTTTTGCAGAAGAGACAATGACAACAGAGGAATTCCTCGAATCTTATGAAAAATTCGTAGAAAGCGTTGAAGAAGCAGCCGAAACCGGTAATTATGCAGGTTATGCGGAATTCCTTACGGCCTACAACGATTTTCTTGAAGACTATGCAGAGCTCGATTCCTCAGAATGGACTTACACAGATATCATGCTCTACTCAGAGCTTACAAACCGCTACAATATAGCGGTAGCACAGTTGGCAGAATCTATGTCGACCACACCCACTCTTGATGATTACTCAGCTTTGATGGGTGCATATGCTGACATTTACAGCTCTTATGGCTTTTAATGTGATTTATAAATAATTTATAAATAATTTATAAATATAGAAGACAAAATACTATTCTGTCCTTTTAACGAGCAGACAGATGGGCCTTAGCCGGATTTTTAGTCCGGCTTTTTTTTTGCTTGACCCTTCTTCCGTCATAAGCGACAGGAAGTCCGTCTGGCTTCAGAGGGAGTCTTCCCGATAATTCCCATAATACAGCTTGTCGAAAAAAAGACAAAACGCTAAAATTCCGGAAATCTGACAAAGGATATGTTTTGTTTTCACCATTAAACCTTTCGATCGCAAAAAAATACTGTCTTTCACTCCAAGAATATTTCGATAAGAATGGTGTCTCTCTTGCAGGGGCACACGCTTTCATGGATTCTCAGGCCTGGTCAGATTTCGAGCAAACTGCTGCTTCAAGGGATACCGCAGATGCATCAGTCCTCCCGGCAGCCTCAGCCGAAGCTTTTCCACCTCAGGGCACCAGCTGCACATCAGTATATGCGAAAAAGCCGGACCGCCCCGACGGACAGATGTTCGGAGTCCTGGTCTGCACAGACAAAAACGGCAGGGAGGTTATTCTAAAAGCTTTCTCGGGACAATTCAATTCTGTATGGAATATAAAGGGATGGGCGCCCCCCTTGCTCTCAGAAAGGGAATTCGCAGAGCTGACGGAGAAAACAGACAAGGAGATTCACGAGCTTTCCTCACAGATTGAGTCACTAGAAAAGCAACCTTCATCTGTGGAGAACGATGAAAAACTGCGGATGCTTAAAGAAAAAAGACATGCTGCCTCAAAAAGCTCCATGCAGGAGATATTCGCCCTTTACAAGGTACCTGTTCTTGCCGCTCTGGAAACGGCAGAGTCATACAGCTGGACAAATCCCAAAAACGGGAAACAATATCCCCGCTATAAGCTCCGCCCAGTATTCGAATACAAAAGCATCTTCTCCTTTTACGGTGATGGAATTTACAGTGATTTAGCCGGGCGAAGGGAAGAAAAAGATCCCGGGAAAAGCCAGCCCTCCAGGACCGCAAAAGAGCAGGACATGGCCGGCTCCATGACTACCGGAAAAATGCCCCCGACTGGAGCGGGCGAATGCTGTGCTCCCAAACTGATAGCGCTGGCATATAAGCTGGGACTCAGGCCCTTAAGTCTTGCCGAATTCTATTATGGACAAGAAAGCATATCTGGCGGGAAAAAGCACAAAGCCTTTTATGAACCCTGCGATGAGAAATGCGGCCCTCTTCTACCCAAAATGCTGGGACTGAAAGTTCTTTATCAGGACCAGGACATAGTGGTGGTGGAAAAACCCTCGGGGCTTCTTTCCGTTCCTGGCAGAGGGGCAGACAAGCAGGACTGCGTCGTCAACAGAATCAAGTTCCTTTTTGGAGGAGATATAGGCTGGTGTGATTCCCAGGAAAAGGCTGCAGAAAAGTCTACCGGAGCCAGGGACAGTCTGCCCCGCCCCCATTGCATACAGCAGCCTTCCGTACACCGTCTGGATATGGAAACTTCAGGCATACTGGTCCTGGCCTTGACCCAAGAAGCCCACAGAAACTTGAGTATGCAGTTCGAACAAGGCCGCGTAAATAAACGCTATGAAGCAGTTCTTGACGGAATTCCACTTTGCATAAAAGGGGGGACCACCAGGGGAAGACTGGAGCTTCCATTCCGCCTGGACATAGAGAACCGCCCCCGGCAGATTTACGATGAAAGCTGCGGAAAAATAGGGATAACTGAATGGGAGTTCCTACGCTACGAAAAAGGCGGCAGGGTAAGGATAAGCTTCACGCCCCTCACCGGCAGAACCCACCAGCTGCGTCTCCATTCTGCGGACGAACACGGGCTGGGAATTCCCATAGTAGGCGATTCCCTTTACGGCAGGGGAAGCTTTTCCCCTGCCGTAAAGGACAAGAACAGGACTTCCTCCTTGCTGCTCCATGCTTGTATGCTGGAATTCGACCATCCCGTCACAGGAAAGCGTATGAAGTTCACCAATCCCCCACCCTTCTGATCTCGATACGACACAACAAGAAGCACAAAACACAGCAAGCCTTTGCAGCCAGCTACTTGGAAGTCATGTTGACGACTCCATCCCAGTCCGCAGGGACACCCTTCTCCATAAAGGACATACAACGAGCCGAGAACACGGCGGCAGTCTGGTCATCAGGGTACTTTCTGGTGGCCATATCGAATATCTTTTTCGCATTGGAAAACTCTTTCTGCAAGTATAAATCAAGTCCCTGGTGGAAAAGCTTGACAGACTCCAAAAGGGCTTCATCCAACTCAGATTTTATACCAAGAATATTGTAGAGCTGAACAGGGGTATTTATTCCGACGACCCGGACCTTATCAAGGCGGCGGGCAAGGAGAATACCCTTATGCTCACCAGAGTCGGCCGCATTCCATGTAGTCTCCGATACAAGAACCCAGGAATGGTAAACTTTATTGACTCCCTCCAGGCGGGCGGCAAGGTTTACGGCATTTCCCATCATGGTGTAATTCATCTTGTTCTCAGTACCCATGTTGCCCACGACCATATCACCTGTATTTATACCGATGCGGGTGCATATAGGCATACAGATTTTGTTCGGAATAGTACCGTTGGCAAGCATCTCCTCGTTGAACTTAGCTTCTGCCTGCTTCATCCTTACAGCAGAGATACAGGCCCTCCAGGCATGATCCGCGTAAGAGACAGGCGCTCCTACGAAGGCGATGATGGCATCACCCTCATACTTATCGATTGTACCGCCATTCTCCAGGATAATGTCGCTGAGCAGGGAAAGGTACTGATTCAGGAAGCTTACAAGCTCCGTAGGGGTTACCTTCTCAGAAATAGTGGAGAAGCTCCTTATATCCGTAAATATGGCCGTTATGTTCTTTTCCTCTCCACCAAGCTTAAGCTTCGCAGGGTCATTGACGATTTCGTTTACTACATCCGCGGAAACATAAGTCGACAGGGTGCTCCTGAGGAACTTCTTGTCACGCTCGGCATAAATAAAGCGGTATACTGTGCAGGCGATGTAACCAAGAATCATGATAAGGAAAGGAGGGACCACAGGTATGTACACCCGGAAAAGAACCATAGGCAAAATACATACGACAAGACAAATCGTTATCCCCAGTATGCCAAGAAGATTCTGTATGAAGGCACGGCTGAAATGGGAAAAGAAGGTCATGACAAGAAGAGCTAAAGCTGCGGCAGCCACGCTATACCACCAGGGAACAGGAGTGATGAATTCTCCAGTCATAATAGTGTTGTACACGTTGGCATGGGTACCCACGTTGGCATAATGATTCTCGAAAGGAGTGGTTCCAAGATCCGTAGATGCGGTCGCAGTATGACCTATTATACAAAATGCATTGTTATAGCTTTCGTGAAGCTTCTGGAACTCCTCGTTGTAGTATTCAAGATAAAGCTCATAATTATCAAAAAGGAAAGTAAAGAATGTCTCAAACCTCTCCTGAGTCTCCTCATCCGCATATTTCACAAGGAATTCCCTGATGTTTTCCATATAATAAGAATCATTAAGCTCCGCACATTCCTCAAAGAAAATGCGCCTTGCCTCAAAGTATTCCTCGAATCTAGGATCTTCACGGGAAGTAGCATCAGCACTGGCAAGCAGTTCCTCTTTAGTAGCAGTTATATCATCATATTCCGCAAGCAGATATACAGCAGCACTATAGAAGGGGAGATAATCACCATACTGATCTATGAACTGATCCTGGGCCGCGAGACTTCTGAGGATATTGATAATCTGTTTCTCATAGTCATCCAACTGTTTAAGGAACAAGAAGGATTCATATTTGAAACTGTTCTTGAAGTCTTGTTTTATCCAGTTCACCAGCATGTTTCCTTCGGTATCAAGTGGGATGACAATATCAACAGCCTTGTCCGCACCAGGTCTCATAGCATCGTGGAATATAAGCTTATTCCCGGTCCGCTCTATACTGGAAGGCTTGACTATATTAAGGAGAGGGGCTGTAACAAGCTGAGCCGCATACTTGTCGTACTCATCGAACAAGAGCTTAACCCTGCGGCGGGTTCCGTCACTATCAAGCACGATGTTGGTAAAACCAGCCCCGGCTGATTTCTCAAGCATAGAATAAAGGGCAGGAGTAAGGCCACGGACAATACCCAGCTCATCAAGATACTCCTCACACTCAGGATGTATATAACCACCGTCATCTTTTACATTATCAAGCAGGATATTCTCTTTGACGTAATCCAGAAGCTCATCGGAAACCTTTATATCCATATCGCCCACATTGATGGTGAGCCAAGAATTACCGAAAAAAGCAAGAGAATTAGCAAAATATTCATCGTTATCACGGGTGACTTCCGTTGAGACGGAATCATGTAAACCTTGAATTTCCGGCTTAATTCCATAATTCAAGATCTCATCGATGAGTCCCAAGATTTCTTCATTCGTGAAATATCCGGAGGCGATTGCATCCGAAAGTTCCTGTATGTATGAACTTATATTCTCGTCAACAGTATTGAACTTGGTTGAAAGCTTGCTTTCCGCATCAGGATTGACACCAAGTGCAGAGGGAGAAGTATACTCAATATCGAAGGTGACACTGGAAGCACCCAACTCCCTCATCCTTATTATACCATCAGCAACTTTATCACGCTGCCAGGGGAATGTACCCATCTCTGCAATCGAAGCGTCATCTATCGCCACGATAACCACATCCTCAAGCTCCGTAGTCGCCGGTTTTAGCTTCATCAAAAGGTCATACACCTTCAGCTCGAAAGGTTCTATAAGTCCGGTGACACTCAAAATGAAGACAAATAGAATAACGATCAACGACACGATCGCATCGCGATGTACTTTTAATTTTTTCGACTCAATTGAATTCATACTCTATATTATAGCACGTAATCATGCCGGACAAAATCACTTTTTTTGCTAATTCATTTGTGTTATCATATAAAATAGCCGATAATAAAGAACAGGAGTATTTTTAATGAGAAAAGCGATATCTTTGCTTTTACTGGCAGCTTTTATGACAATGACGGCATCTGCATTCGAGATTAATGGCTCCGTTTCTTCCCTTACAGCCGGTAGAACAGCAAGTATCAACACAATTGATATATTTGAGACAGGAAATGCCAATTTAGGGCTTAAATTTCCTCTTGATTTTAATAAAAACACAAATCTAAGAATCGCCGGGGACTTCTCTCTTTTATGGCAAGTTAATTCCACAGAATTAGATCCTATAGCAGACTGCACGGAATTATCCCTTATCATGGCTATTCCGCTTTCTGAAAGTGCCTTCGGTTCCTTTGAAATGGGGCGTTTCTCCGTAAAAGACTGTACGGAGCTTATATTCAGCCAGAAGCTTGACGGAGTCCGCTTCATCTTGGAATCGCCATCAATAAAGGCCCATCTCTACGGTGGTTACACAGGCTTCCTCAATGCACGCCATAACCCTATGATGCCCACTCTCACCAACACAGGAATATACCCCACCTCCCCCACTTATATCACGGCCGATTTCTTCACATATCTGCCCGACATATATGAAGACAAATCCATAGGACTAGAAGTCCTGGGAGCATTCAATCCCGCAGAGAAGACACAGAACAGGCTGTATACCATGGTCCGTATAGACGGCAATTTCCTCTATTTTATTCCTTATACCTTGTGCACCACCCTGTCATGGACAAATGAAAACAATGAATTCGGCCATATGGCGAATCTTTCCTTCGCCAGCATGGAATATACCATAGATAAAACCCACTTCGGAGGAAAAATCATATATGCCTCCGGTTATTCAGACAATTTCTCCCATTTCAAGCAGCTTTCAGTCATACATGCTGACAAAGGTTCTTCTTTGTTGTATACGAACCTCATAAAACCAAGTTTATTCTTTGATCATATAACAGAAAATGATGTCAAGCTTATTTGTGACGTAGGAGCATTCATGAGTCTCTCTGAGACAAAAGACATTATTTTTAACGGAATCCAATGGACTTTTGATTTGGATATTCCTTTCATAAAAAAATCAAAATTATTATTCAACGTAAGTCAATTCATTCCTATTATTGATGGATCCTTCTATACGAATTTATCTATGTATATATCAATAGGATTCTAAAATAAGTGCAGTAAAGCCCTCCACAGCTATCAAAAGAATTGCAAATAAGGTAAAATATCCCTATGAAAACGATACCAATAAAAGGGATATTCTCCCTTTCTCCATGCAATAAATCTGATATTCCGACAGGAATAAAACTCCCCCAAAAAATGACCATGACCTTTCCCGGCGACATCCATTCAACTCTGCTGAGGAACAAATGTATCCCCGATCCCTATTATAGGATGAACGAGCTTCAGGTTCAGTGGGTCGGAAAAACCGACTGGCAGGCAGAGACAGAATTCAATGTTGCTCCAAGCTTTCTAAGAGGCAGGCAGTTCATAGAACTGGAAGAGGCGGACACCTTCATCCGTGTTTTCATAAACAAGAAGGAAGTCGGGCTGTGCCAGAACTTTTTCAGAAAATGGCGTTTTGAAATAACAGACTATCTTCATGAAGGTAAGAATACACTACGCCTTGTCTTCGAGTCTTCGGAAGGTCATGCCTGTGAAAAGGCCGCAAGTCTTTCCCATCCAGCCCCCTGCTCTGTATACGACATATTCTCGCCCCATAGGAACCTTGTAAGAAAAACCCAATGCAATGCTGGCTGGGACTGGGGCATATGCCTCATGGTCTGTGGTGTATACAATCCCATAAAGCTTATACAAACAGCTACAGGCTTCCTTGACTACGTTCAGACGACTACGGAGCCGGAAGGGAAAGGAAAGAACTGGAAGGTTCACATAAAAGCCATATATCAAAGCCTCAAAGCTACGAAAACCAGCTTTTCCTTCAGTATTTCTGCTCCTGTGTCCTCTGAAGGCGCAAAGGACAGCTCCAAGGGAGGAGAGAAAAGAAAGGCCCTTTTGGCAGAAAAGACCGTCTCTGTGGAACTAATTCCGGGAGAGAATATAATAGAAGAAACTCTAACCGTAAAAAAACCAGATATATGGTGGCCGGCCGGATCTAGTCCTGAGGACGAAAAAAACATAGAAAAAAAAGGCCTTCCCCTGCTGAAGGACAATACGATATACACCCTGACGACAAAGGCATCTGGCGCTTTAATAAAGCAGAATCTAGCCTTCAGAACCCTGGAGACCGTCTCGGAGAAAGACGAGTACGGACGCTCCCTTTATTTCAAGGTCAATGGAAAAGCTGTCTTTGCTAAAGGCTCCAACTGGATTCCCTGTGACGCTATTCCGGAACGCCAGACAAAAGACAAATATGAGGCATTGCTTTCTGCCCTTGTCGAAGCAAATCAGAACTGCATCCGCGTCTGGGGTGGCGGCCTTTATGAAAAAGATCTTTTCTACGATCTATGTGACAAAAAAGGTATTCTTATATGGCATGACTGTATGTTCGCCTGTTCCACCTACCCTGCTGACAAAGACTTTCTGGACAATGTCAGGCTTGAGATACGCCACCAAGTCCGCAGACTCAGCCATCATCCATCAATAGCCCTCTGGTGCGGCAACAATGAGAATTTAGGAGCCATAACCTGGTACAAGGAATCAAGGGAAAACCGGGATCTTTACCTTGTTGATTACGACAGACTAAATGAAGGAACCGTAGGAGACGAAGTTCGAAAGAACGACCCCTCCCGAGCCTGGTGGTCAAGCTCTCCCTGCTCCGGTGACGATGACTTCGCTGACAATTGGCATTCAGACGGCCGGGGAGATATGCACTACTGGAGTGTATGGCACGAGAAAAAGCCCTTCGAAGCCTATTATGATATTAAACCACGCTTCGTCTCGGAATTCGGCTATCAATCCCTTCCCTCACTATCGGAGACGAAAACCTTCGCTGATGAGAAAAAAGACTTCAACATAACGAGCCCTGTCTTTGAATTCCATCAGCGTTCTCCCGGAGGAAACTCCATAATTTTTGAGAATTTCGCCCGTTACTTCAGAGTACCTTCCTCCTTTAAGCATATGCTTTACCTAAGTCAGGTACAGCAGGCCTTGGCCATAAAGACAGCGGTAGACTACTGGCGTTCCCTAAAACCTCTTTGCATGGGTGCGGTAATCTGGCAGCTCAATGACTTATGGCCTGTATCCTCCTGGTCTTCTATAGAGTACTCAGGAAAATGGAAGCTTCTTCACTATGCGGCAAAAGAGTTCTTCGCTCCTATAGGACTCTCCCTATACAAAAAAGATGGAGAAGTAAAATGCTTCCTATTGAATGACACTGCTCTTTCAATAAAGCCGATAATAAAGCTTTCTCTTATCGACTTCAATGGAAAAGTGCTGAGGGAAGAAGAGATATCTGATCAGAACTACCCAGGTGAAAGCAGCACCTGCGTCTACAGCAAGCAAATTGAGGATTTGGGCTTCTCACCTGATTCCTTCTTTATCTATGCGGAAATGACCTGGGGAAAAATCCGCTCGGAGACCACACTTTTTTGTATCCAGCCTAAAAAATGCGAGCTTGAAAGCTCCAAGGTAAAAATCAGCGTACGCAAGAATAAAACCGGAGATTTCACCATCACCCTCAAGACGGATAAGCCAGCTTTCTACCTGGCACTGGATGCGGACAAGCTTCCTGGTATTTTCAGCCGTAATATGCTCACGCTTCTTCCTGGCAAGACAGAAAGTCTGACCTTCCGTCTGACAGAAAAAAGAAAGCTGACGGCGCAGGCTTTGCAGAAAAAGCTGTCTGTCACGACGCTGCGGGATATATACTAAGGTCTACTTGCGGGCAGCCTGCAGCGACATTTTCCCGCAGGCTTCCTGTGTGCGGGCAGTCTGCAGCGACATTTTCCCGCAGGCTTCCTGTGTGCCAATGCGAGTTCCTCGCTACGCTCGTCAAGCATTGCACACAGGCGGCCTGCCTGCGTCCAATGTCGCTGCACATCACCTAGAGGAATTACTGAGGGCTGAGCGGAGACAAGTATGGGGCAGCCTTGCGCTGTGCGAGCCGGGCGACGGGCTACTTATGAATAATTTCAGGAAAAAAAAGGATGTCTGAACAACGTCCAGACATCCAACAAGGGAGAAAAACGAAAAATTTTTGGGCAGCATGGCGATCTCGTTTCACAATCGCCAGCTGATTGTGCCACCCCTATTTTATTCTTTTATTGCTCCTCCTGCAACACCTTCTGCCAGTTTTTTCTGGAAAATAAAGTAAACTACAAGAACAGGAAGTGTGGCTATAACAAGAGCTGCTATCTGCCAGCCAAGCTGAACACCTGTTCGGCTTGAGAAAGAGTAAACTCCGACAGGCAATGACTTTGTGGATTCCTTGGAAGCCATAACAAGAACAAGAAGGAACTCGTTCCAAATACCCAGAGCTGTCATGATACTGATTGTAACTATAACAGGAACCGTCATAGGAACAACGATGCTTATGAAGGTTCTGAAGGGAGTCGCACCATCAATATAGGCAGACTCCACCAAGCTGTCCGGCAGCCCCTTGATGTATGTGGATGAAAGCATTACTGCCATAGGAAGACCAAATGCTGTATATACAAGGATTATACCAATATGAGTGTCGGTAAGACCAAGCTTTGTCAGCATAAGGAAGAGAGGAACTATAAGCTGGTTGATATCCAGGAGGTATCCAAGGGCAATTAAAGCAGAAACGATCGCCGCAGTTTTCTTGTACTTGAATTTCGTGGTTCCGTATCCCAACATAAGACCAAGCATAACGACAAGGAAAGTGGATATAACGGTATAAATTATACTGTTGAGGAAGCCCTTACCCAGCTCTCCACGTACCCAGGCAGAAGTGAAGTTCCACCATACAGTATTCCAGCTTATCCTTATTTGGATTGATTTTGGAAGATCAGTGCATTTTATCTGCACGCCATTACCAGGCTGAATAGACTTAAGGTCTTTTCCATCAAAGGTCAGGGAACCATCCGGAATATCCGAACGTTTAATGAAATGAACCATTATCCTCTTGTGGGCACCAATTGTAGGAGACTCAAGAATGATAATCTTATCATTAATCTCATCACGCTGCTTTGTTGATTTAATGCCTAAGGATTCAAGAAGT
>JAILBN010000103.1 GCA_024680915.1 Treponemataceae bacterium | reverse complement strand
ATGATATGCAAAAGCCAGGCGTAGTCGCCGTTTTTTTCTGGAGGCATCTGGTCATAATCATCAAAGCGGCCATAAGGCTTTAAGCCATCCATCCAGTTTTTCATGCTGAAAGGTGGATTTGCTACTATATAATCAAACTTTCTGAGTTTACTTTCGTCTTTATCATCTTTGTACCAAGGATCAGAAAAAGTATTGTCTGAATGGATTTCGCCGGCAGCCTTGTTGTGAAGAACAAGATTCATTTTTGCAAGGCCGGCTGTAGAAATGTCTTTTTCCTGTCCGTAGATTGCAAGAGGAAAAGGAGCTTCGTTTGCGGCACGAACCAAAAGAGAACCTGAACCACAGGCCGGGTCATAAATTGTTGCGTTCTTGTCTTTGCAGGCAGAAATATCAATTACCTTTGCAAGAATGCGGCTTACTTCTGCTGGTGTATAAAACTGTCCCTTGCTTTTACCGCTGGCAGTTGCAAAGTTCCGCATAAGATATTCGTAGGCATCGCCAATAAGGTCATCATCTTCTGCCTTGTTGTTTTTAAAATCAAGCTCAGGCCGCTGAAAAATGGAAATAAGGCCCGTAAGCTTATCTACCATTTCATCGCCCTTACCGATTTTAGCTTCATCATTAAAGTGAGCATTGTTTATAATGCCGGTAAGATTGTTTGCTTCTGCAAGCTTTGCTATAAGAACATCAATTTTTTCGCCGATGTTTTTATCACCCTTAAGCTGAACAAGGTCTTCAAAACTTGCACCCTCTGGAATTGCGATTGCTCCATAAGGGTCATCTTTGTATTTATCTGAAACATATTTTACGAACAAAAGGGTTAGAATGTAGTCTTTATACTGAGAGGCATCCATACCGCCACGTAGCTTGTCGCAGCTTGCCCAAAGTGAACTGTAAAGTTGTGATTTTTTAACTGCCATAATCTTTCTCCAATTTTAAAATCTACTTCAATTATATTATATTTTTTCTAATTTTTGTAGTTAGAGAAAAATTCTCGTAATCACTCTCGATTGATTGAATCCCAGGCATTCTTTGCAGCGGCCTGCTCTGCTTCCTTTTTGTTTTTTCCAGTCTCCGGACCATATACTTTTCCATTCAGCACTACAGATACCCAGAAAACACGTTCATGATCTGGTCCTGTGATTTTCTCAAGCTTATAGACGGGACATTCTTTACATTTCTTTTGGTAATATTCCTGCAGCAGAGTCTTAAAATCTTTATGGTGCTTGTTTTCCAGAACTTTTTCTATCTCTGGAACGAGGAGCTTGAGAATCAGCTTTTCGGCCACTTTGAAACCAGAATCAAGGTAGTAAGCACCAAAAAAAGCTTCAGTAGCATCAGCAAGAATCGCCTTCTTTGCTCTTCCTCCTGAGTTCTCCTCCCCTTTCCCAAGGAGAAGCATTTTTTGAATTCCGATTCTTACAGCTATCTCAGAAAGCGTCATCTCTGACACAACTACTGATTTTATTTTTGCCAAGTCTCCCTCTGGATGATCGTGCATGGTCTTGTATAAATAATCAGCCACTGCTATACCAAGAACGGAATCTCCCAAAAACTCAAGGCGCTCATTATTATCAAGATAATTTCCATGTTCGTTCGCGAAGGAGCGATGGTGAAAGGCAGAATCAAGTAAATATATATCGTTGAATTTAATATCTAGTTTTTTTTGGAAGGTTGATAGATCTTTTTTTCTATCCGTACAAAAATTATCAGTTTTCAAAAAAACATCCTATTACCAAGATTCAAGTTTTTACACATGCATCAAAAAAACAAAAGGCTTTTAATATACATTAAAAGCCTTTCCAAGAAAAATGCATGAATTGTTATTTCTGCTGAGATTTTATGTATTCATATGCATCACGAACTGTCTCAAATTCGCTTGCTTTTTCGTCAGGAACACTTACTCCCAAATTCTCTTCGATTGCATAAACAAGCTCATAAGTATCAAGACTATCTGCTCCTAAATCCTGTCTGAAAGAAGAATCGAGAGTAATTTTTGATTCTTCAACTTCAAGTTTGTCAGCAATCAGTTTCTTCATTTTGTCGAACAATTCGTCCATTTAATTTCTCCTGTTAGCCGTTGCTCTCAGGTGTAATTACCTGACGTCCACGATAAAAACCGCACTTCGGGCATACACGGTGCAACATGATCAAGTTTCCGCAATTGCTACATTTAACAAGAGTAGGTGCCGTCAATTTCATATTGATAGTCTGTCTTCTCTTTGTACGAGCTTTAGACGTTTTCGCTCTTGGTACTGCCATATATTAACCTCGCTAAATAATTTGTTAGTTATAATAACTAGACCAACATATCACAAATTCGCAATGAGTGTCAACGCATCACGGACTCTGCAAAAATTGTATAAACCTAGCAGATGATTTTATTATAACATTTTTTCAATTTTTGTCAATTTAATTTAGAAAATCCTTAAAAAAGTGGATTTAATAATTCCGATCAATCTGAATACGATCAATCTGAAGATGCTTCATCTTTATCGAAAAATTTTTCGTGAAGCTTTTTTCCGACTATAGGAGGCACCATCTTCGATACATCTCCCCCAAAGGAGGCAAGCTCTTTTATCGCACTTGACCTGAGGACGAAATATTCCGGATCCGTAGGTACAAAAAAGGTATCTATATCTGATGAAAGCCCTCTGTTGAGCAGGGATAAATCAAACTCATAGGAAAAATCAGCGAAATTCCTTACCCCCCTTAAGAGTACATGAACATTATTCTTTTTGGCAAAATCAACTATGAGGGTACTGCACAGATGAACAGAAACATTCTTCCATTTTTTCACCAAATCCCTCATCATGCTGATTCTTTCTTCCTCTGAAAAGAGATATTTCTTTGACTTATTAACAGCTATTACGACAAGTATCTCATCGAAGATAGATGCGCAGCGTTCTATAACGTTCAAATGACCATAAGTGGGAGGATCAAAGGATCCCGCAAATATTGCTTTCTGCATGAAGCAATATTACTTTCTATTATTATTGTTGGTCAATAAGGAAATAAGTGCTTCAACAAAAGTCGAAATCCTTGTATTATTCTCCTGACATAAATAAGCAACCGAGTAAGGCTAAAAAGAACAGCTCTATAAGGGAATTACAATATGACAATATGGATAATGATCCTGCTTTCTGGATTTCTGGTATTAGCTATATCTTTCTTTTATTTAGGAACTAGATTCTTGAAATTTCTGAATCCTGCTTTTTCAGCAAAACTCAGCAAGGCAAAAAAAATATTGCTCAGCCTTCTTCTTGCCTTGATTTTCTTCTTGATAGCATTTTTACTTTTGGATTTCATAAACGCTGTTATATGTTTCTTATATTTCTCCTTAGTCTGGTGTATATGTGATCTTGTTTTTCTCATATCAAAAAAAATATTTCATTTTACCCCCAGGCATTACTACTCCGGTTTTGCAGCGGTTATCATAAGTTTGATCGTACTGTCCATCGGTTGGTATCAAGCCCACCATGTCTGGAGAACAAATTATGAACTGACCACCACTAAGGATATTCCTGACTTCAGGATTCTTATGTTCGCAGATTCTCACCTGGGGTCCACCTTCCATGCTGATGAATTTGCCGACCATATAGAAAGGATACAGCAGGAAAAACCTGATATCGTGGTTATAGTGGGCGACTACGTTGATGACAGTTCCTCAAGAGAGGATATGATACGATCTACCGAATTATTAGGACAGCTCCAGACGAAATACGGAGTTTATTATGTCTTCGGAAATCATGACAGAGGCTATTACAGTGAAGGCAGAAGAGGATTCAATGCCCAGGATTTGATGAATGAACTGGAAAAAAACAATATAACCATTCTGCAGGACAAAACCCTTCTCCTGGCTGACTCATTATATTTGATCGGACGGGATGATTTCAGCTCAAGGGATAGGAAGCAAATGAGCGAACTGGTGTCTCCCCTTGATAAAGACAAATACATGATTGTCCTTGATCATCAACCAGCTGATTACATAAACCAAGAAAAGGAAAATGTCGATTTGGTTTTGTCCGGACATACCCATGGGGGACAATTATTTCCTTTCAACCAAGTGGGAAAATGGATCGGTGTCAACGATTTGGTGTACGGACATGAAAAAAGAAGTCTGACTGATTTTATCGTCACATCAGGAATCTCTGACTGGGCAGTAAAATTCAAGACAGGGACAAAATCAGAATTTCTCGTTATCGATATAAAGAAATCCATTCCATAAAGTCTTGCATAACATCCAATAAAGCCCTACATTCCTCCTCACTCCTCTATTCCTGATTCTTAGATTAAGTTTGACTAAGTCTTTCATTAATGTTATGATTTTCTTGTGAAGAAGCTTACTCTTTTATTATCTATATTAATATCTGTTTCTATTCTTGTTGTCTCTTGTGCTACAGAGGAAACTCCGGTACCGGTTGAACCAGAGCCTGTTCTAATTCCAGAAGCACCGGTGGAACCTGAGCCAGAGCCTCCTGTTGAGGAAATACCGGTAACCCCTCCTCCTGTAGAAGAGGAAGAGATTCCTGAACCTGAGCCGGAGCCGGAACCTATCGTAGAAGAAGAACCTGCTGTCCTTCAGCTTGTCGATGAACCGGAAGTAATAATCATAGAAGAGATTCCAGAAGAAATACAGGAATATTCTCGTTCTGTAAGCAACCTTGAAGACGGCACGATTACGGAAGAAGTTTTCACCAACGACAAAAGCGAGATACTAGACATTATCGATCATCTAGATTCAATAATGAAAGGGAAAAAATACAACGAATGGTTGACCTACCTAACTCCCGATTCGAAAAGCTTCTGGTCCAACAAAAAGAATTTGTCGGATTTGTCTCAGAAAATGTTTTCCAAATATAATTTCGAGTTGAAAAATCTTCGTGACTATTTTGAATATTTCTTTATTCCAGCAAGGAAAGGTCGTGTCGTAGATGAGATAAGGTACGAAACCCCAACTGAAGTCAAGGCTGTTCAATACATGGATAAAGAAGATATAATCTATTATTTCTTTGAGAAGATAGACAAAAAATGGCTTATTCGGCTAGATACAATTTTCTGATTTTTTTTCGAGAAAAATTGAAAAATGATTTTCTAGAATTATACTATTATGTGTAAGGTGAGAAAATACTAAAAACAAATCGGTATACTACCGATATTAAAATATCCTGGAGGATATAAAATGTTCAACAAAAAAATACTGCTTTCAGCTATCTTTGTACTTTCTGTTTTCGTGATTGCAGGAGCCCAGCAATCTCGTAGCGAAACCACAGCCGAAGAAGATTACCTCAGTACCTTTGAGGATATGATAATTTCGGAATTGACCATATCTGATGAATATGACAATAAAGTACTTGCTCTTCAGTATATTACTGAAGCATTAAACAATGACACCGGCTCAAGAGACCTCACACAGGTTCAGGAATCTCTCAGTTCTCTTGCAGGTGAAGGAGTTCTTACAGAATCCAGAACAAACGGAAGACTCACAAATGACTATCCAGACGTCAGAGCACGTGCATGTGAGTTGTTGGGAAAACTCAACACACCGGAATCAAGAGATACTTTAACAAAAATCGCACTGGCAGAAAAAGAGCCATGGGTTGCCACAGCGGCTATAAAATCCTTGGGTGAAATAAGCTCTGATAACAGTGATGAGGCTGTTGCCACAATCGCTTGGGTCGAGAAAAGATATGCAGTGCTGAATCCTACAAGCAGCCTAGCTTTTGAAATACTCAATGCTTATGAAAAGCTTGCGCCTACAGTTTTGGACAAAAGCCCTCTTATCCAGTCAATCTCCAAGATTGCAGTAAATTATTATTATCAGTCATCTGTCAGAGAAAAAGCAAAAGAACTTCTTAAGCAGTATACAGGAAAAAAATAATAGGTAATTGAAAGCAATTAAATAAAACAGGCTTACAAATAGTCTGTAAACATAAAAAAGACCGTCTTCTTGAGTGCAGACGGTCTTTTTTTATACGAGAGATACAGGATTCGAACCTGCCACCTTCGCCTCCGGAGGGCGACGCTCTATCCAAATGAGCTAATCTCTCACTTGAAAAAAAATCTATCTTTTATTATTTTTTTTGTCAAGGGAATATGTATTCACAAAAGAATAACCCTAGGGTATACTATCTAAGAAGTGATTTAACTTTTTATAAAGGATAAATATCAAATGGACCCTATTATTTTAGCTTCATCTTCTCCCAGACGACAAGAAATACTAAAGTCTTTGAACATTCCTTTCAAAGTGATCATTCCTGATATAAAAGAGACTTTCCCGGATGATATAGCTCCTGAGAAAGCGCCTGAATACATAGCCACAAAAAAAGTGGAGGCAATAATCAGGACAATCCCTGTTGAGCAGACCATACCTTGGATTTTAGGAGCTGACACAGTCATTGTCCTTGAGGGAAAGCTTTACGGAAAACCTGGCTCCAGAGAAGAAGCGGGTGATTATTTAAGGGCATTCTCTGGAAAAACCCATAAAGTAATAACTTCCATTGCAGTTTTCAACGGCCAGATCAATTACTTGGACACCCGTACGAACATAAGTACTGTCACTTTCAAAAATCTTACAGAAGAAGAAATCAACTGGTACCTTGATTCAGGAGAATGGTATGGAGTAGCCGGAGGCTACAGGATGCAAGGTAAAGCAGCTTTTTTCATTACAGAGATAACAGGCTCCTATAGTTCTATAGTCGGCTTGCCTATTTCTGACTTTTATGACATAATGACCCAGCAAAATTATCCCCTGAGGGATTAATTGTCAGGACAAAGTAAGCCACAATGTCCTAAAACCTTGTTTATCAACGGTTTATACTGCTATTATATGGCGTGGTTCACGCTTATGGTAGTATTAAATATTCTCCGTATGCTGTTTTAAATGAATTATCAAACAAAACAGCTATCGTGAAAAAGAGTCAGGTGGAAAATCTTTTTTTATGATTTTCCGAAGAAGGAGAACATCATGGCAGTTGTAACCATGAAGAGTCTGCTTGAGTCCGGCGTACATTTCGGACATCAGGTAAAACGCTGGGATCCCCGCATGAAGAAGTACATCTTCGCAGAGCGCAACGGGATTCATATCATCGATCTGCAGAAAACAATTCTATCGATCAAAGATGCCTACGAAGCTGTAAGAAAAATCACAGCAGCTGGAAAATCCGTACTTTTCGTAGGTACAAAGAAACAGGCACAGCAGGCTATCGCAAAAGAAGCAGAACGCTGTGGAATGTATTACGTAAACAACCGCTGGTTAGGCGGTATGCTCACAAACTTTACAACCATCAAAAAATCTCTGCTCCGTCTTAAGAAAATAGAGAAGATGGAAGTAGACGGTACTTTCGAAAATATAACAAAGAAAGAAATCTCAGCAATCCAGAAGGAAAAAGCAAAGCTTGAGAAAAACCTCGGCGGTATCAAAGAAATGAAGGAACTCCCTGGAATTATCTTCATCATTGATACTCACAAAGAGGCTATCGCAGTAGCTGAGGCTCGTCGTATGGGTATTCCGATTGTAGCAGTTGTTGATACCAACTGTAATCCTGAAGGAATTGACTACCCTATTCCTGGAAATGATGATGCTATCCGTGCTATCACACTTTTCACTCAGATTATCGCAAATGCCGTAATCGAGGCTGATAACGAAACAGGTCTTAAGATTATTGAGAACCTCCAGGATGATGAAGATGAACTTCTTGAGGGCGACATATCAAAGAAATCTGATGATGAGGAAATTGTTGACTACAGTAACTATACTCCTACTGAGCCTAAAGAAAACGATGAGCAGAACGGAGACGATGATCTCGTAGACGAAGACAAACTTTACGAGTAATCATTCACAAGTAGAATAATTCACTTGTAAAATTTAGGAGATTAAAAATGGAAATTAAAGCCGCAGATGTAAAAGCACTAAGGGAAGCTACCGGTGCTGGAATGATGGAATGTAAGAAGGCTCTCGTTGAATGCAATGGTGATGCAGAAGCTGCTGCAAAACTCCTCAAGGAGAAAGGTCTTGCAGCTATGGCAAAACGCTCAGAGAGAGCGACAACAGAAGGTCGTTTGTTCATCCGCCAGAGTGGTAATAAGATTGTTGTAATAGAGCTTACATGCGAGACAGACTTCGTCGCTAAAAACGTTGATTTCATCGCTGTGGGAGAAAAGCTTCTGGACGTAACATTAGAAAAAGGCTACACAAAGGTTGAACCAGAGCACGAACAGCTTCTTGAGCCTCTCAAGGTTTCTATCCGCGAGAACATGAAAGTCGCAAAGGTCGAGGTTATTGAGACTCCTGCTGATGCAGCAGCTTCTTTCTATATCCACTCAGACAAAAAGACAGGCGCAGTTGTCGTTGTGAAGGGTTCTACAGCTGATTCAGTAAAAGAATTCGCATATAACTGCTGTCTTCATATTGCTGCTTTCACACCAGCCTACACATCAAAGAAAGATGTTCCAGAAAGCTACATAGCAGAGCAGAAGGAAATCTTCAAGGCTCAGATGGATCAGGATCCTAAAATGGCCTCTAAGCCCGATAATGTCAAAGATGGAATTCTTCAGGGTAAAATCAATAAGCACCTTGCAGAAATCTGCTTTGAGGATCAGATGTTCGTAAAAGACGACAAGAAAACTGTAACAGCTAAACTTGCAGAAGTTGGAAAAGAAAATGGCGCAAGTCTTTCTTTTGCAACAGCAAAGCTTTTTGTTCTTGGAAAGTAAATTCATCCAGTCAAGGCATAGGGCGCATTGCCCTATTAAACCTTGATCAATCCATTGGAGGCTGATGATTGTCATCGCCTCCAATATTTATTCATTAACTTAAAAGAACCTAGAGGAGATAAAAATGGCAGATACTGTTGAAGAACGTATGAAAAAAACTATCGCTTCTTTGAAGGATGAATTCAATACGATACGTACAGGACGTGCTTCCGCATCTCTTTTTGACAAAGTCCGGGTTGACTACTACGGTGACAAGTCTCCGTTAAGTCAGGTTGCGACGATTTCTATACCAGAAGCCCGTATGGTGGTTATACAGCCTTGGGACAAAGGCCTTATCAAAGAAATCGAGAAGGCAATACTTAGCGCAGACCTAGGACTTAATCCATCAAATGACGGAAAAGTCATCAGAATCGCTATTCCACCGCTGACAGCCGATAGACGAAAAGAGCTTTGCAAACAGGCTAAGAATATCGCAGAGAACAGCAGAGTCGCTATCAGGAATATAAGAAGAGACGGTAACGACGATCTCAAGAAACAGCAGAAAGACGGAATCTTAACAGAGGATACTCTGAAAACTGCAGAAGATGCACTTCAGAAATCAACAGATTCTTTTATTCAGGAAATTAATAAGATTCTTGAAGCGAAAGAAAAAGAGATAATGGAAGGCTGATGCCGACTCTTTCTGAAACGACAAGAAATGTTCCTGTCCATGTTGGTATAATTATGGACGGGAACGGACGCTGGGCTCAAAAAAGGAATCTTCCCCGTACAGCCGGACATAAAGCTGGCGTAGACAGAGCTAGGGAAATAATGCTTGCTGCGATAGAAGCAGGTATCAAATATCTTACATTATACACATTTTCAACAGAAAACTGGAAAAGACCGGAGAGTGAAGTAAGTTATCTTATGAGACTTTTAGGTCTTCATCTGAAAACTGAAGTGGATTTTTACCGTAAAAACGGAATACGTCTTCATCATTTGGGTGACATCACAAAGCTTTCTCCAGAATTACAAAAAGATATAAAACACGTAATAGAAGACAGTAAAGAGAATACAAGACTTAACCTCGTTTTGGCTATCAATTACGGGGGCAAGGATGAAATAAACAGAGCCGTAGGAAAATACATAACAGATATAATTGCGGACAATAAGATAAAGGTTCCGGAAACAATTGACATATCGAAATATCTTGATTTACCCTTTTTGCCAGATGCCGACCTCATAATACGCACAGGTGGGGAAAAAAGGATAAGCAATTTCTTATTATGGCAATCCGCATATACTGAATTTGATTTTTGTGATATATTATGGCCTGATTATACAAAAAATGATTTTTTTGAATCTATTAATAGATTTATGAACATTGACAGAAGATTTGGTGGAGTAAAACAGTGAATACAGTTTTTCAGCGACTTTTTGTTTTCTTTTTGGGTATTCCGTTAGTGATATTGATAACGGCAGCTACCTTCTGCAATCATCTGATACTTCATCTGACTATAATTGCAGTTGCAATAATATCAACATTGGAGCTCCACAAAATCGTAAAGACACGCAACCACATACAGCCCCTGCCTTTCGTGCTCTTGCTTACCACCCTGATTCCTTTTATCACCTATATCACAGTTTTATTCGATCTGTCTACACACTGGATATCACTGACATTCGTAGCTTCTTTCCTACTTGTTATGGCCAAGGAGATTTTCGGTTATGACAAAGAGACCGCATCCTTTGAAAAGTCAATACAAAGGATATCATCATCCTTTTTTATAATTTTTTATTGCGGCTACCTTATCTCATTCGTATCAAGAATGACCAGCTGGGAAGAAGCTTCAGTTCTTATCTCCTTTTTCCTTCTCCTTGTATTCGGCAGCGACTCTATAGCATGGCTATTCGGTATGTTGCTGGGGAAAAACAACAAGAATATTTTCAAAGCAAGCCCCAACAAAAGCATAGCAGGCTATATCGGAGGTGTAGCAGGACCTCTCCTCATTGGTTTAGTCGGTTGGAAGACAGTACCATATTTGTCCGGACAGTCTTTACTTCCCATTCTTATCATTTCATTCGTCACAGCCTTGACATCGATAATAGGAGATTTGGTCGAATCAGTTATAAAACGATCCTCAAATTTCAAAGATTCCGGGCATGTGATTCCAGGAAGAGGCGGGCTTCTTGATTCTATCGACTCCATACTCTTTTCCGCTCCCTCCTTCTTTCTTCTTACGGAGCTGTTTTTCGGACTGTAATCATAATGAAAAATGTTGTAGTTCTTGGTGCCACAGGCTCAATCGGTAAAAGTTCTCTTGAAATAATGAGCACTCTCCCTGATTTATTCCATATTTCAGGCATGACTGCCAACAGGAACAAAGATGCCTTGCTCGCCCTTTCGAAAAAATACTCTTGCAGGTCATTGTGCCTCACCGGTTATGGTGAAGATGATCAAATTCCTACGGAGATAAGCTATAAGGGTATAAAGGGCATAGAAGAACTCCTGGAAGCCGTAAAGCCAGATATTGTTATAAACGGTATAGCAGGAAGCGCAGGCCTTCTGCCTTCGGTATTCGTGTTGAGAAAGGGAATTGACCTTGCACTCGCCAATAAAGAGACGGTTGTAATGGCCTACCCTCTTATAAAAGCACTTGCAGTTGAGAAAGGAAGCCGTATACTGCCGGTAGACTCAGAGCATTCCGCGGTTTTCACCCTTATAAACCACTATGGAAAAGATAGCCTCGACAAAATTATTCTTACAGCTTCGGGGGGACCTTTCAGAGAATATTCAAAAGAAAAGCTCAAAGAGGTTACTTTTCAAGATGCGTTGAAGCACCCTACCTGGAACATGGGGCCGAAAATCACGGTAGACAGCTCCACGCTGGCAAATAAGGGTCTGGAGGTAATTGAGGCATGCAGGCTTTTTGATCTTGCTCCAGAAAATGTCAAAGTAACGATACATCCACAAAGCCTTGTACATTCCCTCATACAGACAAAAGACGGAGCTCTTTATGCGCAGGTTTCGAGACCTGACATGAAGCACCCTATTCTTACAGCCCTGACCTGGCCTGCTTTCGTTGAGAATTCCCTGGAGCCCCTGAAGCTACACGAATTTGACTCACCCTTGGAAATGACCTTCTGCGGTCCTGATTTTTACCGATTTCCCATGCTGAGGCTTGCCTACCAGGCCGCCGAAAAGAACAAATCCTATACAATCGCATATAACGCAGCGAACGAGATTGCTGTATCAGCATTCTCCCAAGGTAAAATCGGCTTCTATGGAATATCCCAGCTTACAGAAGAAGTTTTAGATAAGGACTGGACGGCAGAACCTGCCGATTTCGACGACGTTTTCGCCATGGATAAAAAAGCCAGGGAAATAGCCATGGAGACCCTAAGATGACCTTCGTATACGGTATATTAGGCTTGGGGCTTATAATACTGATCCATGAGACCGGACATCTTATAGCCGCCAAAATCGCCGGGGTGACGGTTGAAGCCTTCTCTATCGGTATGGGTCCTGTTCTGCTGCACAAAACGATAAAGGGAACTGATTTCAGGCTTTCTCTTATACCCTTGGGGGGTTATTGCGGCATGAAAGGTGAGAAAGCTTTTCAGGACGCACTGAACAATAATGAAGACCATATAAGCGGAGATGCGGATTCCTTTTACGGTGTACATCCCTTGAAACGCGCTTTTATAGCATTCAGCGGGCCCTTTTTCAATGTCCTCTTCGCAGTAGTCGCCTTTACCGTAATATCAATGATAGGCTATGACTTTTACTCAGCGGATAACAGGATTGTCATAGCCACAGAAGTTTACGATGACCTGGCATCTCCCGCAAAAGAGGCAGGACTTTTAACAGGAGACAAGATTATCTCCATAGACGGCAAGGACACCCCTTATTTCTCGGATATATCACAATGTGTAGCTTCTTCACCAGATCAGACACTTAGGATAGAAGTAGAAAGGAATGGTTCTCTCCATACCTTTTATGTTACCTCCAGCCTTGATAAATCCACAGGCACAGGGAAAATAGGCATCATGAACTGGATTGATCCGGTTATAGCCCAAGTGGACGAAGGAAGCCCTGCTTTCCAAGCTGGCTTACAGGAAGGAGATATAATAACAAGTATCGATGGGAATGAAATAGATAACCTTTCTACGCTCCAAAAAGTAATTAAAGACGGGAAAGGGACATATAATTTCCAATACAGGAGAGGCCAGGAACTTCTTTCCTGCATAATAAAATTGGAAGAAGGTGAAGATTCCGGTATATACTTCAGGACCGAAAAACATCACACACCCACATATTCTTTCTTTCCTGCTATATGGCAGGGAATAAAAGAAACGGCAGATCTGACAGGGCTGACAATAAAAAGTATAGGCCTTTTGTTTAAGGGGATAGATCTTACTCAGGCAGTTTCAGGACCTGCACGAATAACAAAGATGATAGGAGAGACCGCAGAAGCAGGGTTCAAGGCAGGTTTTTCCACAGGCCTGGTTTCCCTGCTTAATTTTCTTTCTCTTATCAGTATATCATTATTTATAATGAATCTGCTGCCCATTCCTATTCTTGACGGAGGACTTATCCTGTTCGCACTGATAGAATTCGCAAGGAGAAGGCAGATTAAGCCTAAAGTATTATATTATGTGCAATTCATTGGAATAGGAATTATCATACTTCTATTTGTTATTGCTTTATTCAGTGATATAAATTATTTTGTTCACAATGCGGCTGGTTGAAAAATCCGTAAAGGAGAAGCTTCAACAGGGTGAAAATGAAGGACTATAACGAAATTCCGGAGGCTATTATGAAAAAACTGCTTTCTGTTTTATTTTTTATATTTATCGTATTTAATCTTTTTGCTGATGTACATGTCTCTAGTCAGCCTCATTTCGGACAGATAAATGATATGGAAATGACGGAAGATTCCTTATTTACAGTCGGACAGGATGGATATGTCATAAACTGGAGAACAGACGGGACAGGCGAGCATTATCAGATATCCGACCTTGAGATAAAGATGGTAGCAAAAAATCCAAAGAACAATAATATAGCCATATATGAGACCGACGGATATTCGATAAACAGGATTTCAGTCTGGGACTGGAGCACCCAGAAGAAGATATTCGCCAAAAGAGTACCTAATTCAGTATCTTCCTTGCAATATACAGAAAAAGGCAGCTACCTTATGGTAGGAACCACATCTGAAGAAGGTATTTATTTTCTCGACCAAAAGGGAGACGTTATATCAAAAATAAAAGATCCCATTGAGATGGTCACCCTCGCTTTGTCCAGCCAATCAGAAAAAAGCTGTATTCTCTATACACCTATGGGCTATATCAGATACATAAATCTCCTTACTAGAGAAAAAAAAGCAGAGCTCACTATAGAGCAAAGCCTTGAGCAGACCGTTCTTTTCAGCAATGATCTTCTTTTTGCCGGTGTAAAAAACAACATGATATATGTCTATAACAGTGTCACCGGGAACCTGCAGACCAGGATACAGGCAAAAAAGCCCTTCCTTGCCACATCAAGAGAGGATAATTCTTTGTATTTCCTTGATTTTGATGGAAGCAATTATTCTTTGAAAATGGTATCAGCCGAATATGCGGACATTACTGCAAGACCAGTGATTTTGAAATACTTCACGACAGAAAACAATTCTGAAATTACAGCAGTAACAAAAAGCGCAGATATGCTCTATGCCGCCTGCAAGGATGGATCAATAAATTACATAGATCTTACTCCTTCTACAGATATCTGTCTGATGACCGAGGGCTCAAAAAAAATATACTCACAGATTTTTGATATTGATTCATATGATGATATATTCTATTTCTTGACCGAGAATTCTATTTTCACTTCCTCCTATACGACAAAATACATAGAACCTATCACAATCAACAACGGATATACAAACCTTATCACAAAGGACGAGACAAGTCTTATACTTTGGTCAAAAGGTAAAAATCTGCCTATAGTCCTTACCTCAGCTGAAAACAGCTGGATTAGGAAAACTCTTTATGCCCCTACCAAATCCTTGCAGAATGTCAAACTGATCAACAACAAGCTTGTCATTATAGAAGGCAGCAACTCCGTAAAAATCTATGACTTTGATACATCTTCGATAAAAGAAGTATTCAATGGAACAGGTATACAGGATGCCCTTCTCTTCTCCAACAATTCACTATACGTGGCTAAAACAGCATCTACGACTCCTAAGTCTCCCTTGATCCAAGTCGATATACAGACGCTGGAAACCGTGGCCCTGCCTGTTACGGGAGAAGTCTCCTTCGGACTTTCTACCGGTACAGAAGGCGGAAATGTTTTCTACGGAGTACTTTATTCCAGCGAGAACAAACAGACCCAGATATATGCATTCTCACCGGCGACAAAGCAGTTCAGCGCAATAATGACCTGGAATGAGGAGGATACTAAGGCTTTCACTTGGTTCAACAACGGTATTCTCTATACCAATATAGGCCGGGACCAGATTTACGGAATAAATATACGCACAAGGAAGGGCTTTGTTTATACAAGGTTTGCCGCCCTTCCTGTAAAAACTACAGGCAATAATAATCTGCTTCTTGTGCTCAACAAGGACGGAAGCGTCTCTTGGTACAATGCAAAGAACAATACTATGTACTCTAACTGGTACATAACCCTCTCTGGAGAATGGGTATCTTTCTGAAACTGATTTTATTCGGATACAGAGGCTTTGTTCTCGAATTTCGTGTATGAGGGGAAATATACAATATCCACGATACCGACAGGACCGTTTCTTTGTTTTGCAAGGATAAGCTGAGTCTCTCTTGTAGGGCTTTTTTTCTCATCCTCTTTCTCATTTATAGATCTTTCCCTATGCAGGAACATAATCACATCAGCATCCTGCTCGATCGAGCCTGACTCCCGTAAATCTGCAAGTGAAGGAGCCTTGCCTTCCGCATCCCTTTTTACCTGGGACAATACGACCACAGGAATCTCCAGCTCACGGGCAAGACTTTTTAAGGATCGGGAAATCTCAGCAATCTGCTCATGGCGAGGTATAAGGGTATTCTCACTCTGCACAAGGGTTATATAATCTATGAAAATAATCTGGATATTATATTGCAGACGGAAACGCCTGGCCATGGCCCTCAGGTCCAGTAATTTCATATTCGGCGTATCCACAATATAAAGAGGTGCCTCATATATCGAGCTTGCGGCATTCTGCAGCTGCATGAATTGGTCTGTTTGCAGTCTTCCTGTACGGATTTTCTCTGCGGGAATCCTGGACTCCATGGAGAAGAGACGCATCATCAGCTGCATATCAGACATTTCAAGGGAAAAGAAGGCCGTGGGAATTTTCTTCACGACAGCTGAATACTGAGCCATAGTAAGAGCTAAGGCAGTCTTTCCAATAGAAGGCCTGGCACCGATAATTATCAGTTCCGACGGGTGGAAGCCCATTGTCATAAGATCCAGCTCCACAAGGCCAGAAGGTATTCCTGTCAAATCTTTTTTATCATGATAAAGCTGTTCTATAATCTCAATTGCTTTGGGAATCTCTTCCTGCATGGTCTTGATGCTTTGAGTCTGTTTTGAGTCTGTCAGGTCAAAAATTTTTTTCTGAGCTTCCTCCAGAACAGTCCTGCTGTCCAAAGTATCATCATGGGCTTGGCTGACGATTTCAGCAGAAACCTTTATAAGCTCCCGCCTTATAAACTCATCAAAAATAATTTTAGCATAATACTCAACATTAGCACTGGTAGGAACAGTATCTGTAAGAGAGGACAAATAGGCTGTTCCACCGGCAGCATCCAGCTGACCTGTTGACCTAAGCTCATCCTGCAGTGTAAGTAAGTCTCCTCTGATTCCCTTATTATAAAGGGATAGAAGAGCTTCAAATATTTTTTGATTTTGAATTGAATAGAAACGTTCGGGACGCAGATAAGGTAGTATGGTACCTACTGCGTCCCAATCAAGGAGTAAGGCTCCCAGCGTAGCCTGTTCAGCATCAAGGTTATGAGGCGGAACCTTATCCTTCAAAGACATTACTCGGCCTTTGCTTCCTCAGCGGCAGGAGCCTCTGCCTCAGGAGCCTTAGCATCAGATGATGCTTCTTTCTTCTCGGCCTTTGCT
>JAILBN010000084.1 GCA_024680915.1 Treponemataceae bacterium | reverse complement strand
GCTGACGTGGCTGCGTTGAAAAATACGCTCGCTATCAGCTTCGCATCCGGCGACAGTGCGACTTCTGTTACTAAGAACATCACTCTTCCTTCTGGAAGTAATGGTGTTTCTGTAACTTGGAGTTCAAGTAATGCCGCTGTTATTTCTAATGCTGGTGTGGTTACAAGACCTGCTTATACAGGAAGCAATGCTAATGTAACATTGACTGCTACTCTTTCTAAGGGGTCAGCTAGTGATACTAAGACTTTTGCGCTGACTGTATTAAAGGAAGCTGCTCCTGTTGATACATCAAGCGAAGACCTTGCTGCTTTGAAAGAAGCTCTTGCACTTACTTTTGCTGATGGTGATTCGGCTACTTCTGTTACAAGTAACATTACACTTCCTTCTGGAAGTAATGGAGTAAATGTAACTTGGAGTTCAAGCAATACTTCAGTAGTTGCAAACAACGGTACTGTAACACGTCCTGCTTTTGCTGATGGAAATGCCACTGTAACACTCACAGCAACTCTTTCTAAGGGTACTGCAAGTGATACAAAAGCATTCAATGTAACTGTTCTTGCTCTTGCTCCGTATTCATACACTGTTACATTCGACAGTCAGAATGCAGACACAGCAGCAAGTCCTGCAAGCATTACGGTTACTGAACCAGCTACAACTGTAGCTTCTCTTCCAAGTGCTCCATTGAAAGATGGTTATACATTTGGTGGATGGTTTACAGAAGAAAATGGTTCTGGTACAGAATTTACAGCTTCGACTGTAGTTTCTGGAAATGTAACAGTATATGCAAAATGGACTGCGGTCAGCCCTGCTGATACATCCGCTGAAGACGTTGCTGCTGCTAAGTCAGCTTTGGCAATTACTTTTGCAGATGGTGATTCGGCTACAAGTGTTGCAAGTAACATTACACTTCCTTCTGGAAGCAATGGTGTTTCTGTAACTTGGAGTTCAAGCAATACTTCAGTAGTTGCAAACAACGGTACTGTAACACGTCCTGCGTTCGTAGCTGGTAATGCGTCTGTAACTCTTACAGCAACTCTTACAAAAGGTACTGCAAGTGATACAAAAGCATTCTCTCTGACTGTTCTTGCTGTTGCTCCATATGTTTACACTGTAACATTCGACAGCCAGTCTGCTGATACAGCTGCAAGTCCTGCAAGTATTACAGTTACTGAACCAGCTACAACTGTAGCTTCTCTTCCAAGTGCTCCATCTAAAGATGGTTATACATTTGGTGGATGGTTTACTCAGGCTAATGGTAATGGAACTCAGTTCACAACTTCTACAGTTGCAACTGGTAATATTACTGTTTATGCAAAGTGGACAGCAGTAGCACAAGAGCAGTATGCGTATGCATTAAAAACAAGCGGAAGATTATACAAGCGCAGTCTTACACCTGATTCTTCTTGGTCCGCTGTAGATAGCGAAATAGATTATAGTCTTGAAAATGCATTAGCTATAAGTATTCAATAATCCATAAATAAAAACACAGTTCTCAATCGAACTGTGTTTTTTATTTTTATTCCACATAACCAGGAATCCATGTAATACAATTATATTTTCCAGAGCCACTATAATATATTTCCTTAGAATAATCATATTCTACACAATATCCTTGTTTATAATCAGAAACAGAATTATTTTGTGTATTATTAAATTCTGTTTGTTTTTTTATTATTTTATATTCACCGCATTCCGTTTTATAAACTTCTTGAAATATAGGTTTTTTATTAGATACCGAATAACAAACCTCTTGTGGCACATTCCATTCAACTCCACCACCTAAATATTGGTTACTTGGTTCATTAAAATCAGTATAAGAGAATTTTTGATAGTAACATTCCTGCTCATCATCAATCCAAATTAAACTATGATATTTTGTATTTCCACTACTAGTCGTTCTTGAGATTCCATAAGATTCTTTTACTTCATACGGCAACGTTATTCCAGACTTCACCTGTTGGAAATAATCTCTCGGCACGAAATTCTTAAACTGCTCATATGTAAACGCTAAAACTTTATTATCCCGACTTAAAACCTTTGTGTAATTATCACTTTCATCCTTCACACACCATGCTTTATCATCACTCCATAAACTACTATCTCTATTTACATCAACCAAACTGTAAGAAACATTTTCAGAAACATTAGTACAAGTATCTCCCACTCCACTACCACTTTCACAACTACACTTATACAAATCTACTTTATACTTATCACTAAAGTTATAAGGTGAATCCTTTTCTGGATAACTCTTACAAATCTTATCCTTTGCATACTTTTCATTCGCTGTAAAAATCGAAGTAGACCCAGCAACGGTACTTGTATTTTGCCAGATATAAGAATCATCTTGAACTCTCCCCTCCATCTCTTTTTTCTTTTTATCTATACTACCCATATTCGGAATTGCAAAACCAGAGAAATCCTTATTAGCCCATTCTCCTGTCATCTGACTGATGTAATAACTAACATCAAGCACGTTATTATATCCTGTTCCAAAAGAATTGCTTTCACAATTTTTATTATTATTCAACTCCGTACAAGTTTTTATAGAATCACTGTTATCAACATTAAAATCTGTCACAATAGTTTTATAATTAACCCCGTCAGGGAAAGAAAGCCATTCAGCACATTCCCTGTCTCTGTCAACTTTGATAATAACATTTGAATCCCTTTGATTCATACCCTTCGAATCATCCCCAACAACCGGCGACACACCTTTACCATTACCGTTTTTTCCCCGAAAAAATCATTTTTTTCTCATGTCCTGTCAAATAATGATATGAGAGCTGCTTGCTTTATTCCTGACCGCATACATTACTCTCAAAAATCATTCTCACAAGGACAACCGATATGGACTATCAAAACATGTCTCCAGAAGAGAAGTGGGAGACAGCCACACTGGCCAATAAATTCTTCTTCTACAAAATCTTCACCCAGAACCCGGATATGTGCAAAAAACTTATAGAAATCCTGCTGCACATCGAAATCGAGAAAATCACCCCTCCCAAGGGGGAGCAGACCTTTGACGTCGACTTCGAGTCCCATGGCATAAGGCTGGATGTCTACGTCAAAAACAAGGACGAGGTATACGACCTGGAGATGCAGACGGTGGACACCCGGGAGCTCCCAAAAAGAGCCCGCTACTACCAGGGGCTTATGGATGTGGATTTCCTGAAAAAAGGCGAGGCCTATGGGAAACTCCCAAAATCCTATGTCATCTTTCTGTGTATGGAGGATATTTTCGGACAGTCTCTTCCCGTCTATACATTCAACAATGTCTGCAAGGAAAATAACAGCCTGAGCCTTGGGGATGAAAGCTACAAAATCTTTTTCAACGCGAAAATGTATGATACAATGGGGTCAGAAGCGGAGAAGAGCTTTTTCGGCTATCTCTGCAATGGCACTGCATACTCAGATTTCACCAGGCAGCTTGATACGCTGATGAGCCAGGCCAGACATAATGCACAATGGAGGCATCAGTTTATGACATGGGAACAGGAATTGAATGTAATGTACCATAATGGCGTTGATGACGGAATCAAGCAGGGGATTGAACAGGGAATCGAACGTGGTGCACGAGAAAAAACCATCGAAACAGTAAAAAACTGTCTGAAAGAAGGACTACCATTAGAAACGATATCAAAACTTGTCAGCTTGTCCATTGAAGAAATTAAAAAAATTGAAAAAGCTAATAAATAGCAGGATAGGGAAAAGCAGCAGCATTCGCCAGGCGGCTTGAGAAGTTGATGAGGAAATCAAGCAGGAAGCATTACACTAGATTCACAATCAACACATAAGTCACTGTGCCGGCCAGGATGCTCAGGATGGAATTGCGCTTAAGGAAATGAACCAGGCCTATGACCAATATGGAGATAATTTCCGGGAGGCCGTGGCTGTTAAGGAAGCTCGCAACGCCTTCTCCGGCAGATACGGAACCCTGTCCGCCACCCATAAAATCCACGGACTTAAGGCAGAAAACCACAAGCATACCCATTATGGCGAAGGGAAGAGCCTTGCCCAGATAAGAGATGAAGTCAGGAGTTTTCTTGTCGCTGCGGAAAATCATAAAGGGCAGGAAGCGGCAGAGGGCCGTGACAAGAGCTATAACCAGGATTGACACTGCGGCTCTATTCATGGTGGGCCTCCCTTTGTTCAGAGGCTCTGTCAGCAGAGGCTCCAGACGGCTCCTCTCCCTCACTGGACTTATCCTCCGGATTTTTTTTCTGCAGAAGCTTATAGATAGAAATAACGGCGAAAATCAGAATCATTGAGGGAATAAGGAAATTATCCGCCCCGAAAATTATCAGACACAATACCGAGGACAAAACCCCGGTCACTGCAAAGAAATGGGAATCAGACTTGAACCACTGGTCAAAGAATACGGTGACAAAAAGAGCGGTAAGGGCAAAATCTATTCCTTTGATGGTAAAGGGGAGCATAGTGCCCAGCAGGGAACCTATCACGCTTCCTGTAACCCACCAGCATTGGTCAAAAAGAGATACGAAAAAATAATAATCATACTCCTTTGCAGGATCAGCACCAGGGGAATTATATCCGTTACATACCAGGGAATAGGTTTCGTCAGTAAGAGCGAAGATAAGATAAGCCTTACGCGGCCCGGCTTTTTTGTAACGGTCCAGCATGGAGATTCCGTAAAATATGTGGCGGGCATTAACCATAAAGGTGGTGAGTGCCACCGTAAGAAGAGAGGAAAAGCCTCCGCTTATAAGATCAACAGCAACGAACTGCATGGAACCGGCGAAAATGAAGAGGCTCATACAAAGCACCCAGGGAAGACCGAAACCTTTCGAGTCCATAAGGAGCCCAAAGGCTATACCGAGAAAAATGTAGCCGGCCATCACTGGCAGAGTCGCTACAAAAGCATTTTTAATTGTATTTTTCATAGGATAATTTCAGTCCTAAAGACAGCACCCTTCTTCAGAAATCTCCACAAGCATATAACTGTCATTTATATCTTTCAAGTCTTATGCTATAATTTTTTTACTAAAAAAGAAGGAGTCTCTTTATGGTCAGGACCGCTGTAATCGGAATCGGGAACATGGGAAGCAAATATGCAGCCTTGCTTCAGGATGGAAAAATCCGGGGCATGGAGCTTGCCGCCCTGACACGAATAAAAAGCCAGTTCAAGGATCTTCTGGAGGCTTCTCTTAAAAGGGACATTCCTGTCTTTGAGTCGGCGGACTCTCTTTTTGATGCAGTGGAGCAGGGACAGCTTAAGCTTGATGCGGTTATAATCGCTACCCCGCACTACTCCCACGAAGAAATAGCGCTGAGGGCTTTCAAAAACGGTCTTCACGTGCTCTGCGACAAGCCTTCAGGGGTATACTCCCGTCAGGCCCGTAATATGGAGGAGGCGGCTGATGAGTCAGACAGACTTTTCTCCATGGTATTCCACTTCAGGATGCTGCCCCTTTATCAGAAGCTGAAAGAACTTGTTGCCAGCGGGAAATACGGCAAGCTTAAGCGCATGCACTGGCTCATAACAGACTGGTACAGGCCTGAGGGCTATTACAAGGCAAGCTCCTGGCACTCCAGCTGGAAAACAGACGGAGGCGGAGTAATACTCAACCAGTGCCCCCACAATCTTGACCTTTTGCAGTGGATATGCGGAATACCTTCCAGAGTGCAGGGCTTTTGCCACGAAGGTAAATACCATGACATTGAGATGGAAGATGATGTGACGGTTTATATGGAATGGGCTGATGGAGCCACAGGCACCTTCGTCTCATCCACAGGGGACGCCCCAGGAGTAAACCGGCTGGAGCTTTTTATGGAAGAAGCCCTTATCGTGTGCGAGCATGGAAAGCTGCGCATAGGCGAGCTGGAGCCTGAGCTGGGCATGAAAGAGGCGGAATACCGCCGTAGCTCCAAAGACTTTTTCAAGGCTATCCATGGTACTTGGCAGGAGCTGACACCGCCAAGAGAGACAGCTCCTTACGAGAGGCTAGTCCAGGGCTTTGCAAACGAATGCCAAGGGCAAGGCAGGGAAAGTTCCGGTCCCGCAAGTGGCATCCAAGACGAAAAGACTTATACAGCCGACAGCCCGGCTTACGTCGGCAACACAGCCCCGGACGGGAAAACCTATACAGCCGACAGCCCGGCTTACGTCGGCAACACAGCCCCGGACGGCAGGGAAGGCCGAAAAAGCCTTTTGATCGCCAACGCCATATACCTTTCCTCCTGGGAAAGAAAGATGATAGAGCTTCCAAAAATCGGCAGCCAAGAGGAATTAGAATTCGAGAAAGAGTTCGAGGAAGCCCTGGGAAAGCGCATAAAATAAGCATGCTACGATAAGTAGCATAAAAAGCAGCTTATGTAAGCTCTGATTTCTGTTAATTTTGGGACAGCTTCCTTATGATTCGGGATGTAAAAACCGAATGGAGGTAAAGTAACTTATGAACTTTGCAGAAAAACTTAAAACCCTTAGAAAAGATCTGGGAATGTCCCAGGAGCAGCTTGCCGAGAAAATCTATGTCAGCCGGCAGGCAATAACGAAGTGGGAGAACGGCAACGGAATCCCCGACATAGAGAATCTTCTCGCCATCTCTTCCCTTTTCAATGAATCTCTGGATTCCCTTTTGAGCGAGGAGAAAAGCCTTATCTCTAAGCATGACTTCCTTTATGAAAGCCGAACGGAATATGACTTGGACAGCCCCAAGAAAATTGATTTGAAAGTGGGAGTTGCCCATGAGGTCATAATAGAAAAGACAAAGGATGAGAAAATCCAGGTGATTGCCGCCTCAAACAAGCTTTCTTACCTTGCCCAGCAGGTCAAGGTAAAAATAGTCGAGAACAAAAAGCGTATGGATGTGCTTGTGAATCACACAACCGATCTGTCTGACATCTCCGCAGAGGAGAATCTTTTCATCCTAGTCCGAATCCCTGAGAAATTCGTTGCCGACATGGAGCTTTTTTCGGAGCTTGAGAACCTGAAAATCCGGGACATAAGCTTTGATACCATCGAATTCGACGGCAAGACAAAAAAGGTCTTTATCACAAATGCCAGCGGCCATATAGAGCTGAACACTAACTCAAAGATCAATGTGGAAGTAAACGGGGTGAAAGGAAAAATCGACCTGAACCATTTCCATACCACCTCTAAGGTCACCTTTGCCCAGGGGCAGAATTACTACCTGAAGAATGCCGGCCGTTTTACCCATTTCGTGGACGCAGTCTCAAGGATAATAGAGGGAAAACGGGAGACTAAGGATCCTGAGGAGCCAGTGGATTTAATAGTAGAGCTCAACGGCTGGAAATCCGAGACCCAGATTTTCCAGGCAGAATAATCCCAGAAATCTTACAGAATAAGTCGACTCATTTTTATTCATCAGGAGAAATTTATGTACACATATAGACCAAAACGCTTTTATATAACTGTATTCGCAGCCACATGGGCCTTCTGGCTCCTTGGAATCTTCTTCAAGAACGAGGCAGTCCGCATGACTGCAATGCTTCTAGGACTGATAAGCCCAGCCACCATAGCCATAATCACGGTGTTCACATCCCAGAGCAAGGCCTTGAAAAAGGACTTCAAGCGTAAGATTCTCAATTTCTACAAGCTCAAGCCTCTTTATATCCTTGGAGCACTTTTGATTTTCGGAGCTATTGTTTTATGCTCTATACTGACATCCCTTTTATTCGGCCAGTCCCTGGACCAGCTTTCCTTCACAGAGGATTTTTCCTTTACAGGAATAGGAGTCTGCTCAGCCTTCGCGACCATCCTCCTGGCCTCTATTCTGGAGGAGGTAGGCTGGAGGGGCTACGGAGAGGATTCCATTGCCCAGTATCACTCCTGGTTCAAGGAGTCAATTATCTTCGGTTTTGTCTGGGCCTGCTGGCACCTTCCCCTTTTCTGGATTCCCGGCACCTACCATTATGAGATAAGGCAGATGAACTGGCTTTATATGCTGAACTTCATTATCTCAGTGGTTCCCATGGGCTTCATCACCACCTGGGTCTACGTAAAGAACGGCCGCAGCATGCTTTCCAGCATAATCTTCCATATTTTCATAAACTTCATGCAGGAGAAAATTGCCATGACCCAGACCACAAAGTGCGTAGAGACTCTTATGGTAACTGTGGCGGCGGTGATAATAGTGCTTACCAACCGGGATATGTTCTTTGAGAAAAGGCATATCGGCCACATTCTGGAATAGGAATTGAGGAGCCCCACCGGAGCTGCCAGCCCTGGTGACGGGGAAGGCTCTTGCTGCCCTGCCCTAAAGCTTACTGAAAAGCTCAAAGAGGATGAAGGAATGATAACGCTCTCCCCTCTTCAGCGTGCTATATGGGGCTCCTTTGAAATTGGGTGCATCAGGCCAGTTCTGAGCCTCCAGGGCAACAGCCCCGGAGGAAGCAGGCAGATAACCACCGGAATAAAGGACAAGGGAAGGCTGGTCTGTATGAAGCTTCATAATTATCTTTCCGTCAGAGGAGCATAAGGTCGCAGCAGGCCAGGTCTCCGGAGAAGAATAGCAGCGTTCCTTTAAGATAAAGGCGTTGTTGTAGCCACGGGCATTTAGGAGCTGACTGTCTTCCTTGAAGTCCTCCATAAGCTGACGGATAAGCTTTGGAGAACGGTAGTCAAAGCAGCTGCCAGAAACACTAACCTTTTCATAGGGCAGATGAGAGCCATCATTCAAGAGCACCTCATCTGCATCAATCTGCAAAAGCTGGTCAAGGCCGGTCCCTCTTTCAAAAGCCCTTCCGTTCAAATTCCAGTAAGTGTGGTTTGACATATCCACATAAGTCTCTCTATCCGTCACCGCACTGAAATCAATCCTAAGGCTATGTTCCTTCTCTCTTCCGGTAAGAGTATAAGTGACGGTAAAAGCTCTGTTCCCAGGCCAGCCGTCAAGTCCATCCTCAAGATGACAGCCAAGCCTTACAGATGAGGTCTCTGCTCCCTGTATAAAATCAATAAGCTCAAAGCGTCTGTGAGGAGCCCCATGGCTTCCTCCATGAATATGGTTATCCCCATCATTTTTTTCCAGCTGGAAAAGAGTTCCGCCTATTTTCAGTTTCCCCTTTCTGATTCTACCGGCACAGGGAAAGAGGCTGGCTCCTGCCAGAGAAAGAGCGTAGTCTGCTTCTGTAAGGGGATTAAGTATAAGCTCCCGGAAGCTTCCATTCCCCTCCTTTATGCATAATGACTGAAGAGCAGCTCCCCTTAGGGATATTCCGGCACTTATATCATTAGTCTCCAGAGAAATAAGATCATGGCTGTTCTCTTTTTCGGACATGGGACACCTCCTGGTAACACCCAGTAATAAAAAGCAATAATAATAAATAAGTCGGCAAAATTACGTAATGATAACTCTCTATTTACATTATACAATACAATGTATAATTGCGAAATACCCAAGGTTTGTATATCTGAGATTATAAAAGCAATTATAATGAATTTATAAACTATTATTCAGGGAGATGTGAGAATTATGATGGATGCAAAGGTCTGGACTGAGAAAGTTATTATCCCCACATACGGGGTGGGAAAGCCTGACAAAAATCCAATGTTTTTGGAAAAGCGCGTTTATCAGGGAAGCTGTGGAAAGGTTTATCCGCTGCCTGTAATAGATAAGATTCTTGATGAGAAGGAAGACAAGGAATACGAGGTAGTCTTCCTTGAGAACGAATATCTGAAAATCATGGTTCTCCCCCAATTCGGAGGAAGAATTCAGAGAGCCTACGACAAAACAAACGGCTATGACTTCATCTACTACAACGAAGTCATAAAGCCAGCCCTCGTCGGACTGACAGGTCCCTGGATAAGCGGAGGCATTGAGTTCAACTGGCCCCAGCACCACAGACCCACCACCATGGGTCCCACAGACTACCGCATCGGAAAAGCCGAAGACGGAAGCTGCTTCGTGGAATGCAGCGAAGTAGATCAGATGTACGGCACAAAGGGAAAGATGCGTTTTACACTGTATCAGGATAAAGCATATATAGAAATAAAAGGCCAGCTTTACAACAGGACCTGTATGCCACAGACCTTTCTCTGGTGGGCTAATCCTGCTGTCGCGGTCAACGATTACACTCAGTCGATTTTTCCTCCTGACGTGAATGCAGTCTTCGACCACGGAAAAAGGGCAGTATCAAGCTTCCCTATTGCCACAGGTGAGTATTACAAGCATGATTATGGTGCCGGCGTAGACATCTCCCGCTACAAGAATATTCCGGTTCCCACCAGCTATATGTGCGCCCATTCTGACTACAATTTTGTGGGCGGCTATGATTATGAAAAGAAAGCAGGAATCCTTCACATTGCGGATCATCATGTGAGTCCCGGCAAAAAACAGTGGACTTGGGGCAATGGGGACTTCGGCCAAGCCTGGGACCGTAACCTTACCGACTCCAACGGGCCCTATATCGAGCTCATGACAGGTATGTACTGTGATAACCAGCCTGACTTCACCTGGCTCAAGCCCTTCGAGGAAAAGACCTTCACCCAGTATTTCATGCCCTACAAGGCTGCCGAGGATGTGAAGAACGCCAGCACGGAGCTTGTCATGAACCTCCGCTTTCAGGAGAAGAAAGCAGAAATCATCCTGTACGGAACATCCGAAAGGAAGAATGTCACCATCCTGCTGACGAAAGCAGGGCAGACGGTCTTCGAGACGAAAACGGACATAAGTCCGGTACAGGTTTTCAGCAAGGCTCTTCCCCTGGAGGAGGCTGAGCTAAAAGAAGAGGAATACACCCTCAGGGCTTTCGATGAAAAGGGCCGGGAACTGCTTTCCTACAGCCCAGCCCCCAAGAAAATAGAGAGGATTCCCGACCCCATGCCGCCCGCAAAGCTGCCAGAAGACATAAAGACAAACGAGGAGCTTTACCTTACAGGACTTCATATAGAGCAGTACCGCCATGCCACCTATCTTCCAGACCCCTATTACTTGGAGGCCATCAAGCGGGACCCAAGGGATATCAGGGCAAACAACGCTTACGGATTGCTCCTTTTCCGGCGCGGACTATTCAAGGAAAGCGAGAGCTATTTCAGGACGGCCATCAGCCGGATGACAGAAAGGAATCCTAACCCTTATGACTCCGAGCCCTATTACAATCTGGGGCTTTCCCTGCTTTATCAAGGAAGGGACGAGGAGGCTTACGACGCCTTTTACAAGGCCTGCTGGACAGCAGCACAGCAGGAGATGGGCTATTACTACCTGGCCGCCATTGACTGCCGCCGCGGGGATTACCAGCTTGCTCTGGAGCATATAGGCCAGAGTCTTGTGAAAAACTACCACTCCCTTAAGGCGAGGGCCCTTAAAGGTCTAATCCTTGAAGCCCTGGGAAAAAAAGAAGCTGCTGCAGTCTGGTTCAAGGAGAATCTTGAGCTTGATGCCTTCGACTATGTCTCTGGCCTTGAGCTTGATGAGGATAAAACTCTTACTCTTATGGCCGGCAGGGCAAGCAGCTTTATAGAGTGTGCCATAGACCTGGCGGAAGCAGGCTTTTACCAGAAGGCAGCAGCTATTCTTGACAAGGCGCCAAAGCCTACTCCTATGGTGTACTACCACAAGGCCTATTACCAAGCCCGACTTGGCGGGACAAGCTCGGCAGAAGCCCTTGTCCTGGCAAAGGAAGCCGATCCCCTCTACTGCTTCCCCAACCGGCTGGAGGATATACTTGTCCTTGGGTATGCCATTGACCAGGACAAGACAGATGCCCGGGCCCCCTATTACCTGGGCTGCCTCTTCTATGACCGGCGTCAGTACGAGACTGCCATCAGCCTGTGGGAGAAAAGCTCCTCTCTGGATCCTTCCTACCCCACTGTCTGGCGCAATCTGTCCCTGGCCTACTTCAACAAGCGTAATGATAAGGACAGAGCCTTTGACTGCATGAAAAAAGCCTATGAGCTGGATCAAGGAGATGCCAGAGTTCTTCTGGAATATGACCAGCTATGTCACAAGCTGGGAATGAGTGTAAAAGAACGCTATGACTTCCTCCTTGCCCATGAGAAAACCGTGCTCAAAAGGGATGATCTTTATATTGAGTTCATCACCCTGCTCAATCTTCAGGGCAGGCACCAGGAAGCATACAAACGCATTATGGAGCGGCATTTCCATCCTTGGGAGGGCGGCGAAGGCAAGGTCACCACACAATACGCGGTCGCACTGACCCAGATGGCTATCCAAGCCTATGGAAAGGGAGAATACGCAGAGGCCATAGAAATGCTGAAGAAGGCTCTGATCTTCCCCCACAACCTGGGAGAAGGAAAGCTGGAGGGAGCAAAGGACAACAATATCTACTATTACCTTGGACTCTGCGAGAAAGCCTTGGGCCATAGCGAACAAGCACAGGCTTACCTTGAAAGGGCCGGAGCTGGAAATGAAGAGCCCTCAAGCGCGCTTTACTACAATGATCAGCCTGCGGACCTTATCCTTTACGAAGGCCTGGCCCTAAAGGCCCTGGGGCTTGAAGAAAGAGCGAAGGCCCGCTTCCACAAGCTGGTGGCTTACGGCGAGAAGCACTTCTACGATGTGGTCCGCATGGACTATTTTGCAGTCTCCCTGCCAGACCTGCTGCTTTTCGACGAGGACCTTTCTGTCAAAAACCGGACCCACTGCCAATATCTTATAGGCCTTGGCTGCCTTGGGCTAGGCAACGAGAAACGTGCCCTCAGCTCTTTTGATCATGTGCTTGAGATTGACAGCTGCCACCCAGGAGCCATCCTTCACAAAAAGCTCTTGGCCTGAAAAACTGTTATCAAAGGATGCGGATCACTGAAGGAATCCGCACCGAAAAAAAAACTCCCCGAAATGATAAAAAAAAACACCCCTGAAACGGATAAAAAAGCCAACTTCAGGGGTATTTTTTAGTAGTTTATTCTGGGACCGCCGCCGAAGGCTTTGGGGTTTTTCTGCCGCAGCACCCGTTTAAGCTTCACCGGATGCTTCTCCAGAAAACGGACAAGCTCTTCTTCTGACGTGCTGTCCCGTACCTCACAAGCCTCATCGAAATACATGACATAGTGGTTTTCCGCTGTATATGGAGCCCAACCTGGGTTTCCACAGGCTGCGAAAGAACACCAGGCTCTTGCCATTATATCCTGCAGCTTTTCAGTTGCTCCCGGAATATAGGAGGGTTCTATGCAGTCCGCGTTGTGGAAAACATAAGGTATCTCCGCGTTATGCCAGGGAAGGATTCCTCCATAGGGAGGCATTTCCTTTGTAAACATATATCCGAAGGTGTTGTAGGAGCATTCCTTAGCCCTAAGCCTGAGATAGTCAAAGGAAGAAGGTCGGAACATACTATCGGTGAAAAGGATATTTGCCAAGGGCTTGTCTGGATATGCCGCAAGCTGCAAGGCCTTTGCCTTATCCGCATCCTTTCCGAAATACTTCTCAAGCATAAGCTCTGTTTTTTCCGGTGACCAGGAGTTTTTATTTTCCACAGGAGCCGGGGTTTCTTCCGCAGACCATATGAAATTCTGGCTGAATTCTCCCAGAACGTTTCCGATCATTACCGGTATAGCTTTCGCATGAGCGCATATCCCCACATCAAAAGCATCTCCCAAATAGAAATCTTTGTCCTTATGAGGCCCGAATAAAAAGGGTGACATGGGATCAATAGAAAGTATCGCTTCCTGAAGCTGATAGAAGGGAATCTCCTCAAGCTTCTTAATATTGGAAGGGGCAATTCCCAGCTTATCAAGAATCTTGGAAGCCATATCATATTTGTCATTTCGGTCTGAAGGAAAATGAGCCAGCCCTGACTGAATGACAGCCCTGTGAAAAAGTCCGTCCGCTGACGGAGTCTGCAACAGGGCCGCGACCTTACCGCCACCGCCAGACTGGCCGAAAATAGTCACATTGTCCGGATCACCACCGAAGGCCTGTATATTAGAACGAATCCAGCGCAAAGCCTCAACGATGTCTGCGGTTCCGACGTTTCCCGAATAACGGTATTCTTCCCCGTAAGCAGAAAGATCAAGGTACCCCAAAGCGTTGAGCCTGTGATTCAGCGTCACCACAACAATATTCCCGAATTCGCACAGGGCCTTTCCATTGTAAGCGAAGTGTTCTATGCCGGAACCTGTGGCAAAGCCGCCTCCATGAAGCCACACAAGGATAGGAAGCTTAGCCTTTTTATCAAGAGAAGGCGTCCATATGTTGAGATACTGACAGTCCTCATGCTGGGGATAGAAAACATGGGGAACAGTGTAGTTGTCATCTGGCTGGACAGTCTCTATCTCAGGACAGACAGGTCCGTAGACAAGGGCGTTTTTTATCCCCTTCCAGGCCTTTACGGGAACCGGCATATGGAATCTTTTCGCATCCGCATATTTTATGCCGCGGAATATGTAGGCTCCATCCTGCCTGCAGCCCCGCAAAAGTCCGTCTGGGGTATCGGCTATAGGGTGCCCCGGGCAGAAGCATTCATCCTTCACCGGAGAAAAACATACGGGTCTGCGTTCCTCTTCTGTCATCCTCCCCTCTACATTAAGGGCAGCATTCGTCAGTTCGTCGTAACGGAGCTCCTTGAGTTTTGCAGGAATATTCTCTGAACCAGAAAGGTTAAGTTCTTCAAGCAGGTAATGCGTCATACGGAGGGCTTCTTCTTTAGTTCTTTCTATACAAGTTTCAGGATCCGCCTGCTCCGACTGGAAGACAGTGACCTTTTCCGGGTCACCTCCGAAGGAAGAGATGTTTTCTTTTATCCATTCAAGAGCAAGCTTTCTGTCCGCAAGGCCTGCGTTTCCAGAATGAGCATAGCTGTCTCCGTATTCAGAAAGATCCAGGTAACCCAGTATGTTCAGGCGGGTGTTTACGGTAACTATAACAGCACCCGTTGCTAAAGCAGCCTCTTCTACTTTATGAAGCAGGCCTTCTACACTGTATGCCTTGGAAAAATCCTTGTCCATAAAGAATACACTGACATGCTTTCGGGCAGAATTGTCCAGACTGGCCGTCCATATATTAAGGTAGAGACAGTCCTCACTTTGTACAGTGAAATAAGGATGCTCCTTTGAAGTATAGGAAGGTAACGGTGTAGTGAGTTCGGGACAGGAGTTCCCGTAGCATATGGCTTCTTTTATTCCCTTCCATGCATCGGTCCTGACCGGCAGTTCAAATCTTTCTGCTTTTCCATATTCTATGCCACGGAAGATATACAGCCCGTTATACGTAACACCTCTGAGAATCCCTTCCCTTGTCCTTACTTCTGCATTTCCGATGGCAAGATTCGTTAATCCTGCTCTTTTCTGGTTTTTCATAGCCAGCGTCTCCTTATGAGATTTATGAGAAAGGTAAGGGAAAGAAAGTCAGATATAAAATATCTCTTATTTAAGAGTTATTAGCTAATTATTAAATTGTCAATAAGAAAAGTCAATTTTTCGATATTTTTGTACTCTGTGCACAAAAATTGTATACCATGCATAAAAAAAATATTTTGTTGACTCATAGAAATAACCATTGATAATAGGACTTGAAAGGGAAAGAAAATTATTTCGCCAACAAAGGGAAATGGAGGTTCGTGTGCAAAAAAAAGAAATTGCTAATAGCAATAAATCTAAATTACCATTAAGAAAAACATTAAAACGCCACTGGCTTCTTCTTGTCATGCTTCTGCCTGCGGTTATATATGTAATCATTTTTTCATATATACCTATGAGCGGTATCATCATGGCTTTTGAGAAGTATACATTCAAAGGAGGCATCTATAACTCTCCATGGGTGGGACTTGACAACTTCCGTGCTCTCATTCTGAGCAACAAGTTAGGGATGGTCACAAGGAACACTCTTCTTTATAACCTTGCCTTCATCTTCTTCGGAGTCATCTTCGAGATGGGCTCTGCAATTCTTCTTAATGAGATGTTCAGCAAGAAGTTCAAGAAGCTTACCCAGTCGCTGATGTTCCTGCCCTTTTTCATAAGCTGGGTAGTCGCAGGGGCAATCATGTACAATATATTCAACTTCGAGCAAGGTGTTTTCAACCACATACTGGTCGCTTTAGGCTTCAGTCCTGTTGACATCTACAATACTCCGGAGATCTGGCCCTTTATCCTTATCGCGCTCAAGCTTTGGAAAGGCACTGGTTACGGCTCTATCATCTACCTTGCGGCCATCACAGGTCTTGACCAGCAGATGTACGAGGCAGCGACCATCGATGGTGCCTCTGCCTGGCAGAAGATAAGGCACCTTACAATTCCGTCTCTGGTTCCCACCATGATGACCATGATACTTCTTGCCATCGGTAATATTTTCCGTGGAGATTTCGGTCTTTTCTATCAGACTGTCAAATCATCAGCAATCCTGCAGCCTGCAACGGAAATCATCGACACTTACATCTTCAAGCTGCTTATAAATACAGGAAACGTCGGAGTATCCGCAGCTTCCGGTCTCTTCCAGTCGGTTCTCTGCTTCCTGACAATTATTACCTGTAATGCGATAGTCAAGAAAGTAAATCCTAATTATGCCTTGTTCTAAGAAGGAGGACGGAGCTATGAATAATCCTTTGATACATTTTCACAAAAGAAGCAGAATCGGAAGGGATGAAAAAATCATCAACGCCATCGGCTGCTTCTTGATCGGTCTCTTCGCCCTCTTCTGCCTCATGCCTTTCTATCTCATACTGATAGCATCTTTCACCCCTAACAGTGAACTGATCAGAAGCGGCTTCCCCCTGGTCCTCAAGCAGGCTTCCCTTGAAGCATACAAGCTCTGCCTCAAGAAACCGGATGTCATAATCCAGGCTTACAAGAACACGATAGGAATCACACTTATAGGAACCTTCCTGTCTGTATTCCTTTCCACAATGACCGGCTTCGTCCTGTCAAGAAAGGATTTCCCCTGGAGAAACTATTTCGCCTTCTTCTTCTTCTTTACGACACTCTTCAGCGGCGGTCTTGTCCCCTGGTACATACTCTGCACAAGATACCTGGGCTTCAAGAACCACTACTATGCCCTTGTTGTACCGCTAATGTTCTCAGTATGGAACATGATTATATCCAAATCATTCATGAGCAGCATCCCGCAGGAAATCGTAGAGTCTGCCAAGATTGACGGAGCCAATGACTTCATAATCTACGTAAGGCTCATCCTTCCGATCTGCAAGCCTCTGCTCGCCACCCTCGGACTCTTCTCGGCCCTGGGCTACTGGAATGACTGGTATAACTGCATGCTCTTTATCACTGACAACTCAAAACACAACCTGCAGTATTACCTGCAGAACATGCTGGGCTCCGCCCAGAACATGAGGATCGTCGCGGAAAAATCAGGTCTTCCGCTGACAAACGTTCCTCTTGAAAGTATGAAAATGGCAATGACAATCATCGCAACAGGACCAATCATCCTATTATACCCCTTCATTCAACGCTATTTTGTAAAAGGTCTTACCATCGGCGCCATAAAGGGCTGATGTTTAGAAAATAATAATTTCAGATGTATTGTACGGCATTCTGAAGTGAAAAAAAAGGAATAATGATATAGGAGGTCATTATGAAAGGAAAGAAAACTTCATTGGTAGCAATCGCTGTTTTTATGGTTCTCATCATGTTCAGTGCCTGCTCAAAATCAGAGGGCAAAGCTGCGGCAACAAGTTCTGATACAGGAAAAACTGTTGCTGAAGACGTATTCAAGGATATCCCTACAAAGATTACTGCTGACAAGCCCATCAAAGCTACTCCAGCTATGTATTCAAACATCGACTTGAGTAAAGAAGACACAGTATATATTTACCTCATCGGTGATACACCCAATGACTGGGACAAGGTTGTGGAACTGGCTAACGAATATCTGAAGCCCTTCAACACGAAGGTTCAGTTCACCATCATGGCATGGAGTGACTACCAGGATCTGTATCCATTGAGCCTCATTTCCGGAACGGATATTGACGCCATCTTCACAGCTCCATGGTGTTACCTGTGGACAGAAGCCTCCAAAGGTTCATTCCTGAATTTTTCAGAAGACTTCATCAAGAAATACATGCCTCTTACAGACCGTCTCCAGATTAAAGGCAGCTGGGACGGTGTAAAGCTTAACGGTAATATCGTCGCAATCCCTCAGAATGCAACGAATCCTAACGGAAAGATTGTTGCTATCCGCCAGGACCTTGCAGAGAAATATGGCATTAAGGAACTCAAGAGCTGGGAGGACTACAAGAACTTCTGTCTGACTATTGCGGAGAAAGAGACTCCTCAGTCTGGTATCCTGGCCATGGCTGCCTCAGGAAGCAACGGAGAGCTGTGGGAAACATACAGACAGGCCTTTGACACAATGCCAGCAATCCAGAACGGAAACATCATTTACTATTACAAGTACGACGGTAAGGTACCTGCTTATAAAGATATGTCTTTCGCCTATGAGACAGATTATTTCAAATCCTTCATCGCAGACATGAAGGAAATGGCAGACGCCGGTGTATGGAGCCGTTCCGCCCTTACCAACCAGATTTCTGATGATGACGCCTTCGCAGCTCTTGCCGGTGCTTCAATTGCCTGGAACACATCTGTCTTCACCTTCATGGATACAGCAGAGAAAGCAGAGGGTGTAAAGTGTGCCGCTTATGACATCACACAGAAATCATTCTCAATCGGTGAGGCAATGAACAACAATGATATGGCTATCACAGCTTCAACACCGCGTCCAGAAAGAACAGCTATGATCCTTGACCTCTTCAAGATGGATACCTACCTGAACCGTCTTATCCGCCTTGGTATTGAGGGTGTTCACTACTCAATCGACAATCAAGGTAACTACACTGCTCTTGATAAGGCTACAGACTACCCGGCAGACAACGTATCCTTCGGCTGGGCTCTCAAGAACGGTGAGCTGGTACAGGCAGGAAAGGATCCAAGAAGAAAGGCTATAGAAGACGAAGAAGCCGCCAAAATGGCAGTATGTCCTACAGAGGGCTTCGTATTCGATGATTCCAAAGTCCAGTTTGAGGCCCAGGCAGTCAATGCAGTGTTTGATGAGTATATTCCATCATTGCAGTTAGGACTCTTCGAGGATCCGGAAGCGAAGCGTGCTGAGATGATGAAGCTTGCTAACGAGGCCGGACTCCCTGTTTTCGAGGCTGAATTCAAGAAACAGTACGAAGCATGGTATGCAGCTATGACTAAATAACAGTCGGAAATGATTGTTGTGAGGGCGGCGGGTTCCGTCGCCCTTTTTTATAATCCGTTTTTTTCGGTATTCCAAAAGGAAATAAAAGATGAGAAAACTTGAGAAATTAAACAGAGGCTGGATGTTCATCCTTGATGACAAGGAAGCATTCGCAGAAGAAAGCACATCAGAAAAAGATTTCCGCCCTGTGACTATTCCTCATGACTGGAGCAATGACTATGAGCTTGAGGAGACTGCCCTGACTGGCGGCGGCGGTGGTTATGGGAAGGGAGGAGTTGCCTGGTACCGCAGGCATGTTGAAATCAAGGCAGATTCATCTCAAAAAGTATTCCTCTACTTTGAGGGCGTATATATGGATTCCACCGTCTATATGAACGGAAAAAAGATCGGTGGCCACGCATACGGCTACTCCTCCTTCTATGCGGATGCTACAGACGCAGTAAAGGACGGGGACAACCTTATAGCCGTAAGGGTTAATAACGGTAACCTTCCAAACTCCCGCTGGTATTCCGGCTCAGGTATTCAGAGGGATGTATACATTATAAAAACAGATAAAATACACTTCGATCACTTCGGAGTCAGAATAAATACTAACGGCATTTATCCGCAGGACTGTGCGGATTTCCAGATAAAGGCTTCAGTTTCCAATGAGACAGCCGCTCCTGTGAATGCAGGAGTACTTCATGAGCTCTTTGACGCCGAGGGAAAAAGAGTCTCTCAATCTGGAATTGCACTTTTCCTTAACCCAGGAGAAAGCTCAGACTGTGTCACCCGTCCTTCAATAAAGGAGCCCCATCTATGGACGGACGAAGATCCTTACCTCTATACGCTTAAAAGCAAGGTTCTTGTCAATGGCACTGTCGTAGATGAATATACATGTAAAACAGGGGTTCGCACTGCTAGCTTTGATGCGGAGAAGGGCTTTCTGCTCAACGGTGTGACGACGAAAATCAAGGGAATGTGCCTGCATCATGACTGCGGCCTTACAGGTGAGGTAGGCTACAGAGAATCCTGGAGAAGACGCCTGCTCAAGCTCAAGAAAATGGGCTGCAACGGCATACGCTGCTCCCATAACCCTCCAGTTCCACTCCTGCTGGATCTGTGTGACGAGCTGGGCTTCCTTGTAATGGACGAGGCCTTTGATGAATGGTACCTTTCAAAGAACAAGAATTGGAACTACTATTCTGAGCAGCTTGCCTACGGTTCAGCAGCTTTCTTCAAGCGGGATTCCCGGGAAGATATGACAACAATGCTACGCCGGGATTACAACCATCCCTCTGTGGTAATATGGTCAATAGGAAATGAGATTCCTGAGCAGTCATCAGAGGACGGAGTTAAAATCGTGGAGTATCTTCAGGGCATCTGTCATGAGGAAGACCCCTCCCGGATGGTGACTTCAGCCTGCGACAATATCGTGGCAATAGAAAATATCCGTACAAGAAGGGAATTCGAGAACGCTCTCGACGTGGTGGGATATAACTATGCCGGCCGCTGGCGGGAAAGGGCGGAAACCTTCTACGAGGAAGACAAGTTCCTTTATCCTGACCGTATCATGATAGGAACGGAGAACCCCTCTGTGGGCGGAATCCGCGGTGATTATTCCCTGGAAAGCAAATGGGGCGGTAATTACGCGGCCCAGACCATGCACAACGAGCCTCTATGGCGCTACACAATAAGTCACGATTTTATTTCCGGAGACTTTCTTTGGACCGGCATAGATTACCTGGGAGAAACAGCCTGGCCCCGGAGAGGTGCGCCCTGCGGACCTATTGATACAGCAGGCTTCGAGAAGGATTCCTATTATTACTTCAAATCAATCTGGAACAAGAAGGAAACGACTCTCTACCTGGCGCCTTCCCACTGGAATTTCCAAGGGGAGGAAGGTCAGTACAGACCAGTTGTCTGCTACACGAACTGTGATGAAGTAAAGCTTTATATCAACGGGAAATACGTAGGTTCCCGGGGCTATGAATGTCCCCGGTATGGTTGTAAAAAAGCCTGGAACGACTGCTTCGGAAAGCACTTCACCACAAACGACCTGCATCTTTCCTGGGACGTAGTCTATGAGCCGGGTGAACTCAAGGCAGAAGGCTACAAGGATGGTAAACTCGTAGAGACAGCTGTGGTAAAGACAAGCGGAGAGCTGAATGAGCTCCGGGCCAAGGCTGATGCCGCGGAAATTTCCACTGATGATATCATTCATATTGAACTTGAGGCTCTGGATAAGGACGGACAATTTGTCTGCACAGCAAACCCTCTTATCTCCTGCAAGGTTGAAGGTCCTGCCCATCTGATCGGAATGGACGCAGGCGATCTTTATGACCTTTCGATGTTCAGCAAGGCAGAGAGAAAAATGTTCAATGGAAGATTGCTTGCCATGCTTATGGCAGATGGAAAGGGCCAGGTAAATGTGACCTTCACTACAGAAAAGGGGCTTACCTCTTCCCTTACGTTTACTATAAAGGCATAGGACAAATCTGACGAAAAAAAGGCCCCTGAAATTGATATCAGCTTCAAATTCAGGGGTACTTTTCTGAAAAAGCTCCATCTTTATTTAAAAAAAGTCAGTAAGATTCTTGTTCTCACATTCCTGTTGATATTTCAGAAGGATACAGGAGATGAGCAGGAGAAAACAGTCAGAGCCTTTTTCCAGGTCAAGATCAACTATCTCTTTTATGCGGTTTATCTTGTTATGCACCGTATTCCTATGCATATAGAGATTTTTGGAGGCTATGGTTATGCTTTGTCCTGAAATAAGGAACATGTGAAGGACTTCCAGCAGATTGTCGTTTTCTTCAAGATCATGGTAATAAATCTTTACCACATCCGGGTGGGTAAGAAAAATGGTATTGCCATCAGGGAAAAGCTGCCTGTAATTCTGAGAGCACAAGTGAGCAAGCAGATATGGGTTCAGCTGGCTGTAGGTGAATACCCGTGGTACTTGAGTACGTATGTTCATCTTAAGACCTACGGAAAAAGCGAGAGAAGTTGACTGGTGCACCATATTGAGTATCTCCGGCAGCTGGCAGGGATAGCTAATGGCTGCTTTCAGGGAGTTGGCCTTGAGCATGCCAGAAAACTCTTCATAGGAGAAATCCAGTTTCTCAGAAGTATCCTTATCCTGGGTGTAGAAAATAATCCATTCCTTTTCGTCAAATATGAAATTTGTCTCAGGAAAAAAGGTCGAGATAGCCAGCTCAATGCGTTCCTTGTTGGAAGGAACACGCCAATCTCTTTCGCATCGGATGAGGATCAGACCTATGTGCTGCTTTACAGGGAATTTCAAGGATTTGAAACGCTGCATGGCATTCTCACGGCTTCTCAGTTGGCCTGCCTTCAGATCATTCCAGAAATCCCTGCATAAAACATCAGGACCGCTTTCCTGGACTGTGAAATCAGTTTCAATACCCCTGTCCAGATTCTGGATAAGCACATCGATTGAGGTATTAAGAATAAAAACATTCACATCTGTCAGGTCCGGAAGTATGTAATGTATTATGCCTCTTTCATTGCAAATGAGATAGGTAGCCCCTTTGGTATATGCCCTATTTTTCTCAAGCTGCTTCCATGTGGCAAGTGTAGCTATGAAGACAGAGGTCGTCCCTGTCTGAAGTTTGTGACTCATGGAGACAGAGACCCCTCCAGAAAAGTCTACTTCGTGGTTTGAAATTTTCTTACTGACTGTAATCGTCTTGAAATAGTGCTCAAGAATAGAAATGTCCATGGGAGTTCTCCTTTTTTTACTATTCAGATTCGCCTATCTGACGGTACTGAGCAGGGGTCATGTTCGTAAGTCGCTTGAATGATGAGCAAAACACACTTTCACTGGAAAAACCAGTGGAATAGCAGATATCCTTGATCGGTAGAGAGGTAGATTGCAAGAGGAATCTGGCATTCTGCATCCTACAGTTGATTATATATTCATGAGGTGTATAGCCGGTGACTTTCTTGAAGGAACGGATGAAATGGAAATTACTGAGGCCGGCTTTTTCTGCAAGCATATCTATAGTAAGATCCTCTGCGAAATGTTCATTAATATAGCTTATTATCTCTTCTCCCATTTCTGTGTGAGTATGGTTGATGGGAGAAGAAGCAGCCTCAGCGGTAAGGAACAAGGTCAGAATATCAGTTATCTGCTTTGAGAAGACCGCTTCCTGAAGCACTTCTTTTTTTGAGAATGTCTGGTAAATGGTATTCAGCTTTGTGTAGGCTGCAAATGGATTTGCAAGAGTGATGACATTCCCCAGCCTCTCCTTTACCTTATTGAAGTAAGGACGGGCTGCTATACCATCGTAATGGAGCCATATACATTCACAAGGGGCTGTTGTGTAATATTCATGAAGTCTGTAACAGTCCACGAACATGAAGGAGCCTTCCTTGACAGGAATATCAGAGCCGTCAAGAATCAAGTTCATACATCCCTTCACAATATAAAGCAGCAGATAACTGTCGAATTTCTCACGCTTCAGATGATATCCCTTCTTGTAACTGAAATATCCGCATTGGATGGGATAGAAGAAGGTCTCTTTAGCAGCATTGCTTGCGGTATAAATAAAATACTCTGATTTGTCACTTTCAAGGAAATACCAGTCCTCAGCAACCATATACTACCTCCAGCAGGAAAAGACAATAGGCAAAAAAAACAAAAGAAATACTTTTACTATATAAATAAATTAAAACATAAACTCATTTACGTCAAAGCAATTTTTATATATAATCGTAGAAATATGGGAAATACAGAATCAAAAGGCTGGGATTGGGATCTTGTAACCTCTGGCAGTGAAGCAGAAAAGAAAACCTGGCTGGAACCATCTGAAGAAAGCTATTATTATGCGGAAAAATGGAGGAAGGCCGGCTGCCGTTCTGTCCTGGATTTAGGCTGTGGTCTTGGCCGCCACTCCATTCTATTTGCAAAATACGGCTTTAAGGTGACTGCCACAGACATCTCTCCCGTGGGACTGGATTACCTACGCGCATGGAGAAAGGAAGCAGGTCTGAATGAGAGCATACTCTGCAAGGAGGCCGATATGAAAAAGCTTCCCTTTGCCGACAATGCCTTTGACAGTCTTTTCGCCTATCATTCTATCTCTCACTGCGACACTCAGGGGATGAATCAGATTATGGGCGAGATAAAAAGAGTCCTCAAGCCTGACGGAAGGATTTTCTGTACCCTTTGCTCAAAAGAGACCTGGGCCTTTACCGAAGCGGATTTTCCCCGTATTGATGAGAACAGTCTGATAAAAAGTGAAGGACCAGAAAAGGACCTGCCGCATTTTTTCGTGAATCTGGATGATATCCGCCGGATTTTTTCTGATTTTGGTTTTGAGCAATTGAGGATCCGTCATATTGATGAATGCTTTTACGACGGCTGTGTTCATAATCACAAGCATTATTACATTGAGGCAGTTCTGAGAAAGGCTCCTGCCCGCCTAGATTACTCAGCTGTGCTGGGTAATCTTGTGAAAGGCCACATAGACCGTCCTCTAGGCAGCTGTCATCCCCGATATCCAGACCTTTACTGCCCGATAAACTATGGCTTTGTGGACGGAGTTTTTGCCGGAGACGGAGCTGAGCAGGACATCTATCTTTTGGACTGCGATACCCCTCAGAAGACCTTCTCAGGCAAAGTTATCGCCGTCTATCACCGTTTTAACGACGTAGAGGATAAGTGGATTGTGGTGCCAGAAGCTTCCCAGTATGCGAATAATCCTTCAGCCCTCAGTGATAAAGAAATACTAGATGCCATAAGCTTCCAGGAGAAGTATTTCGACGGGGAGCTTTACAGATAGCTGACTATCCTAGGGAAGGCCAGATCCCCTAGGAATTATTCTTGATAAAGGTCATCTGAGGGCTTTTTTCATCGATCTGCATCAATTCAATCTTATTGCCGTCAGGGTCATGAGTCCAGCACTGCCAGTTGAAATCCGCTCCCTGCTTGGGAGCATCATCCTGAGGGGCTCCGGTTTCAAGAATCCTTTTCCAGGCCTCCTGGATATCATCCACAGCGACACAAAGATGGAAAAAGCCTATATTCTCATCCTTGTAAGGAATTTCTTTTATTCCCCCGTAAAAAAGCTCTATGAACTGATTGCCGCCGGCGTACATATAAACTATCCAAGGCTCCCCGTTCTCTGGCCGGGGAATGTCGAAGGCTCTTTTGAAGCCCAGGGTCTTTTCATAAAAGGTGATTGTTTTTTCCATGTCCTTCACATTGAAGGCTGCATGCCCGATTCCTTTTACCATTTTTTTCCTCCTTTCATCCAGCTTTTATCCTAAATTCAGAGAAAGCTCTATCTCATCCTCGTAGACCACACCTGTTTCCGTAAAGCTCTTGCTTTTGTACAAATTCAATGCCGCCTTATTCTCTCTATTACAGGTCAAGGTCACCCGGCTTGAAGAGCCAAAGGGCTTTGTTTTTATATAATCCAGGACCCGGTCCAAGGCTTGTCCCCCATAGCCCTTCTTCTGCTTAGACTCATCGATCATCATATGCCAGATATCATATTCTGGAATATCGTAGTCATAAATCACCATGACATAGCCTACCATGGTATCATCCTCATAGATACCGAAGGGCTGGCATTGCTCCCTGTAGACATAGGCCTGAGCCAGGCTGCGGATGGGATGAGAGACGAAAGCCTCTTGTCCCGGGGCAAGCTTCAGATTGAATGCGTCTACGAAGTTCTCTTCTGTAATTTTTCTTAGCTTAATCATATTTCTCCAGCATTACGGTTTTTAAGCACACCTTAAATTAAAAATATAGTATCACGAAAAAGCAATCCCGGAAATCCACCACTTCTTCAGGGACGGAACTGACCAGCAGCTATCCCCGCAATAAAAAATTACAAAATTTCATCAAAATACAAGGGTTAATAAAAATGAATTGTAAATTGCTATATTAGGCTGTAAGCTTTAAAACATGAAAGAAGGTGATTTTTCAAAAAAGAAATTTCTTTATATGAGAAGGCTTTCAAAAAGAAAAAGTACTGCTTTGTTTTCTATTATTTACGTACTTTTGGTTACTGCCTTGTTCCTTCTTATCCAAAGATACGATGACTACAAGCTTAAAACGAATCTTACCGCCTTTCAAGAAAGGGAGATGAAATCCACCGTAAATAACTTCATCCTTATAATAGACTACATGCGTAAGGATATGATAGAAAATCTCGAGAGGGATAACATCCCTTACACAGAGGAAAGCATAAAGGAGGCTACCCTGACCTTCATCCGCCATGTCATCCATGAGTCCGCCTTTGCCAACGGGGCCTATATATGGATAAACGAGGTGGTGAACTTCGAGGGCGGGGATAACTACGGAATAAGGCAAGTCCACGGAAACCTGCCGGAAACGGAGGGGATGCTGCTATCAACCTCCATGCAGGATGCGAAAGGAAACCTGCCCTATCTGGAAGAGCTGGTGGGGATAAGGGAAAAGGGAGAACTCACCTATAAATACTATTTCAAGGAATATCACTCAGACAATGTATCTGAGAAAATATCCTATGCAAAGCTTTACGAACCCTATAACTGGATTGTCTGCACAGGAACCTACCTGAACTCTATGTATAACCCGACAGGAGGAATAAGCAGTCAGAACAAAATCCTCTTCTACTCGCTTTTTACGGCCCTTATTACCATATCTGCAATACTTTTTTCCTACATCATAATCTTAAATTTTTTGAATTCCAGGAAGCTTCTGAAAGAAACAGAAATCCTAAAGGATGAGGTGGAAAAAGACAGTCTTACAGGAGCCGGCAGCCGCAGCTTCGGAAACGCCCTCCTACAGGAGTATATGAACACATTCACAAGCATGGGGAAGAATTACACTATTGCAATACTTGATATAGATAATTTCAAGAATTTCAATGATTGCTACGGCCACAATGTGGGTGATGCTGTAATGAAGAACCTTGTAAGCACGATAAAGGAACAGCTTAGTAAGGAGGACTATATAATCCGCTGGGGCGGAGACGAATTCATCCTGGTCTTAAACAAGACAGACAGCGATATCGATTCCCAGATGAGGGGCTTGGTAAAGAAAGTCAACGAGCAGGTCATATATACAGAAGCTGGGGAAAAGCTGCACTATACCATTTCCATAGGAGCAAGTCATTTCAACGATAAAGACAAGACCATAACGGATACTATAAAACGCATAGACGATGCTCTCTATTTAGCAAAAAGGACCAAGAACACCTTTTATATAATAGGCTAGGAGCTGCCCCTCAGCACGCAACCTAAGACAGGCACCAGGGCAGGCTTCTCGGCCGCAGGCAGGCTTCAGGGCGACAGTCAGCTATACAGAAAAGCAGAACCCTTGTCTCTCTTCAACTAAAATGCTAATATTAAGCGCTCACTCGGAGGGCGTGTTGTTCATTTAGAAATAACAGGCTGGATAAGGTGCGGGCTGGAACGCCTGTTTCTTAGCCAGCCTTTTTTATTTGATAGGATTACAGGGGATTTATGTCTGACAATACTTTATTCACCTCAGGGAAAATAGCACCCCGGCTTGTGCGCTTCGCGCTTCCTGTTTTAGGTGCACTCTTTCTGCAGTCTTTTTATGGAGCCGTGGACCTGCTGGTGGTCGGTCAGTTCGGAACTGCAGCTGACGTCTCTGCCGTGGCCACCGGCACCATGATGATGCATACCATTACCTTTATAATCACAGGGCTTGCCATGGGAACTACAATTCAGATGGCCCAGGCCCTGGGAGCCGAGAAGAAAGACAAGGCCGCGGACATAGTTGGAACGAGCGTGATTTTTTTCGTGATACTGGCCCTTGTGGTGACTTTACTGATGCTTTTCCTGACCCGGCCCTTTGCCCGCCTTATGCAGACCCCTGAGGAGGCCTTTGACAAGACCCTTGTTTATGTCCACATCTGTTCTGCCGGAACAATTTTTATTACCGGCTACAATGTACTGGGCTCTGTTTTCCGGGGTATGGGAGACTCAAAGACTCCTCTTCTAACAGTACTGGTAGCCTGCATAATAAATATTTTCGGGGATCTGCTTTTTGTGGCGGTTTTCAAAATGGAGGCTGCAGGAGCGGCTCTGGCCACAATCATAGCCCAGGCCCTGAGCGTAGTCTTCTGCCTGCTGGTGGCAAAAAAACGAGGACTCCCCTTCTCTTTCTCAAGGCGGAACATACGCTGGAACAGCTCATTGATAACGCTGGTAATAAAAACAGGAGCCCCCATCTCCCTTCAGGACGGACTGGTCACAATCTCCTTTATTGTGATTGCCGCAATCATAAACAGGCTGGGGCTTATTGCCTCCGCCGGAGTAGGAGTGGCAGAAAGAGTCTGCGGCTTTATCATGCTGGTACCGTCGGCTTTTTCCCAGTCCT
>JAILBN010000094.1 GCA_024680915.1 Treponemataceae bacterium | reverse complement strand
GACTTTATATGACCGGGCAGGGAAAAAAATGTGTCCTGAATGTCAGGAGCTTGCTTCTTATGCTGTTTTATGCAGCGAGAAATGTCCCCGTATGCAGGAGAAAACCTTCTGCTCAAACTGTACCAGTCACTGTTATAAGCCAGAGATGCGTGATAGAATAAGGTGTGTCATGCGTTTTTCTGGGCCCCGTATCATGCATTATCATCCCCTGCTTGCAATCTGGCATGTCTTGTGTTCCCAGGAACAGAAGAGGGCTATGAAAAAAATCGGAAAAGAAAAGGTTCAGGAGGCTTCCCATGATAAAAGTCAGGCTGATTAAGCTCCTTTCCCATGCAAAAAAATATGTATGGCTTCAGGTTGTTTTCCAGTGGATTTCCCTTATTGCCCAGGTCCTGCTTATTTACTGTCTGACAAGCTTTGTGCCTGATGCAGCGTCTTACCTCACAAAGGGCAGTTATATGGCAGAGGGGCTTTTCCCCACCATGGGCAGGAATACCCCTTTGACCCGCCTTATTATTATAGGACTGTGCATCCTTATCCGTTTTTGTATGGACTGGCTTACCTCCCGTACATCCTTCCGGGCCAGCGTGGATGTGAAGAGAATACTCAGGACCCGCATCTGCGAAAAGCTTTTGCGCCTGGGCAGCTCCTACCGGGATAATGTCCGTACAGCCGAGGTGGTCCAGCTTGCCAGCGAGGGAGTGGAGCAGCTGGAAATCTATTTCGGAAAATATCTTTCTCAATTCTTTTACAGCCTCCTTTGTCCCCTTACTCTTTTTGCCATTCTCTCCTTCGTGAACATCAAAGCGGCAGCTGTCCTTCTTGTCTGTGTCCCTCTCATCCCCATGTCCATAGTTGTGGTGATGAAAATAGCAAAAAGGCTTCTGAATAAATACTGGGGCTTATACGCGGAGCTGGGAGACAGCTTCCTTGAGAACCTACAGGGCCTTACCACCTTGAAAATCTACCGGGCCGAAAAAAGAAAATCCCTGGAGATGGACGAGGAAGCCCAGAAGTTCCGTCATGTGACCATGAAGGTTCTTACCATGCAGCTCAACAGCACTTCTGTGATGGACATAATGGCCTATGGAGGAGCCGCCGTGGGAATGATCGTGACTCTCCTTCAGCTTAGGGCTGGGAATGTGGACCTTCAGGGGGCTCTTATGATTATTCTGCTGGCGGCAGAGTTTTTTATTCCCTTGCGTCTGCTGGGCTCCTTCTTTCATATAGCCATGAACGGCATGGCTGCCAGCGACAAGATTTTTGCCCTTCTGGATCTGCCTGAGCCGGAGGAAAAAAGAGGCAGGATGCCGGACAAGCTGAGCAGTATCCGTTTTTGCAATCTGGATTTCTCCTATGGAGGAAAGGATTCCCGCCAGATCCTCCATGACGTGAACATTGACTGCTCCTGTGGAATAACCTCCTTTGTCGGGCTTTCAGGCTGCGGAAAAAGTACCCTTGCCGGAATCCTGGTAGGTAGGAACAGGAGCTATGAAGGACAGCTGCTCTTTGAGGGAGAAGGAAGCTCAGCTGATAGAGCTTCTGTAGAGCTCCGACAGATAAGTGGAGCTTCACTTATGGAGAATATTGTTCTTGTAAATCATGAGAGTTATCTTTTCAAGGGAAGTATACGGGACAATCTTCTTATGGCAAAGCCGGAGGCAAGTGACCAGGAGTTGAATAAAGCCTTGGAGAAGGTTAATCTGTCTGACTTTGCCGGAGAAGGCCTTGATTATATGCTTGAGGAGGCTGCCTCAAACCTTTCTGGAGGACAGAAGCAGAGGCTTGCCTTGGCCAGGGCACTTTTACTGAATCCTAAGGTATATATATTCGATGAGGCAACCTCAAATATTGACGTGGAAAGCGAAGAAGAAATTATGAGGGTTATCCATGAGCTGGCTTCTGAAAAAATCGTCATATTGATTTCTCACAGGCTGGCAAATGTTACCTCCGCAAATAAAATATATTTCCTGCAGGAAGGAAATATCACAGAGAGTGGCAGTCATTCCCAGCTGCTGGAGAGGGATGGCGAGTATGCAAAGCTTTTCAAAAAGCAGAAAGAGCTTGAGAGCTTTGCAAAAGGAGAAGGTTATGGAAATATCTAAAAGAGAAAAACGTAGAAGTGCGCCTGTCGTAATGGCAAAGCTTATCGTTATTATAAAGCCTCTCCTCCCTGTTATGCTTCTGGCCATCATTCTTGGTGTGGCGGGCTTCTTATGCGCCATCTTTCTTACGGTTTTTGCGGCAGCTGAGCTTGTATCCTTTGTCCAGACAGACTTCCTTTTCTGGGGAAAAGCTTTTATTTTCCCTCTTCTGATAATTCTTGCTGTCTCCAGGGGAATACTCCATTATGGAGAGCAATATTGCAATCATTTTATTGCCTTCAAGCTGCTTGCCATTATACGCCACAAGGTCTTTGCCGCTTTACGTCGTCTTTGCCCTGCAAAGCTGGAAGGCCGTGACAAGGGTAACCTGATTTCCGTAATAACCAGTGATATAGAGCTTTTGGAGGTTTTTTACGCCCATACCATTTCACCTGTGGCCATTGCACTTATTGTCTCTGTGATAATGTGTGCCTTTTTGGGTAATCTTTATGGACCTGCTGCTCTTATAGCCGCCTGTGCCTACCTTGTCGTAGGACTTCTGATTCCTCTTGTCAACAGCCGCTTGGGCTCCTCCAGGGGCTTTACCTTCCGCAATGAATTCGGGGATCTTAACAGCTTTGTGCTGGCTTCCCTCCGGGGCTTGGACGAGACTATACAGTATGGATACGGAGCAAAGCGTCAGAAGCAGATGGAAGAAAAATCCACTTATCTGGGCCGCATTCAAGGCGAATTGAACAGGTTCGAGGCTTTGCAGAGAGCCTTTACCACCGGGGCTATTCTTTTGTTCAGCATGGGTAACTTCTTTTTCCTTTTCCAGGCTTTCTCGGCCGGCCGGATAGGGTTGCCAGAGCTAGTGCTTGGAAGCGTGGCTATGATGGGCTCCTTCGGTCCTGTGATTGCCCTTTCAAATCTTTCCAATAATCTGAATCAGACTATAGCCAGTGGGAACCGTGTTCTTAACCTGCTGGAAGAAAAGCCTGTGGTTGAGGAGCTTCTTGAGGGACGGACAGTTGAGTTCAACGGTGCCTCGGTGGAAAATGTGAGCTTTGCCTATGACAAGGCTGATATTCTTAAGGATTTCAGTGCGGCCTTCTCTAAGGGAAAGCTTATCGGTATTCATGGAGAAAGCGGTTCCGGAAAATCCACCCTGCTTAAGCTTTTGATGCGTTTCTGGGATGTGGACAAGGGTAGTATAAGGATAGGCGGAGAAGATATAAAAACACTGAGAACCGAGAATCTTAGGGCAATGCAGTCTTATATCACCCAGGATACATATATTTTCAATGGAACGATCGCCCAGAATATTTCTCTAGGAGCAGACTGCTTTACTCAGGCGCAGGTTGAGGAGGCCGCGAAAAAAGCTTCACTCCACGACTTTGTGGTCTCTCTTCCCAAGGGCTATGATACGAAAACCGGAGAGCTGGGAAGCAGTCTCAGCGGCGGGGAAAGGCAAAGAATCGGCCTTGCCAGGGCTTTCCTGTATGACGCACCCTTTATGCTGCTTGATGAACCGACCAGCAATCTTGATTCTCTCAATGAGGCAGTAATCCTTAAGTCACTGAAAGAAGAGAGGGAAAAAGACTCTTCAAAGACCATGGTTCTTGTTTCTCACAGAAAATCAACCCTAGCTTCCGCTGATGAAATATTTCAGTTTCAGTAGTCTGTAATATTGTCATTTTCTCATAAAAGTTGTACAGTGCTAACTGATTGGGGATATTTTTTCCGTTCTTTTATAGGAGGATTGTCGGAAAAAAGGATTTTTCTTGTGTCTCACCTGTATCTACTTGGTGACTCATAAAATAGGGTTTTCGGTTATGCTTGGGGAAAAATGAGGATACCTGATATGTGTAATATTTCTTTAGGAAGGATAATTGATGGTACAATGAAGCTTCCTGATGATGTGGGGGAGCTTGTTCTTCTTAGTCAGAGATGCAGGGACAAAATAACCTATTACGACTGGAATCTTAATTTCAAAAAAGAGATTTTTGCTATGCGTCCTGATAATTTCGGCAAGGACGAGATACAGCTTATTTTCAACCTGAATCAGACTATAGAATGGCAGATAGACGGTGGTCGTGAAGTTGTAAACATGATGCCTGGAGAAGTCTGTGTATTCAGGAATAATGATTACCAGACTTCCATGAATTATAGCCCCTCCGTTGAGTTTTTGTTCAAAAGCCTTCAGATGAGTACCTCTTATTTTGAGGAGCTTCTTATCAAATATTTCCCCTCTGATCAGATAGAGACCTGCAAATCCTTTTTCCTGACCCACGTGACAAAAACCTTGATAACAAAGGATATGTACCGTGTTCTTTCTGAAATAGACAGCTCTGAGAAATATCAGGAATTCAAGGGTGTTTTTGTAGAGGGAAAGATGATTGAGCTTATAGCAATGGTTCTTTACGGTATTTCATACAATAAGACAGAATATAGCCCCTGCAAAGCTTTTATGAATGTTTGCCAGGATGATATCAAAAGATTGGAATCACTTCGTCGCCGCATTCAGTTTTTTCCTCAGGAGGAATACCGGGCTTGTGACATAGCCAAGGATTTATCCATGAGCGAGAGCAAGATGACCCGGCTTTTCCGTTCTTTATACGGTACTTCCCTGCATCGTTATGTCCAGAACAAAAGGTTGGAGAAAGCGGCCTCCATACTTGTGGATGGAGGCGTTAATATTTCAGAGGCTGCGATAAAAAGCGGATACACTAATATGAGTCATTTTTCTAAGGAATTCCAAAAAAAATTCGGAATTTCACCTAAGAAATTTTCGTTGAAAGCATAATATTTGTTTTTTACTTAAATGATTTCTATTTATCGTAAAAATATTTTTCTTTTTTTTATGGCTGTGCTATAATAAAAGTCTGCTTATGAAAAGAAAAATTGCTGTTCTTGCTAATGGTTGGAATAATATTAGTATTTCACAAGCCTTGAAGGGAATTCGTTCTGTTACTGATAAGCTGAATATAGACATTTTCCTTTTCTTGAGCTTTGCTGCCTTTGCCCATTCAGAAGCACGCAACAAGGGTGACGATTCTATCTTTGATTTATCGGATTATACAGAATTTGACGGAGTTATCCTTTTTGCCAATATGCTTAATTCAGAGGCAACGCCCAGGCGTCTTGCCCAAAGAATAGCCGAGAAAAAGCTGTGCGGAGTAAGCGTAGGAATACCCTACGAAGGATTGAGTTTCGTAGGCATAGATAACTACAAGGGCATGTATGACATGGTCGACCACCTTGTGAAAGAGCATCATATAAAGAATCCGGCTTTTTTTGCAGGGGCAAAGGAACATCCCGATTCCCAGGAGCGTCTGGCTGCTACTAAGGAAGCTCTTAATCTGAACGGAATAGAGCTTAAGAGTGAGAATATTTGCTATACTAACTGGGAATATCTGACAGGAATTGAGTATGCTGTAGAGTTCTGCAAGCGTCCTGATCCACCTGATGCCTTTATCTGCGCGAATGATCATAATGCTATTGCTGTCTGCATCGGTCTTAATAGTATGGGATATTCCGTTCCTGATGATTTTATAGTAACTGGTTTCGATAATATATCCTATGCGGAGACTTTTTTCCCCTCTATAACGACCGTTTATCAAGATTACGAGAAAATCGGATACATAGCGGCTTGGCAGCTTATAGAGAAGCTGAATGGAACCTCCCATTCGGATCATATCGTTGTTTCTTCTTCCTTCGTGAAAAATGAGAGCTGCGGATGCAAAAAGATTGCTGAAGGGGAACCACGCCGGCATCGTTTTTGTATAGATTCATATAAGAAGGAAATGGATAATATCATTTTCCAGGCTCAGGAGGTTGAGATGACGACCTCCATCTTCAATTGTTCCACCTATGATCAGTTCCGGAGTAATCTTTTCCAGTTCTATTCAAACAACAGCACATTCCAAGGTGATGAGTTTTATTTTATCATCGATGAGAACACAAGAAAGAATCTGATCCAATCCTCTTCACCAATAAAAACCCAATACTCTGACAAAATGCACTGTCTGGTTGCCAGAAAAAAAGGACAAGTCTCTGCTCCTGGAGAATTCCCCAGGAAAGAGCTTATACCTGGTTATACTAAAGACGATAAACCCGTGGTGTACACATTCTCTTCCATGCATTTCGATGAGTACCTTTTCGGCTACGTGGTCACCAGTGATTCCATAGAGAACATACGGGACAGAACCCTTAATATGTATATGATCCAGATGAATTATAACATAGAGCAATATCGCAAGAATTGTCGTCTGGATGAAATGAACAGAACCCTTCTGAACATATCCAACACGGATCAGCTTACAGGCTTGAACAATCGTTTCGGAATGAATCAGAACGCCCTTCCTATCCTGGAGTCTTCTCATAAGAAGGGAATTCCCTGTGCTGTGGTGTTCGTTGATATAAACAGGATGAAGTATATCAATGACAACTTTGGTCATCTGCAGGGGGATCTGGCCATCAGGACTGTGGCCTCTGAGCTTCTGGGCAGTATTCCCAAGGAATGGGTCGGTATCCGCTACGGAGGCGATGAATTCCTTGCGGTGGGGGCTTGTGAGGAAGAGGACAGGGTAAAGACAATAGTAAAGGATATACAGGATAATCTTGAGAAGCATGTAGCTTCTATGAAGCTTACTTATCCTCTTACCGTCAGTATAGGATATATACTTTCAGATCCTTCGAGCGAGTCAAGTCTGATAGATTATGTCAATAAAGCGGACAGTTTGATGTACAGAAACAAACAGCGCACTTATGAAAAAGAAGATTAGGGTGCGGGACTTTACTGTCAGCAGAAAAATGCCTGAAAAGTGTTAAAAAAATCCTTTTTTCTAGTGGAAATCAAGCAAAGAAGAAAAGTATACTCCTTATATTAGTTAGTGTAGGCTAACTTCTTTCCGGCAGGAATGAAGCAGCTGTTCACAGGTAATATCAAGGAGGTAAAATGGTTTCTGCTGTAGCTCCCTATATGGGGAAGTATAAGAAGTACACGGTGATTGCGGCTCTGCTTGCAAGTCTTGGAATTATCGCCAGTGTGCTTCCGTATTTGTTTTTGTATCAGTTGCTTGAGCCCTTGACTACGGGACAGGCCTTAGATTTTGATTTTATTCTTATACGTGTCGGCCTTATTCTTTTGTGTGAGGTGCTGTATGGTATTCTTTACACAAGAGGCCTTGTTTTCTCACATATCAGTGCTTACAACACCTTGAAAAATATCCGTATTGCCCTTCAGAGAAAGCTGGAGAATCAGCCCCTGGGAAATATCAAGGAGTATGGTACAGGTCAGTTGAAGAGGGTTTTCACCGATGACATAGATCAGATTGAGCTTCTCCTTGCCCATGCTATACCAGAGGGAATCGCGAATCTTGCTATTCCGATCATAGTGATCATCGCCCTCTTTTTCGTGGACTGGCGGCTGGCTCTTCTTACCATTGCCACCTTGCCCTTCGGGGTTTTCGGTATGTCCATGATGATGAAGGCTGGAATGGCAAAGATGGGAGCTTATTACGACTCCGCGAAAAAAATGAACAACACTATTATTGAGTATGTGAACGGAATGGAGGCTATCAAGGTCTTTAACAAGGACGGTGATTCCTTCCGCCGCTTCGGTGAGGCTGTCCGGGCTTATCGTGATTTCACCCTGGACTGGTATAGGGTCTGCTGGCCTTGGATGGCGGTTTACAACAGCGTAACACCTTGCTTTGCTCTCTTTACATTACCCTTTGGAGGCATTCTCGTCCTGACCGGGGTTGTAAGTCTTAGTCAGCTGATCCTGGTTTTGTGTATGTCCTTTGCCATTGGACCTGCTCTTTTGCATGCCCTGAACTTTGGTGGAAAAATCCCTCAGTTGAATTATAAAATCGCAGAGCTGGAAAAAATGATGAAGCACGAGCCTGTAAAGCAGGGGACCCACGGCTTTGAGGGCAAGGGCTACGATATCGAGTTCAAGAACGTTGAATTCGCATACAATAAAGGTGAGCCGGAGTCCGGGGCCGCTCCTGAACAGCAGTCAAGCCAGGGCTCTGAGACTCAGGATCCGGCCGGCAGCCAGGGATCAGACAAGGCCGGAGCTAAGAATCTCCAGGTGCTTCACGGCATAAACCTGACCATGAAGCAAGGAACCACCACAGCTCTTATAGGTGAGTCTGGAAGTGGTAAGTCAACACTGGCAAGGCTTCTTGTGCATTTTTATGATGTGGATGGAGGAAGCATCTCCTTGGGCGGCCAGGATATTACAGACATGTCGCTGGAAGCCCTGAACAATCAGATTTCCTATGTGGCCCAGGAGCAGTTCCTTTTCAATACATCCCTTTATGAGAATATCCTCATAGGCCGGCCTGATGCCACCAGGGAAGAAGTTCTGGATGCCGCCTGCAGGGCTCAGTGTAATGAGTTCCTTGCCCGCTTCCCAAAGGGTATTGATACTATGGCCGGAGACAGCGGCAAGCAGCTTTCCGGTGGTGAGCGTCAGCGTATATCTCTTGCCAGGGCAATTTTGAAAAACGCACCGGTAATAGTTTTGGATGAAGCAACGGCTTTTATGGATCCTGAGAATGAAGAGAAGATGAACGCTGCAATCAATGAGATAATCAAGGATAAAACTGTAATCGTCATTGCTCACAGGCTTTCTTCAATCAAAAATGCGGATAAAATCTGCGTGCTCAAGGCCGGTAATGTAATTGCCCAGGGTAATCACGAGGAATTGATAAAATCCTCTGAGGAGTATCAGACCCTGTGGAAGGCGACTACTGCTGCCGCTGAGTGGAGGATTAACTGATGAAATATAAATCAATGATAAGTATGATGCACCGCCTGGTGGAGTCCTGCGGTAAATATAAGTCAAGAATCCGGGCCTCCTATGTCACCGGCTTTTTCAAGGGCATGTTCATGAAGGCTCCCCTCATGCTCTGTTTCTTTATGGTTTCGGGCTTTATGGCCGGCAATATGACCACTAAGACCTGCCTGCTTTATGGTCTTGCCCTCCTTGTTTTCGTTGCTCTTCAGGCTGTGCTGCAGAATGCTTCGGACAGGCTTCAGTCCGCGGCTGGCTTTATGGTTTTCGCGGATAAGAGGATGGAGCTGGGTGATCATTTCCGTAAGCTTTCCATGGGCTACTTCACGGACGGGAACATCGGTAAGGTCAGCTCCGTTCTTTCCACTGACATGAACTTTATCGAAGAGAACTGTATGGGTGTCCTTGAGATGCTGGTGAGCTTCATGATTTCTCAGCTTATGATGGTAGCCTTCATGTTCTATCTGGACTGGAGACTTGGCCTTGCTGCTTGCGTGGTGGTCCTTGTCTTCCTGATTCTTGGCCGTCTTATGATGGGAAATACCCTCCGCCATTCTGTCCAAAAACAGGAATGCGCCCAGTCTCTTACCTCAGCTGTCTTGGAATTCGCCGAGGGAATCGGAATCATAAAAACCTATAATATGATGGGTGAGAAATCCAAAGAGCTGACAGGTCAGTTTGAGAAGAGCTGCGAGGACAGTATTTCCTTTGAGAAGGATTATTCTCCTTGGTCTGCAGCACTTCTGCTGACTTATGGAATAGGTTCTACAATCATTCTTTTTCTTGCTGCATGGCTTATGAAAAAGGGAGTCATCAGCAATGTCTACATGGTGGGTATGATCCTCTTCCTCTTCGATACCTTTATCGGAATCAAGTCTTATTATTCCCAGATTGCCCGTCTTACAGTTACCAATGCCTGTCTGGACAGAATTGAGAGCGTTTTCGATGAGGCAGAGATGGAAAGCCAGGGTACTGATCAGCTGCCTCCTGAAAGTCAGGTTGCCAGGGCTGCCGATGGAAAAGCCCTGCCTGAGATTTCCTATGAGAATGTGACCTTCTCTTATGGTGGAGCCTCTTCGAAGAGCCCACTGGGTAATGATGAGAGAAGTGATGAACGCAATGCCCTGAAGGATATATCTTTTGACGTGGAGAAGGGACAGATGCTGGCCCTAGTAGGACCCAGCGGTGGCGGTAAATCTACCATCGCTAACCTTCTTGCCCGTTTCTGGGATGTGAAGGAAGGCAGTATAAAAATCCGCGGAAAGGATATCCGGGAGGTGCCTGTAGCAAATCTTATGGATAATATCTCCATGGTTTTCCAGAGAGTCTATCTTTTCCAGGATACTATCTTCAACAATATAGCCATGGGAAAAACAGATGCCACTCGGGAAGAGGTTATTGATGTAGCGAAAAAGGCCCGTTGCTATGACTTCATCATGCAGCTGCCTCAGGGCTTCGACACCGTGATAGGAGAGGGTGGGGCCAGCCTTTCAGGCGGAGAGCAGCAGAGAATCTCTATTGCCCGCTGTATGCTTAAGGATGCTCCCATCGTAATTCTTGACGAGGCTACCGCCAGTGTTGATGCTGATAATGAGCACTTCATTCAGGAAGCGATTTCTGAGCTCTGTCGGGGCAAGACCCTGATTGTTATTGCTCACCGCTTAAATACCATACGTAATGCGGATAAGATTCTTGTAATTAAAAATGGGCAGATAGTAGAAAGTGGTAATCATAAAGAGCTGATGGCCAAGGGCGGTCAGTATGCGACTATGGTAAATAAACAGAATAGTTAAAAATTAATTATCCCTGAGATTAATTATAAGGACGGACTTATTCTTTATCTTTATAAGTCCGTCCTTTTGCATTCTGTTCAGTTCCCGGGAGACTGCACTACGGTCTGCATTTATATATTGGGCTATTTCTTCCCTTGTCATTCCCAGCTTGACTTCCTTTTTCTTTTGTAAGCTTTCTTGCTGGGAAAGAAAAAGAACCAGCTTTTGACGAAGACTTGTGCGGGATAGAATCTGGATTTTTTTGTTAAGAATTATATTGTTTCGTGCCAGTATATAAACAAGGTTTTCCAGAATAATAAGCCTGTGTTTATTATCTCTATTATCTCCATCGTTTCTTGGCCTTAAATGCATAAATAAAATTTCAGAATCGATAGAGCAGTCGGCGTAAATATTTTCATCAAGACCTAAGGTCATTGAAAAACCAAAGAGCTCTCCTTTTTTCACTGTTCTTAAGAAAAGGGTGCTTCCATCAGGAAAAATCTGATGTATATGGATAGCACCTTCTAGGACAAGACCGGGGAGCAGGGCTTGTGCTCCTGGTGTATAGACGCTTTCTCCGGCTCTGTATTTTTTCTTATAGGCGGCTAAGCTTTGAAGGGCTTTGGGGAGCTCCTCCGCAGGAATCCTCTCAAAAAGCTTGCAGCTTGAGAGCTGGTCTAAATTTAAATAACAATCTTCTTCCATAAAAATAATTTTTGTTGCCATGGCAACAGTTCTGTGATCTCAAATATGCTAACCTAAAATAGAAAGTTAGTAAAGGCTAACTTTATTGGTACACAATACCTTGCTTTTCACAGGAGTTGAAAAATGACATTGGAAGGACCTTTTAGTATAGGAATAGATGCTGGTAACGCTTCTGTTAAGATAGCTGTGGCAGATACAAATAAAAAGCTTATATATTCTGCTTATAAGCTTCATAAAAACAAAATTCTGGATACTTATAAAAGTCTTTTGTCTGAACTGGAGCCTGAAATAAAAAGTAATATTATTTATGCGGCTGCTTCTGGTGCTTTTGCCTCTTTGTTTTCCCCCAAGGAAGAAAACCAAACGGAATGCCTTGTGAAGGGAGCCAGGGCTCTTTATCCTCAAGCTGCCTCCATTGCAGAAATTGGGAGTCAGAATTCACAATTCATTGCCGGACTAAAAAGCGCTTCCATCCAGCTTTCAGCCAATAAAAACTGTGCATCAGGGACAGGCTCTTTTTTTGAGGAACAAATCGCCCGCCTTGGAACGAAAATAGAGGATTATTCAGCTTTTGTCGAGAAAGCGGATTCTATTCCCAGGATTGCCGGTCGCTGCTCGGTTTTTGCAAAGACAGATATAATCCATCTTCAGCAGGAAGGCGAAAGGGTTGAGAATATCCTCAAGGGGCTTGCTTATTCCGTTGTGAATAATTTCAAGGGAACAATTATACAGCATCTTCCTATCGAGAAGCCGCTGCTTTTGGCCGGGGCCTGCAGTAAGAATGCTGGCCTTATAGCTGCCTTCAAGGATATACTTGCTCTTGAGGATTCTGATTTTATTTATGGCCCAGAAAGCTCCATACTTCAAGCCTTTGGATGCAGTCTTTTTGCTCTTGAGAATAAGCGTTCCTGGAAGACTATGGAAGCTTATCTGCTTGAGAAAGGAAAAGAGAGGATTGATGGAAAGGCACCTGTTCTGAAGGGCTCTGTGAAGCTTGCTCCCCTGAAAAATGATTATCCTTCAGAAAACCTTCATCCATTGACTCCTTTTTCAGCCAGTGAAGCTCTTTATCTTGGTATTGATGTGGGGTCTACCAGTACGAATTTTGTTCTCTTGAACGAGAAAAATGAGGTGGTGGATATTCAGTATTTTAAGACTCTGGGAAATACTACCTCTGCCGTTAAGAGAGGCTTTGATTCCCTTGAAAAACGGTTCGGCAAACTCAATATAGTCAGCTCCGGGGTTACAGGCTCCGGAAGAATTCATATTGCTGAAAAATTTAATATACAGTTCGTCCATGATGAGATTACAGCCCAGTCCCAGGGGACGCTTTTCCTCGTGCCTGATTGCGATACTATATTTGAGATCGGAGGACAGGACGCAAAGTTCATCAGCTGTAAAAACGGCATTGTGACAGACTTTACTATGAATAAGGTTTGTTCCGCTGGAACCGGTTCCTTTGTTGAAGATCAGGCTGAGCTTCTGGGCATGACTGCTTCTGAACTTGGTCAACTGGCCTTGAGGTCTGAGTCTCCTTCCTTGCTGGAGCAGCGTTGTACTGTTTTTATGAAGACCAGTATAGAAAACAAGCTTGCCTTGGGCCAAGCCTTGGAAGATGTTGCGGCTGGACTCTGTTATGCCGTTGTAAACAATTATCTCCACAAGGTGGTGGCAAATAAAAAAATAGGGAAAAAAATCTGCTTTCAGGGTGGTCTCGCCTACAATCAGGGAATTGTTGCGGCTTTTAAATCCTATTTCGGCCAGGCTTTTTCCATCACCCCTTACTTTAGTGTGACAGGAGCCTTGGGAATGGCTCTTCTGGCAAAGGAGGAAAGCCGGAAGCTCCAAAAAAAAGAGGTGGACAAGGAAATCTTGGAGCTGAATAAAAAGCTTTTTGACAATATCCAGAAGACAACCTTCGGACTTTATACAGGAGAGCATAACCCGGGCAAAAAAACGATAGGAATTCCCCGTTCCCTGATGATTTATAAGCTTTTCCCCTTTGCCTATACCTACTTTACCAGCCTGGGCTTCAATGTGAAGCTTTCAGGAGAGAGCTGTGAGGAAACAGTGAGAAAAAGCCAGCAGCTGGTAAAGGAAGAAACATGCTTTCCCGTCAAGTTGATTTATGGGCATATCCAGGAGCTGTTGGAGGAAGGCTGTGATTATATTTTCCTTCCTTCTGTCTATAGCCTTATGCATAAGAATTCCAATTTGAAAAACAATTATGGCTGCCTTTATATGCAGACTGCGGTTTCTTGTATTGCTGAGAATCTTGAACTGGAAAAAAAAGGCGTTAAGCTTATAAATCCTGTACTTCAGATGGATATGGGAGCTCCCCATATGGCTAAGACTATGCTGAAAATAGGCCTCAGCCTTGAAAAAAATCCCTTGCTCTGTCAGAGGGCTCTTGTAAAATCAGGGATGGCCCTGAAAAAAGCTCAGAAATTACAGGAGGAAGATGGCAAGAAGTTCCTGCAAAGAGTCTCCTCCCAGGATAAGGTTCTTGTTCTTATTACCAGGACTTATGGCCTTATTGATTCTGTGCTCAACATGGGCCTTCCCCAGCTTCTGCTTGAAAGGGGCTGCAAGATCATTACCTTGGGGAACCTTGAGGGACATGATGTTAATATTTCTGAATATTATAAGAACCTCTACTGGCCCTTCAGCCAGCACATCCTAAGCGGGGCTCAGATTATAAAGAATACTCCTAATCTTTATGCCCTCTATCTGACTAATCATGGCTGTGGTCCTGATGCAATGGTGAATCATCTTTTTGCGGAGATTATGGGAGACAAGCCTTATCTTCAGATTGAGGTTGACGAGCATTATTCGAAGGTGGGGCTGATTACAAGAATCGAGGCCTTCCTCCTCAATCTTAATAAAATTCAAAATGAAAAGAAGAGGGCTCCCTTGCCTGTAAATCTCGTTTATGAGAGCCTTGGTCAAGTCAAGAAAGAATATCCCCTCTATATCCCTTCTTACGACAAGCTTGTGGAGTATCTTTGCAAGACACTGGAAAAACAGGGATATAAGGCTTTTCTGCTTCCTCCCACAAATGAGGAAAGCCTTGCTATAGGAAAGGATAATACTACTTCCAAGGAATATGTAAGCTTTATTGCCCTCTTGGGCGATGTTTTGAAATTTGCAAGGGACAATCCGAAATCTTCTGAAATAAAGCAGCTGCTTTTGTTCCAGACAGAAGGTGGTGAAAGCGATGGTTTTTATGCCATGGTAATCAGGTCTAAGCTGAATATGCTTGGCCGGGATGATATTGTGATTATTGCTCCGAAGATAGAGGAGCTTATTTTTGCTCAGGACAGGGAATTCCAGGCCTTCTGGCAGGTTCTTGCCAAGACAGATGAGGCTTTTGAGAAGGAATTCAGTCATAAGGAGGAATATGAAGGTGAAAAAGACTCTTATATTCTTATTACCGGAGATCCACTAATCTATTTAAATAAGGGTATAAGGGGAGCTTTCTTCGAATATATTAAGGAATTGCCTTTTTACTACCGATTGTCTTCCCTTAGGGAATATATGCTTTTCCTTTGGCAGGACAGAATCCGGGATAAAAGTAAAGTAGGGCGGGCTGAATTAGGTCTTGCCCGTAAAAGAATAAACAGAATCAGCAAAGAGCTGCCTGATCTTAAAAAAATAAGGCGGCTTGCGGATTCAAGCTGTCCTTTGCTGGTGGGTGCTAATATACGTTATCGTTTTGCTAGGCGATGCTATGTCTCTGAAAAGCTCCGGGCCATTATTGAGCTTTCTTCTGTTTATGAAAATGCTCAGACCATTCTGAACATGAAGGGAAAAGCCTCTCTTCCTTGCTTTTGTGCCCAGTTTGACGGAAATGAAGAGAAGGAGCTTTTCCAGAAGCTGCAGGCTTTTCTCAAGCTTACTCTTACTTAATGGCGCAGGCTGTACCTAGGCAGGATTTGTCTGATTAGCTTTGTATTGAAGAAAATCAAGGAAAGTGCTAGTATTCTTTTTATTATAGTTAGCAAAGACTAACTATAATAAAAGGAGAGCTTTTATGGATAGTTCCAAAAAGTTAAAAGGTAAGGACCTGATCAATGTAGGTGTTTTTACCGCAATCTACACAGTCGTAATTATGGCCCTGGCTATGCTTGGCTATGTTCCAATTTTTATGCCGCTTTTTTCAATCCTCATGCCACTTTTTGGTGGAATTGTTTTCATGCTTTATCTTACAAAGGTAAAGAAGTTCGGAATGATTCTTCTTATGAGTGTGCTCATGGGAATTATTATGTGGCTTACAGGTATGTCCTGGTATGCTCTTGCTCTTGGAACTGTTGCAGGTTTGATAGCTGAATTTATTTATAAGAGTGGCGAATACAAGAGTGCTAAAAAGGCTGTTCTTGCTCACGGCGTTTTCTCTATCTGGGTTTGGACAAACTATTTCCCTCTTTTTTTCTGTCCTGAACAATACTGGTCAACCAGACAGGAATTTGGAGAAGAATATATCACAAAGCTTCAGAGCCTTATGCCCATGTGGATGTGTCCTGTTCTTTTTGTTGCCTGCTTTATCGGTGGTATTTTAGGCGGCTGGCTAGGTCTTAAGATTCTGAAAAAGCATTTTGCAAAGGCTGGTATTGTATAATGGACAACACAAAAAGGATAAATGGTAAAGATTTAATCAATGTGGGAATCTTTACCGCAATTTATTGTCTTGCATCCATTGGTGTTTTCATGCTTGGCTTTATCCCGGTTTTCTTACCCCTGTATACAGTTTTTATTCCACTTATCTCGGGAATTGTTTTTATGCTCTTTCTGACGAAGGTAAAGAAATTCGGAATGATTTTGATTATGAGCATTCTGCTGGGCATTCTGATGATTTTAACAGGAATGTCCTTTTATGCTCTGATTGTCGGGTCTATTACAGGCCTTATTTCTGAACTGATCTATAAAAGAGGGCAATACAAAAGTGCAAAAAAAGCAGTGCTTACAAACGCTGTTTTCTCTATCTGGGTTTGGAGCAATTATCTTCCATTGTTCTTTTCTCCTGAAGCCTATTTTTCAACCCGCTCCTTCAGTGAAGAGTATGTACAGGCAATCGGCAGGCTGCTTCCCCTCTGGATGTGTCCTATTCTGCTTGTTTCCTGTTTCGTTTTCGGACTTCTGGGCGGACTTCTTGGACGGACAATACTGAAAAAGCATTTTGCCAAGGCCGGTATAGTTTAGTTTTTTCTCTTAGAGGAATGTAAAAATGGAGCTGATGAAATCTACTTCCAAAAAATCTTTGCTTGATCCGCGTACAAAAATGCTTCTGCTTACCTTTGTCTCTATCTTTGTTCTTGGTAACGCAGGGGGAGAGCATGCAATGGAATTCCGTTATGTCTTGAATTATATTCCTCTTATACTGCTGTTGCTTTCGGGACGTATCAAAAGCTTTCTGAAGGGCTTTATCCTATATTCCATTGGGTATCTTCTACAGTTCTTCGTGGCACCTTATATTCATGGTACTCTAGGTTTTCTTCTACTTGCCTTTATGGGAATTGTACTACGCTTCCTGCCGGGAATCCTCACAGGCCTGTATGTGGTTTCTACCACTACGGTCAGCGAGTTCGTTTGTGCCATGGAGAGAATGCACATTCCCCAGCAGGTTACCATACCGCTTTCGGTAATGTTCAGGTTTTTCCCCACCGTTGCTGAAGAGGCTTCCAGCATTAATAAAGCTATGGCTATGAGGGATATAAAGTTCGGAGGAAAGAAGGCCTTCAAAATGATTGAATACCGTTTGATACCAATGATTACCTGCTCTGTGAGGATAGGACAGGAGCTTTCTGCCGCCAGCCTTACCCGGGGACTTGGCGGGCCTGACAAACGTACAAACATTTGCAAAATTGGTTTTGGTTGGGCAGATTTTATTGTGCTCTTGCTTTTGGCCGGAGGCCTTGCTTTTACTATTCTTGGTGCTTTTAAAGTGATATAAAATATCAATATGTCTGACAGTAAGAAAATTAAAGCGATTATATATGCATTCCTGGCGGCGGTCTTTTATGCTTTGAATGTACCCTTCTCAAAGCTGCTCATGCAGAAAATTCCTCCTGTGACTATGGCAGGTCTTTTGTATCTGGGGGCTGGTCTTGGTGTGGGATTTTTCTACCTCTTCAAAATCAAAAAGGAGGCAAAAGAGGAAAGGCTTTCAAAAGCTGATCTTCCTTATGCCATCCTCATGGTTGCCCTTGATGTTATAGCTCCCATACTCCTGATGCTGGGAATAAGAAAGGGCAATTCCTCTGAGGTTTCTCTTCTTGGAAATTTTGAGATTGTCGCCACCACCCTAATAGCTCTTGCCATCTTCAAGGAGAAGGTAAGCGGGCGGTTATGGTCTGCCATACTTTTCATTACAGCCGCAAGTATTATTCTCTCCTTTGAGTCTGCGGAAAGCTTTTCTTTATCTATTGGCTCTCTTTTTGTTCTTGGAGCTACAGTCTGTTGGGGGCTGGAAAACAATTGCACCAGACGTATCTCAGAGAAAAGTACATACCAGATAGTCACAATCAAGGGGCTGGGAAGTGGCTTTGGCTCTATGCTTGTGGCCTTTATTTCTGGAGAATTCGCTGCCCTGTCAAAAAGCACAGCTGGATTAGAGACAAGCCTTCAGAAAGCAGGACAGGAGCAAGCCTTGGTCTTTGTTCCTGCCTTTATACCCCTGGTTCTTCTTTTAGGCTTTGTTGCCTATGGATTAAGTATTTTCACTTATGTCAGGGCTCAAAGGGATTTGGGGGCGGCTAAGACCAGCGCCTTCTATGCTGTTGCACCCTTTGTGGGCTCTTTTTTGTCCTTTGTCTTTGTGGGTGAAAAATTGACCTGGCAGTTTTTGCTTGCCCTCTTGATTATGATTCTAGGAACCTATTTTGTTGTTGCTGATACCTTGGAAAAGGAGAAGTTTGTTAAATGATTGAACTGAAAAATGTGTCCTTCTGTTATGTAGCAGGAAATGCTGATAATGACGAAGTTGTAGAAGTCACTTCAAATGGCAGCCTGAAAAATATAGATATTTCGATAAAGGATGGGGAATTTATTCTTTTGACAGGAGGCTCCGGTTGCGGGAAGACCACCATCCTTCGTTTGATAAATGGCCTTATCCCTAATTTTTATAGTGGAAAGCTTGAGGGAAAGGTTCTTGTGGAGGGAAAGAACATTTCCCATGCAGAGCTGTATGACACGGCCAAGCTTGTCAGTACGGTCTTTCAGAATCCCCGCTCTCAGTTTTTTAATGTGGATACCACAAGCGAGCTGGCCTTCGCCTGTGAGAACCGTGGTATGCCAGAGAATGAGATCTTGAAGCGTATAGATGAGACAGTCAGGGATTTGAAGCTGGAGCCACTTATGAACAGAAGCCTTTTTTGCCTGAGTGGGGGCCAGAAACAAAAGATAGCCTGTGCCTCTGTCGCAGTTTCTAGGAACAAGGTGATTCTTCTTGATGAGCCGAGTGCCAATCTTGACTTGAAAACCATCGATGAGCTCCAGGAGCTTTTGGCTAAATGGAAGGGAGAAGGAAAGACTATTGTGGTCGCTGAGCATCGTATTTCCTACCTTTGGAGCCTTGCGGACCGTACGATTATCCTTGACGGTGGACAGATAGCAAAGGAACTTTCCCGCTCCGATATGGATAATATTGGTGAGGATGAGCTCCATGCCCTTGGTCTTCGGACTAATAAAAACTCAGTGGTGGATAGCCGCCTACTGAAAAATAAGGAAGCTGGGACAAGCCCTGCAGCTGAGAATAGGGAGAATAACCCTATCAGCCTTCAGAATTTCCGCTACAAATATAAAAATGGTTACCAAGCCTTGAATATCCCAAGTATGGATATTCCTTCAGGAGTAATCACCGCAATCATAGGAAAGAACGGGGAGGGAAAGACCACTTTCTTGAATTGTATATGCGGACTTTTACCTCATTCTAAGGGAACTGTAGTTTATAAAGGGAAAGCTTATAAGCACCGGGCCCGGCAGCAGCTCTTCTATCTTGTAATGCAGGATGTGAATCACCAGTTGTTCTCGGAAAGCGTGCTTGATGAAGTCCTCATCAGCCAGCCGAAGGCAGATGAAGAGGAAGCCCGTAGCATTCTTGCCACACTGGATTTATCAGACCTTACGGACAGACATCCTATGTCTCTTTCCGGAGGCCAGAAGCAGCGTGTGGCTGTTGCCTGCGCAATTGCCAGTGGCCGGGAATTCATGCTTTTTGATGAACCCACCAGCGGTCTTGATTATACCCATATGCAGCAGATAGGAAAAATACTCAGGCAGCTTAAGTCTATGGGAAAAACGGTCATCGTCGTGACCCATGACAGGGAGCTTATACAAGAATGCTGCGATGAAGTCATCGATTTGAAGGCTTATAATCTGCTAAGCCAGGCTTAGATAGCCTTTTGAAGCCTTCTGCCCAATATAAGGTCATACTTTTTTTTTCGCAAGCAATAAGTCAGACCCCAAAAAAATCCTTATTTATGTATATTTTTTATTGGAGATTTTTGTATTTTTGGAATATAATAAATTAGGTGTAATAAGAGAGGGTAAAAAAATGAGGGAGTATTATTTTGAATTCATCTATAGCGACTGAGAAGCAAAGAAAAATAAGCGAAATTGTACCGATTTGTCTTATGGGAGGTTTTATCCTACCTGTTTTATTGGTATTTCCGGTTAGTATTTTTGTCAGGGCAATGACTCTGAGTGAGTATGCCGCAGTCATGTCGGACTGGGCTGTAATCCTCTTTTTCCTATTGTTTCATATGGCAATCCCCTTTTGTCTATACAAAATCTATTCTAAAAGATTTTATACATGCGGAGAGACTGAAGAAGATATAAAAAAATTCAATCTTTTCACTAAAAGGTGGTATATGAGCAGTATCGCTCTTGTTATAGTGTTTTCCCTATTATTCTCTATTTTGATAAATTTTAGAAGCCTTCAAAGGGGAATTCTCTTCACCTCCTTCGAGGGAAACTCGGTGATGTATGAGCTTTTGTGCATTTTCCTGGGAACGACATTCACCATCGCTCCCTTATCTTTCATAGTTTTAATGAAAAAGCTGGAATTTTCACTAACCTGGCTTCCCCATGACAAGAAATACCAGCTTATGCCTTTTTTGAACAGGATTCTTATACCTACCTTATTTAATGTGCTTGGGCTGGTTCTGGCTATTGAAGCTGTAGTTGATGTTCCTATCAATTTAAGGATAGATAGAATGGATCTGCTTGCAAAATATATAATGCCTGTATCTCTTATATGGACATTTTTTATCATAATGAATTTGATCGTTACTGCAAAATCGATTATCTCAAGCATAACCGATGTTCAGGAATATACCAGAAAGCTGTCTGTTCGTGAGTATGATATGTCACCTCTCCCTGTGACCTGCCGTTGCGAGATTGGTGATTTGGTGAACAATGTCAATGTATTAAAGGAGACCACAAGAAGTCTTCTTTCTGATATGGCTGAATCTACGAAGGCTTCATCTGTGACTGCCCATGGTTTATTGGAGAATTTGTCTTCTGCGAATAATAATATCAAAAAAATAACTGACAGTATAAATATTGTTCAGAACGATATGAATTCTCAGTCTGCAGGTGTAGAGGAGTCTGATGCTGCGGTTACACAGATTCTATCCCGCCTTAAGGATCTTAATGCCAGCATAGAGGAACAGGTTTCCTCAGTAAATCAGTCTTCAGCAGCTGTGGATGAGATGGTGGCTAATATCGAATCTGTATCCAGAATCCTGGATAATAACACAATTTCTGTTGAGGAGCTTGACAAGGCAGCCTCAGAAGGGCGTGTGAGTGTATCCAACGCCGTGGAAGTCTCAAATGCCATTATGGAAAAATCTTCCGGTGTTATGGAAGCTACAAAAATTATACAGAACATAGCCAGCCAGACAAATCTTCTTGCTATGAATGCCGCGATAGAAGCTGCTCATGCCGGTGAATCGGGAAAAGGCTTCGCCGTGGTGGCTGACGAGATTCGTAAGCTTGCTGAGCAGTCAAATGCCCAAGGTAAAGCCATAAATGAGAACCTTAAGTCCTTGTCGGAGTCAATTTCTCTTATTACATCGACAATTACTGAGGTTCAAAAGAAATTCGAAGCAATCTATGATATTTCCCAGACGGTCCGGACCCAGGAGAATACCGTTAAGAATGCTATGGATGAGCAGTCTGCCGGTAACCAGCAGATTCTTGAAGCTATGCACAATATAAATGATTCTTCCCTAGTCGTGAAGGACAGTGCCAAAGAGATGCTGGATGGTGCTACCCAGGTTGCTAAAGAGATGAACAGTCTTTCTGAAATCACGAGCCGCATAGGTGAGAGCATGTCTCTTATGACTGAAGGAATTTCTGGTATAGTAGGAGCAATGAAGGATGTCGCGGAGTCTTCAGATAAGAACATGTTAGGTATCAACAAGATTGACGAGGAAATAGGAACCTTCAAGCTTTAATACCTGATACGACTTATTTCTTATAGGTGCCGGATGATTATCTTTGTCCGGCTTTTTTTATGGAAAAACAATGGAGAAAATAGAGATTATAAGGGCAGAGGAAGAATGGCAGCGTGCAGGTGCCTATTCTGTCAGAATCCAAGGAATGAACCGTCAGTATCACATTTCATTAAGAGATGAATTTGATGAGCATGATTGCGACGGAACAAAATATATAGTCCTTCTTGATGAAGGATATCCCATAGCGACCTGCCGTTTTTATCCCTTGAGCACTTCCTGTGTCTCTCTGGGAAGGGTAGTGGTTCTACCTGAGTACCGGGGAAGGAATTTAGGCCGTTTGGTGATCCAGGAGGCAGAACGCTGGATAAAAGAAATCGGTTATAAGAGGATTGTGATAGACAGTAGGACTGTGGCTGTAAAATTCTATGAAAAGCTTGGCTTCTCCATAACAGACAAAGAAGTTATAAAAAGCGGAGACTTTGATTGCATCAGAATGAGTAAGGAGATCTAAAGAAAATCATAAAAGGAAAGCTCCGAGGTATCTGTACAAATCAGCCCTTTACAAGCTGCTCGCTCAGCTCATACAGTCTTTTTGCAAGCTCCAAATCCTTGGAGCGTTTTGAGGACCCTGCGATTCTGCATTTATAGAAATATTCCCCGGAAATATCCTTGACCGATGGGTCCGTGGCAAGGAATATGGCGGTCCTGGCTCCTTGCTCAGGAGTCAGAAAGAAGGGCTTGAGTATACGCATGACAGTCTTACCGAAGCCTGTGTCCCGGTTTACTCCCATATTAGTGGCTACGGCTCCAGGATGACAGCAATTGACCGTAATACCCTTATCTGTCAGCCTTCTGGCAAGTTCCCTGGTGAAAAGGACATTGGCAAGCTTGCTCTGGGAATAGGCTTTGATTACATTGAAGCCCCTGTGAAGGTTAATATCCTCGAAATGGATTTTCCCTGCCTTATGGGCTCCGGAGGCGACATTAACTATCCTTGAGCCTTCAGGCATTATATCCAGCAGCTCTGTGGTGAGCAGGAAGTGTCCTATGTGATTTATACCGAACTGTCTTTCAAGGCCTTCCTTGGTCTCCTGCCTGTCCAGTGATATGAAGCCCGCATTATTCACGAGTATATCCAGGTGGCCGAATTTTTCTTTTATCTCCTTGGCAAAGGCTTTGATGGAGTCATAGTCCCCCAGGTCGCAAAGAACTAAAAACAACCTGTCCTTCCCATACTGGAGGAGAGTTTTATAGGCTTCCTGTCCTCGCTTTTCACTTCGGCATAGCATAATAACCCTGGCTCCTTCCTTGAGCAGGGCTTTAGTGGTGGCCATACCCATTCCTGAATTGGCACCTGTTACAATCGCTGTTTTCTTTTCCAATAGAGACATATAGAAACCCCTTTTTTCACTTGACTATAATATATCATATTCAAATAAAGAGGTTGACAAATTTATGAACTAATAATACTTTTCAGATTAATTGATTAGTATATAGTGTTCATAGGATGTAGGGATGGAAGAAAAGGAGTCGGAGACCTTAAGAAAAATCCTTAAGGTCTCCGCGGATGAGTTTTTAGAATATGGTTTCAGAGGTGCCTCTTTGCGAGCTATAGTTAAAAAGGCTGGGGTGACCACGGGCGCTTTCTATGGTTACTTCAAAAGCAAGGAAGAGCTTTTTGACGCGCTGGTGAAGAAGGATTCTGATTATCTGATAGAGCTTTATAAATCGGTGCTTTTTGATTTTGAGAAGCTTTCTTTTGACGAGCAGAAGAAAAAAATAGACAACTATTCAAAATTCGGACTGGAGCAGATGTTCTCTTATGTCTGGGATCACAAGGAATCCTTCAGGCTTATATTGAAATCCTCTGGGGGTACCCGCTATGAGCATTATATCCAAGCTCTGGCTCAGCTTGATACTGATTCAAACAGACAGTTTAATAAAATACTGGAGAGTCAGGGAATTTACATAAAACACTTGGACCCTCTTGTGGAAAGGCTTCTTATGACTGGCATGTTCACTTCTTTGTTCAACATTATTTTTGAGGATATAACGAAGGAAAAAGCCTTATGGACCCTGAATCAAATGCATGAATTCTTCAAGGCAGGTGGAAACTGCCTTATGAAAGAAAAGCAATAATCCAGAAAATAAAAAAATACACAAGCTTTTTCATTTTACTGTTTTCATTTTATATAAAAAGTGCTATAGTACATTAGGTTAGCCTAAGCTAACTATATGGAGCTGCTTATGAGACCTTTTGTCTGGTTGTTTCCAGTTATTTTTATGTTTCATGAAATGGAAGAGATTGTTGGCTTCAATTTCTTTCTTAAAAAAAATAAGGATGAGATAGAAGAGCTTTTTCCTCGTTTGGCCCGTAGATATAAAGACTTCTCAACGGAAGGCTTTGCCGTGGCTGTTTATGAGGAATTGATTTTGTGTGTCATTATATGCTTTCTTGCGAATTTCCTTGATTATGACTGGCTGTGGTATATTTGGTTGGGAGCCTTCCTGGGCTGTGATTTCCATTTTTTTGTTCATCTTGTACAGGTGAGCATTTATAGAAAGTATATTCCATCCTCAATAACCAGTATTATCTGCTTACCCATAAACACCCTGATCATTTGTAAATGCCTTAAGGCAATAGAGGCTCCCTCTTTGTATACAGTTGCTTTCATTTGTATGGGAATGGCAGGGGTATTTGTAAATTTACGCTTGGCTCAGAAGCTTATAGGCGTTATTACCAGGAGATTCTATAAAGAGAGGTAAAGAATTAAAAAAGCCTTCAGTCTCTTGGAAGATTTTTAATTGCCGAAGAAAAAGCCTTTGATAAAAATCTCTATACCGATCGCTATCAGAATAATTCCACCGAAGACAGATGCTTTTGTCTTCAGGTGGTTTCCTGCTTTTTTGCCTATTAAAAGGCCGGTCAGACATAAAAAGAATGTTACTACGCATATTATAAAAGAGGAAATTAAAGCCATGCCTAGACCGTAGTCTGCTGTCGTGAAGCCCACAGAAAGGGCGTCTATGGAGGTCGCTATACCCTGGAATAAGAGGGTGCCTATTCCTGCCTTTATAAAAGCCTCTTCCTCTTCTTCTTTTTTTTGCAGTGATTCGAAAATGGTTTTACCACCGATAAAGCAAAGCAGCACCAGAGAAATCCAAGGGATGAACATATTGAAGGAGTTGAAATACTCTACTATGGTGTGGACGCATATCCAACCGATCATTGGCATGGAGAATTGAAATAGTCCGTAAATACCAGCGATCAGGCACATACGTCTTTTTCTCATGTTTGATTCATTAAGGCCGTTTGCCATTGAAACTGAAAAGGCGTCCATTGCGAGTCCTATTCCCAAAAGGATGCTGTTAGCAAAAAACACAAAATTCCATTCCATAAAAAAGCTCTCTGTCTGTCAGGATATCGGCAAAAAAAAACCGAATACAAAATTGTACTCGGTTCATAAATACTCATTCACCATGTACAGTTTTGAATCGTATTAATTCTATGCCATACATGAGTCTCGCAATTTAACACAAGCCAGGTAAAAACCAGTATGTTGACTTGCCACGTAAAAACGCTCGCTACTCCCTCATGGAAGTTTTAAGGAGCATATTCTACTTTAAAATTTGGATAATGGTCAAGTATCAATTTTTTTTAAGCACAGAAGAAGGTTATTGACTAATATAACAGTGTTATATAATATCTATCCAGTTGTTAGTGATAGCTAACTAGGGAGTGTTATATGTCAAAAAAACAAAATGCGAGGATGGCAAAAAGAGGGCTTTTAAGCTGGATTGCCGAATTCGCAGGTGAGAAAAAGGCTTCTTACATAGTAAGTGTTTTCTTCGCCCTTCTCAGTGTGGCTTGCTGCATAGCTCCATATTTTATGGTAGCAAGAATCGTCAGGCAGCTTCTGAATGGTGTAGGTGATTGGAACCTATATCTGAAAGAAGGGGGGATAATACTTCTGTTCTGGTTCGGAAACGTTTTTTTCCATGCGGTTTCCACGACTGTGAGTCATGTGGCTACCTTCAATCTTTTGGGAAATATAAGAAAGAGGATGTGCGCAAAGCTTTCCAGGGTTCCTCTTGGAACTGTGCAGGATATGCCTTCTGGTTCCCTGAAGAATATTATGATCGAGCGTATCGACAGTATGGAGACAACCCTTGCCCATATTGTACCGGAATATACTTCAAATATCATTCTGTCCATTGCTCTTATAATTTATCTTTTCACCTTGAATTGGAAGCTTGGCCTGAGCTGCCTTGCCACTCTTCCTGTGGGCCTGCTGGCTATGTGCCTTATGTTCAAGGATTCTGCCCGTATGTTCCAGAATGCCGTAGATAAGACAAAAATACTCAACGATACTGCCGTTGAGTATATAAATGGTATTGAGGTTATCAAGGCCTTCGGAAAATCAAAATCCTCCTACGAACGCTTTGTTACTGCTGCTAAAGATGGTTCAGACTGTTTCGTGGAATGGATGAGAAGCACTATTTGGTCCTTCACTGTGGCTATGGTGATTATGCCTGCTTCCTTGCTGGGACTTCTTCCCATCGGTGGTTTTATGTTTCTTAATGGCAGCATTGATGCCGCCTTGTTCATTACGGTCATTATCATGGCGGTAAGCTCCATACAACCTATCATCACGGCTTTCTCCTATCATGATGATATAGCGAAAGCTCAGGTAATCTTTGGAGAGGTGGGCTCTGTCATGACCTTGCCGGAGCTTAACAGGCCGGCGGCTAATAAAAAGGAGCCGGTGGATAATTCAATCCTTCTTAAGGATGTTAAATTCAGCTACCACAAGGCAGAAGGTGATGCTTCAACTTCAGACGGCGGCGCTGAAGCTGCTGAAGGTGACGGTCAGGTTCTGCGTGGAATTAACATGACTCTACCACAGGGAAGCTGCACCGCTTTCGTCGGCCCAAGCGGCAGTGGTAAATCTACCATTGCGCGGCTTATAGCTTCTCTTTGGGATGTGGATTCAGGCTCCATAGAAATCGGCGGTGTCAATATAAAGGATTTGTCTTTGGAAGAATACAACCGACGTGTGGCCTACGTGTCCCAGGACAATTTCCTTTTTGATCTTAGTGTGCGCGAGAATATCCGCTTGGGCCGACCAGAGGCCGGCGATGCTGAGGTTGAGGAGGTAGCCAGGCAGAGCGGCTGCTATGACTTCATTATGACCTTGGAAAAGGGCTTTGATACGGTTGTGGGGGGTAGCGGCGCCCACTTAAGCGGAGGTGAGCGTCAGCGTATCGCCATAGCCAGGGCTATGATGAAAAATGCCCCTATCGTGATTCTTGATGAGGCTACAGCCTATACAGATCCTGAGAATGAGGCCGTCATTCAGAAGTCAGTGGCTAAGCTGGTCAAGGGAAAGACCCTGATAGTTATTGCTCACCGACTTTCTACAGTGGCAGATGCGGATAAGCTCTACGTTATTAATGACGGAATGATTGATTCCTGCGGTACCCACCAGGAGCTCCTTGCTCTGAATGGTCTTTATAAATCAATGTGGGATGCGCATATAAGTGCTAAGGACGGAGAATAATGTTCGAGACTTTATCAAAATTTTTCAAATTCTGTGACAAAGAGAACCGGAAAAAATTCTACGGTTCTATTATCGTAGGTATAATTAACTCTTTCTTTATGGCTCTAAGAATCGGCGCCATTGCAGTGATGCTCCGTGGCCTTATAGGCACTGCCATAGACGGACTTCCCTTTGAAGCTAAAACTGTATGGCTTTCCTTCGCCATTATGATCGTCAGTGTGGTAGGAGCCATAATAACAAAAAAAATAACATCCATGTGGCAGTGTGAGGGCGGCTACCGTGCCTGTGCGAAAAAACGTATAGAGATAGCAGAGCATCTTCGCTATCTTCCTATGGGTTACTTCAATACCAATAGCCTTGGAGACATCACCTCCATTACGACTAATACCATGGAGTCCTTGAGTGATGTGGCAACCAGGGCAGTCATGATGGTTCTTCAGGGACTTCTGGATACTGCGCTCATCATTGTAATGATGGTCTTCTTCGACTGGAGAATTGCCCTAATCGCTCTTGCAGGTTTCGGCCTCTTTGAGTTCGTGAACCTTTTTATGCGTGTAGCCGTGAAGACCGTATCAGCAGAGAAGAATTACTATGATACCCTTGAAATAGGGAAGGTGCTTGAGTTCATTCAGGGAATCGCTGAGGTAAAGGCTTATAATCTTGCTGGTCAGAGGCAGTCCGAGCTTAACAAGGTCATGGAGAGACGTCTTAAGACTCTTATCAAGATGGAGATGCGTTGTATTCCAGTAGCCAATATCCAGTCCTTCGTAGCCAAGCTTAGCGGAGTGGTCATCCTTATGGCCTCTATCTTCTTCTTCCTCAACGGCTCCATGGTCCTGGCCGACTGTGCTGTCATGATCATCTGTTCCTTCATGCTTTTCAATGCCCTGGAGGCCGGTGGAAACTATTCAGCCCTTCTGCGTACTATAGATATTTGTGTCACAAAGGCTAACACAGTTCTTGCTCTGCCCACTATGGACATTGAGGGCTCTGAGATTATCCCTGAGAAGAGTGATATTGAAGCTTGCTCTATAGATTTTGCCTACGACAAGAAAAAGATAATCGATGGTATTTCCCTTAAAATACCGGAGCATTCTACTACTGCCATTGTGGGACCTTCTGGTGGAGGAAAAACCACCTTCTGCCATCTCCTTTCCCGTTTCTGGGATGTGGACAAGGGAAGTGTTACCCTTGACGGTAAGAATGTTAAGGATTTCAGCATGGACAGCTTGATGCAGAATTACAGCTTTGTTTTCCAGCACGTATATCTTTTCCATGATACTATCGCCAATAATATCCGTTTCGGAAATCCTGAGGCTTCAATGGACAAGGTTATTGAGGCTGCTAAAAAGGCCTGCTGCCATGACTTTATCTCTGCCCTTCCGAATGGATATGAGACTGTGATAGGTGAGGGCGGCGCCAGCCTTTCTGGTGGAGAAAGACAACGTATCTCCATAGCCCGGGCAATAATGAAGGATTCCCCCATTATCATTCTTGATGAGGCCACGGCAAATGTGGATCCTGAGAATGAAAGGGATCTGATGAAGGCCGTGGCGGAGCTTACCCATGAGAAAACGGTCATAATGATAGCCCATCGTCTTAAGACTGTACGTAATGCGGATCAGATAGTAGTAATCGATAAGGGCCGCATAGTGGAGCAGGGAAAGCATGAGGAGCTTATGAAAATGGGAGGAATCTATTCCCGTTTCATTGATTCTAGAAAGGAAGCTGTCAGCTGGAAGCTTTAGCCTTTCGGGGATTGATGGATTTGACAAAAGATGTTAGCATTAGCTAACATCTTTGGAGGAAACATGCAGTCAACGATTATAATATCTGCGATTCTTCTTCTTATTATATTTTTTGCGATAAGAAGTGCGGTAAACAGGGCCCGCCACGGATCTGCCTGCTGCGGAACACGTGATGCACCAGAAAAGAAAGTAAAAGTCAATGACAAGAATAAGGCGAATTATCCCTTTTCTTGTACGGTATACATTGACGGAATGCATTGTTCCAACTGTTCACGCCATGTAGAGAATGCTTTCAATTCTCAGGAAGGATTGTGGGCAAAGGTCAACCTTGAGAAAAAATGTGCCTTCGTTCTTTCTAAAAAAGCTATTGATTCAGAGAATATGAAAGAAATTGTACGTAATGCTGGATACACTGTCGATGATGTAAAAGACATTGTATGATTAATTTAACCGATGCTATTTCTTATCTTCCCGCTTCCACAGAACCCTTTTCATGTGATATAGGCTTTATAAAAGGTCCAGACTGTACTTGGGTTTTTGATGTGGGAGTGGGAGAAAACGCCGCAAAGGCTATAAACAGCCTGCAGGGACCTAAGAAAATCCTTCTGTCTCATTTTCATCCTGATCATATCGGCAACCTCCCCTTCGTAACCTACGATGAGCTTTATGTAAGCTCCAACACAAAAAAATATACAAAATGCGGAAGCATCATAGAAAAAGCAACTGACTTCGATGGAATCCGCATTCTTCCTATGCCATCAAGCCATGCTAAGGGCTGCCTTGTATTAGTGGCTGGTGACTATGCCTTTTTAGGTGACGGAGCCTTCTGTATGTATAAAGGTTCTGATCATCTTTATAATGTCCAGCTTCTGGCTTCTATGATAGCTTTCTTGGAATCCCTTGATTGTAGATATTTCTGTCTCAGCCATGAACAGAACTTCGTTCAGCATAAGGCTACGGTTCTTGCCATTTACAGGGAGATTTATGAGCGTAGGCATAATCTGGAGAAAGGAAATTACCTTATAAACGTCAACGATTATTTTTGAGCTTTGGGCAAAAAAAAACTGATTTGAATCAACAAATCAGTTTCTCTTTCGTAAATCATTGCGTCCGACACGGCTCGAACGTGCGACCTACGGATTCGAAGTCCGTTGCTCTATCCAGCTGAGCTACGAACGCATATTAGGGTGCCTGGTGGGATTTGAACCCACGACAACCAGATCCACAATCTGGCGCTCTACCCCTGAACTACAGGCACCATGTATAACTACGTGGCAGATAATAACAGAAAAGGGCAAAATATGTCAAGAGTATAGAAGGAATGTAGGGGGAAGGGTAATAAGTAAAATACAATCCGCCATAAAAAAAGACATCAGCCATGAAAACTGATGTCCTCTGATTATATCCATTTATCACCGTTATCAGGATTCTTCACCTGCAACTTGTTCAGTTCCCTTAGGGAAAAGACATAAATCCTGAATCTTTATGGTGTAGGTCGTGTTCATTGCGACACGAGGTTTATCTTCGCTGACAAGGGGTACATCAAAATTATAAGAGGCAGGATCAAAACCCTTGCATGAAACATCGACCGTGAAATGAAACTGTTTGTTCTCCCCAGGCTTCTCTGTCTTTACAGGCTTCACCCAGAACGAGAAGGTTCCTTTTGTAAGCTTGGTCGTTATACAGGGGTTCTGCCATGTATAGTCCATCATTACTGCCGGATTAGATTCATATTTAAGGATTACGGTAGCATCTGAAAGTGGCTCGAAGGTGGTGCCGTCATATACAGAACCTATGAAAGCAGGGAAATTGAAGAAGGAGCCTTCCTCCATATAGGTATTGTCTTTTTTCTTATCATGGTAGGTGCGTCTTGTGTTGCTGACTGCGTGCATACCCTCGACCACTAGTGAATCAATATCTATCATAAGCTGTTTGCTTTCTGAAGACATGGCATGATTCACACCTCTTCCTGAAACTATATATTTAGGAGGAATTCTATTAAGGACGTAACTGGCTGTATCTAACCTGCAATGTTCGCAGGAACAGGTGAGCCATGTCGCATTCAGTTCTTTCACCTGATTGTACATTTGATCGACACGATCAAAAACAAGCTCTTCCATGATATTATGAACTTTCACAATTTCCTCCGTAATATATATAAAGATTTCAAAATTCCCATGAATCTTGAAACTGGGTATTTAATATTCTATCAGACTCAGACTTCTCCAAGATAATTGGTTCTGCGCCGGATAACATCCCTCTTCTTGAAATTATATAACGATATTTCTTAATCATCAATTCATTTCTTGTTTTTGAATCTGAAATACAGATGATAAAAAGGAAAAAATTCAGAAAAACTATCCAAGAATCTTTTTTTATTTACCTTGCATTGAGACATTCCTCGACTTATGCTAGAATAATATTATGAGATGTAATATCCGTAAGGCCTTTGCCCTTTGTTTTCCCCTGCTTCTTTGTCTTTTTTATTCATGTACTCCTCAGACCGAGTCTGCTCCTATCACTGCTGTTGCGGAAGATGAGATCCATACAATAAAAAAAGAAGCCCTGGCAAGGAAAAACAATCTTGAATGGACAGAGGAATTGAGAAAGCCGGAGGAAGCTGTGGAGGAGACAGAAGCTTCTGAGCCTGGTGTTTATTTCTCGGAAACCCTAAAAATTAGTATAGGTCCTGATGAAAGCTTAATTTATCCTTCAATGCCAAACTTAGGGAATATGGATATTTCCAAAATGTCAAATACTCTATACACAAAGCTTACAAGTTTCCTTACAGGCTTGAAAGCAAAAAGCATTAAAAGCGATGATGCTGTGTTCGCAGAGAAATATGTGGGTGTCATTCTTTTATATGAGCTGAGCTTTTATCCGGATATAAATTCATGGTATATAGGGACTCCTTTTATTTCACAGGAGCAGGGGAATAATACGGGGAATGTATATGAGATTCCCCTTCTTATACTCACTAAAAATGGAAAATTCAATTGCTGGATATCGATTGACGGGGAAAAAGCCTCTGCAAATGAGTTCCTTGTAAAGCAAGTCACGCTGGGAGCCTTGTCATGAGCAGTGCGATTATAGGTATTGAGCGGGATGTCATTATTGAAGAACTTCTTGCATCTGGTTCAGATCTGATAATTCAACTGCATCCTTTGAAGAACATTGTGATAAAAAAATCAATGTACCGGGTTTTGAAGCAGGGAATACTATTCGTTCCCCATTCTGTATTGGCAGCCGGGACTGCTGATCCAGGCGAAATCGTCAAGCTGTGTTTTTTTTACAGGGGAAGGGGAATCTTTTTCCAGACTGAATCAAAACAAGTGAAAAATGGCTATGCTTTCGTTATTCCAAAAATCCTTTATAAACAGCCCGAGGATGAAGAAAAAAACGGAAAAGGAATAAGAGCAAAGGTCTTTTGTTCGGGAAACGTAAAAAAAGGACAGACTGTAGATGGAGTCGAGGATCCTTTTTATCCTCTTTTTAAGAATAACCTGTGGTGTTATTTCCCGGAAAAGGAAGTGGAGGCCTGTTCCGGAGATTTATTTTCTGTAGCGGATTTAGTAAAGGGGAATCTGCCGGAGGATGTTCAAAAAATGCTTCAGTATCATCATAAGATACTTTATCTTCCTGAAGGCAAATTGCCGGAGAAAAATTATTTTTCATTTGATGCCTCCCTGACCGAAAATGATGTCAAGATATACAGGACGATAGCCTCGCTGCCCTTGAAAACTCCGTTGGAATCTCTCCCCTTCGGAGCTTATATACCCCTGTCTGAGACTCCTGAGCTTCCTGCTCATTCCATTTTCGCCATTGATTCACGGGTTCCAGTGACTCCCCTTGAAATAAATGATTCAGTGGCCATGCTGCCTGTATGCCGCTATCTGGAGTCACATATCCCGGAGGTTCCCAAGGATATTCAGGGGAGAGTCGTTCCTATGAAGATTCTTTTCATAAACGAGATTCAGATTATTTTTGGTACGAACGAGAAGGACCTGCTGCTGAAAATGGGGATGGAATATCCTATGTCTATTTTCCTGCCGCTTAAGGTTGGTGTTAGGGAGGTTTTCGTTACTGCCACTGTCGTAAGGCTTTATTCCGGGAAAAAAGGTGAGGCTTGTGCTGTTCTTAGGTATAATGTCATCAGGGAAGAAGACAGAAGATTTTTATATGAAAGATATTACGGAACGAGGTTTTTATGAAAAAAGCAAGCTTAACAGAAGAGCAAAAGGAGTTTTTTGATTTTTTCGAGGAAAAAACTGGTTTCCGGCCGAATGGAATGGATCTGGTTTCCCTTGAAGGTACTAAAGCTGCCCTGAATGTCCTGGGGCTTGAGCTGCCGATTTTCCAAAAGGATTTATGGGGCCTGCTTCTTTACTGCGAGGAAAAGCTCTTCTTCTATATACATCCCACAGAATACAGCTATATGGGCATTATAAAAAAAGACTCGAAAGAGCTTAAAATAAAGGAGCAGCTTGTATGTCTTTCTGATTTTCAGACTCTTTCCTTTTCTGTACCTGTAGTTCGTCCCTCGTTCCTGAGCATTTTCGCAAACAAGCATCTTTTTACTCTCTCTGTCTCAAAACAGAGAGGGGATGTGATAGATAATGCCGTGGTGCAGCTGCAGTCACTGGTCAAGGCTCCTGTCATCCTTCAGCGTCTGCGAGCCTATGAGCATTCCGTGTAAAAAAAAGCCGGCGTTGAAGAAAAGCTCTTCATAACACCGGCTCATTTCCAAACAGGAATTCCTTTTATTTATTTCTTCTGAATCAGGTCGAAGCCGCAGAAGGGTCTTAAGGCCTCAGGAACTGTGATAGAACCGTCCGCATTCTGGTAGTTCTCAATAACTGCTACCATAGCGCGTGAAACTGCAACTGCAGTTCCGTTAAGCATGTGGACATACTTGTTCTTTCCATCGTCATCCTTGTAGCGTACATTCAGCCTTCTTGACTGGAAGTCAGTACAGTTAGAGGTACTTGTTACCTCTCCGTATTCTCCACCGTTTCTTCCTGGCATCCAAGCTTCCAGGTCCCATTTCCTATAAGCTGGGGCTCCCAGGTCGCCTGTACAGGTATCAACTACACGGAAGGGAAGGCCAAGTCCAGTGAAAATCTCCTCCTCAATAAGGCGGAGCTGTTCGTGCAGGGCATCACTTTCCTCAGGCAGACAATATACGAACATTTCCAGCTTTGTGAACTGATGAACTCTGTAAAGCCCCTTTGAGAACTGACCGGCTGCACCTGCTTCTCGGCGGAAACAGTGGGAAAGTCCGCAGTATTTGAGAGGGAGCTTTGATTTATCAAGAATCTCGCCAGAGTGGTAACCGCCAAGTGTAATTTCTGCAGTTGCAACAAGGCATGTACCTTCTTCTTCAATGCAGTACACGTTCGATTCGTTTCCGCGCGGGTTGAATCCAATTCCCTGAAGAATCTCTGCCTTTGCCACATCCGGTGTGATGAAAGGTGTGAATCCGTGCTTGCGCAGAATGTTGAGTGCGTACATTACCATAGCCTGCTCAAGGAAAACAGCCTCATTCTTAAGGTAGTAGAACTTAGGACCTGCAACCTTTGTAGCCTCGTCAAAATCAATAAGATCAAGATCCTGCATAAGCTGAACGTGGTCTTTCGGCTCAAAATCGAACTTTCTAGGGGTTCCGACTTTCTTAACCTCAAGGTTCTCGGAGTCAACCTTTCCGACAGGTGCGTCCGGGTGCGCCATGTTAGGAATCTGGCGGCCTGCTGTTTCGAGCGCGGCTTCTGTGTCCGCAAGCTCTTTTTCGGAACCAGCGATTTTCTCTTTAAGAGCCTTTCCTTCTTCTATAAGACGTTTGCGCTCGTCATCCGGGAGTTTTCCCTTCATCGATTTCGCGTTTTCGTTGCGTTTTGTCTGAAGCTCCTGCAAAGCAGTAACAAGCTCCGTGCGTTTGTTGTAAAGGCGCACAACTTCGTCTGCGTCGGCAGTCATGTTGCGGTTTTTTATGTTTGCCTTGACCGCATCAAGGTTATCCTTAATAAACTTATAGTCTAACATAATGTATGTATAATAATCATATAAAGATTTTTGTTCAAGTTAGGGAGCGCCCCTGTACATTGCCAGGGGAACGTTTCAATGCGTGAGGGGAAAAGCCTTTCCCCTGGGTTCAACCCGCACGGTTTCGTAAACTCAACCTTCGCGGTTTTCACCACACCCCTTTCTCCTGGGGCTGCGCCCCAAAACCCCGAATTGTTCGTATTGTGCGCATCGTTCGTGAAAATTACTCGCCGTTTTCTTTCATATCTTCAGAAAATTTTACAAGAACTTTTGCAAGTCGAACTGCCACGTTTGCGGAAGGCATACAGCTCCGCGCACCTACATATCGGTGCCAGAAAAAAATAACAGCCATAGAAAAAGATAAATCAAAGGCGATTCAAAACCAAACGTCCCGGCTTTTTCCAGAGTATCAGGAACAGATAAATGCCGCCCGCACACTTCAAAAAGAACCATGGGAAAGTTCGTCTGAGTATGATGCGCGTGTGAATAACGCCATTGCTGAAATTGAGAAAAGACGCGATGCGGAGCTTTCCGGCGTAAGTGATTCTATCGGGATAAACTACGATAACCAGTCCAAGCAGGTTGCGATTCAGCGCGATAAACTTATAGAGGAGCTTCAGAACATAACGTTCGTGCTACAGGGAAACAGTGTGCTTGTCATGTTCGGTACGTTCGATGCCGAGTCGATACCAAAAGGCTGGCCTGTGAGCGTTAAGTCGCTCGATAAATCGATTGCTTATTCCTATAACGGAAAGTATGCGGTAAATGATGCGGATGTTCGTACTGAATATCAGATTGTAGAGAATGCGCGGAACAACAACGA
>JAILBN010000081.1 GCA_024680915.1 Treponemataceae bacterium | reverse complement strand
AGCACAAACAGCTCTCGGTACGGCTAAAATGTCTCTGGTCAGCTTTTTTAGCCGTACGAAAACGTGAAAATGTCCAAAAACAGTGAGGTCTTCCGGCCGAGAAACGCCCCCAGGTACGGCTAAAATGTCTCTGGTCAGTTTTTTTAGCCGTACGAAAACGTGAAAATGTCCAAAAACAGTGAGGTCTTCCGGCCGAGAAACGCCCCAGGTACGGCTAAAATGTCTTTGATCAGCGTTTTTAGCCGTACAAAAACGTGAATAGGCACGAAATAGGCGAGCTTTCCTGAGCACAAACAGCTCTCGGTACGGCTAAAATGTCTCAGCTCAGCGTTTTTAGCCGTATTGGATCGGAAAAAGACTAAAAACAGGCGAGTTTCCCTACCCTTTTTTGCAAAAAACTTCTTATATTATTGTATGCAGTTTACAAAAAACATCGAAAAGGAACAGCTTTCTCCCATATTTGTCGAGCCGGTACTTCAAGCCCGGCTTACAGAAATCAATGAGCTTCTGGCCATAAAGCTGAAAGAACTAAAAAAAGCACCAGAAGGTTCTCTCCGCATCAAAAAGTGCAAGAATACTCTTCAGTACTATTTGCGGATGACTCCCGATGACACAAGCGGGCACTATATTCCTTCAAGGAAGTTGAGTCTTATAAAGGCTCTTGCCCAAAAAGATTACGACAAATCTGTTGTTGCTGCTTTGAAAAAAGAATCCAGGCTTCTGCAGAATGCACTGAGGGGATACAAATCTTTCGGCAAGAGAATAACGCATGCGGAGAATGCCTTTTCAAAGCTATCAGAAGCAAGACGTAAGCTTATAAAACCCGTATGTCTGCCTGATGGAATATTTGCAGAAATATGGCAAGCAATCCCATATGAAAAAAAGCTGTTTCCTGCAAATATTCCGGAGTTTCACACGCTGCATGGAGAACGGGTCCGCTCAAAATCCGAAATTATAATCGCGGACACCTTAAGCCGCATGAACATTCCCTACCGCTACGAATATCCTTTGGAAATAAAAACAGAAAATGGCGAGAAGCGCACCTTTTACCCAGATTTTCTGTGCCTGAATCTGCGGACACGCCAGGAGTTTATTTGGGAGCACTTCGGGATGATGGATGATCCCGAGTACACAGCGTCAATGGTTCGTAAACTCAAGCTGTATGAGAAAAACGGCATTTACCTTGGAAAAAATCTGATTATTTCTGTTGAGAATTCAAGCACACCAATTGGTGCAAAACAAATTGAAAAGACCGCCGCGCGATATCTACAGTGAAAGCTCCCGCAAGGATTTGTTCTTCGCAGGCGAAGGGGAGCCCTTCATATCATTATTTTGTTTACAGAAGGGGATTCAAGGCTGCAGCTTATAAACGTTGATTGCCATGGTGCTTTTTACCCTAGGGCGTAGGCGTGACTACTATATATGGATTCTTTCCGAGGAAGCATCTAAAAAACGTGGTGTTAAAGAAATAATTGAAAAAACGGATGAACAAGGACAAGTAAAACAGCCTATTGACACATTGAAAAAAGCCCGTTAATCTTAACGATTAATTAATTTAGGCTTTTTTTAAGAATTGCTGACTTTTAGAGAAGTGTCAGTGAAAAAAAAACAAAGGGAAAACAAAGCTTCCCTGAACAAGGAGTGCATATGGCTTACTTTTTTGAGGAACCCTCTCACACTTTCGGCGAGTACCTTCTGGTACCCGGTTATACATCAGCGGACTGCATTCCTGCGAATGTCAGTCTTAAAACTCCTGTGGTCAAGTTCAAAAAGGGCGAGACCCCGGAGCTTACCATGAACATCCCGCTTGTTTCAGCTGTAATGCAGTCTGTATCCAACGATACACTGGCCATTGCGCTTGCGAAAGAAGGCGGGATTTCTTTTATATACGGCTCACAGACAATCGAAAATCAGGCAGCCATGGTTGCCAGGGTAAAGAACTACAAAGCCGGTTTCGTAACATCTGATTCTAACGTCCGCCCGGACTCAACACTGCAGGACGTCATTGACCTTAAGGAAAAGACAGGCCACTCAACGGTCGCTGTGACCGCAGACGGAAGTCCTAACGGAAAACTGGAGGGAATCATAACAAGCCGTGATTTCCGAATCGACCATGCAGACATGAAGTCCAAGGTCAGCGAGTACATGACACCCTTCGCGGATCTTATAACAGGAAAGGACAACATCACACTGCAAGAGGCCAGCGACCTTATCTGGAAGCACAAGCTCAACTCCCTTCCCATAATCGATAAAGACAATAACCTTAAATACATGGTCTTCAGAAAGGACTACGCAAGCCACGAGGAGCATCCTCTTGAGCTTCTCGACGCAAAGCAGCGTTATATCGTAGGTGCCGGAATCAACACCCGGGATTACATGGAAAGAGTCCCTGCCCTTCTTGATGCTGGAGTTGACGTCCTTTGCCTTGATTCCTCAGAGGGCTTCACAGAATGGCAGAGACGGGCCCTTCAGGACATACACGGAAAATGGGGTGACAAAGTTAAGGTGGGGGCCGGAAACGTCGTGGACAGAGAGGGCTTCCTCTTCCTTGCAGAAGCAGGGGCTGATTTCGTCAAGATAGGAATAGGCGGTGGCTCAATCTGCATCACCAGGGAGCAGAAGGGTATTGGACGGGGTCAGGCGACAGCGACCATTGAGGTGGCTAAAGCCAGGGACGAGTATTTTGCCCGCACCGGTATTTATATCCCTATCTGCTCTGACGGCGGTATCGTCCATGACTACCACATGACATTAGCCCTGGCCATGGGAGCAGACTTCGTAATGCTGGGACGCTACTTCGCCCGCTTTGATGAAAGCCCGACGAACAAGCTTATCGTTAACGGAAACTATGTGAAGGAATACTGGGGAGAGGGCTCCAACCGCGCCCGTAACTGGCAGAGATACGACATGGGAGGCGCCAGCAAGCTTTCCTTTGAGGAAGGTGTTGATTCCTACGTACCATACGCAGGACCTCTTCACGACAACGTGACCATGAGCATGAGCAAGATAAGGCACACCATGTGTAACTGCGGTGCCCTCTCTATCCCTGAGCTTCAGGACAAGGCAAAGATCACCTTGGTTTCCCAGGCTTCTATAGCGGAAGGCTCTGCCCACGATGTCATCGTCAAGAACACATCCATAAGAGCAGAATAATCACAGAGTACTGCGGATTCAAAGATCTTCAGCATGTGTCAGAAGCGAATATGCGCAACTTGCGCCAGATAAGGTAGTTGATATGGACAATTTTATTTACGAAACACCCACGAAAGTTTTTTTCGGCAAGGACGAAGAGCTGAATGTGGGAAAAATCATAGCGGGATACGGCGCTAAAAAGGTCCTCATCCATTTCGGAGGGAAATCGGCCAAGGAAAGCGGCCTTATAGACAGGGTGAAAGCAGCCCTTGCCGCCGAGAAGATAGAGACAGTGGAGCTGGGAGGCGTCGTTCCCAACCCGGAATTGTCCCTTGTCCGAAAGGGCATAGAGCTATGCAAAAAAGAAGGTGTGGACTTTATCCTGGCCGTGGGCGGAGGTTCCGTTCTGGACTCTTCAAAGGACATAGCCAACGGACTTGCCAATCCAGAAGTCGATGTATGGGACTTTTCCATGGGCAAGGCGGCACCAGCTCGCACCACAAGAAAGGGAGCAATACTGACGATCTCGGCCGCAGGCTCAGAAATGTCAAATTCCTGCGTAATCTCCAACAGTGAGACAAAGGAAAAGAGGGGCTACAACTCTCCCTTCAACCGCATGGATTTCGCCATAGAGAACCCGGAGCTGACATATTCCGTAAGCCCCTACCAGACAGCCTGCGGAGCCGTGGATATAGCCATGCACACCATTGAGCGCTATTTCTGTCCTGGAAGTGACACCTACCTTACTGATTCCATAGCGGAGGCCGTAATAAAAAGCAGCATGAAGGCAGGTCTCGATTGCCTTGCCGATCCAAAAAACTACGAGGCCAGGGCCAACATGATGTGGGCCTCTTCCCTAGCCCACAACGGACTCACCCAGTGCGGCAGGAGTTTTCAGCTGACGGTTCATCAGCTGGAGCACGAGGTCTCGGCCATGTACCCGGAGATTGCCCACGGAGCAGGTCTTGCCGCCCTTTGGTGCAGTTGGGCACGCTACGTCTACAAGGCAAATATTCCCCGCTGGCTTCAGTATGCGGAGCGTGTCTGGAATGTGGACATCGATTTTGAGCATCCCGAAGTCTCCATCGAAAAGGCCATAGACAAGCAGGAAGATTATTACCGTTCTATAAAAATGCCGGTGAACCTGAGTTCACTCAACGTGCGTAAGGAAGATTTGCCGGAGCTGGCTCTTAAATGCAGCCGCGGCAAGACGCGGACGCTGGCGGGCTTCAAGCCTCTGGCCTATGAGGACATTCTGGCTATTTTCCAGATGGCTTACTAAAGCAAACTGCCTAAGGGATTGGAGCACCTAGGGAACGGCACTGCGAAGCAGGGCAAAAACAGTCCGGGGGGACTGTTTTTAGTGAGTCTCCGAGCAACTATGTTGCGAAGGTTAGTTCCGGCGGGTCTCGCCGGAATGAGCCGCGACAGACGGCGAAGTGCGGAAAGCCCGGCCGCGACGCTTTGCGGAGCGGCTAGGCCCCTATAAATCTCTAAAAGTAAAAAAATCCTGTAAAATCTCTAATAACTCAATATTTTTTTCAAATTTTTGTAATTTTTTGCTTGCATTATCTGAAATCTATGTTACTATAAAATTGTAGTCAGGAACGGGTTGGGAGCGTACACCGGTTACACGTACAGGAGGCGTTTATGAAATTACAGACAGAAACACATAACCTGCACGAGGTTATAATACGTTAGACAACATAGCCACCAGCCGCTTAAAGCTGGGTTAACTATAGTGCCAGTCCGAAGGTGACTGAGAGCACATTAAAGGGCGTCAAAAAAGGCGCCCCTTTTTATTTTAAAAACTGATAATTTTTTTCGGGTGAAAAAAGGCTGAGTCAAGGCTTTCAGATAGCCGTAAGCGTCCTGCCAGGTGGAAAGCCATTGCCAGGTGGAAAGCCGTTACCTTGCGGAAATATCGAGTCTCCTGGAGCTGCGCCCTAGGAAAAATCCTCTTGAACTCTTAGCCTCATATCTCTAAAATCATACGCTGAAATGTCCTGGATTCTTTTAGTTCTTATTTACGGTGCCATAAAGGGCATCCGTGAGATTATACAAAAAAAGGCGATGACCAAGAACAGCATAACTGAGATTCTTGTCTTCTACACTCTGCTGTCCTTCATATTCGTCATTCCTCAGGCAAAGGATGCCCTGGGGATGGAGCCAAGGTTCTATTTTCTGATAGCTTTGAAATCCTTGATAATTTTCCTTGCCTGGATTTGCAGCTTCACAGCCCTGAAAAGACTCCCTGTCAGCCTTTACGGGATTCTGGATATGTCCGGGGTTCTTTTCGCCACTCTCCTGGGAGTTATCTTCCTGAGGGAGAAGCTTGGAATACTGCAGCTTGTAGGACTTGTGACGGTATGCGCGGGGCTACTCCTTCTGAAGTTCAAGCCCAGCTTCCTAGGAAGAGGCGGCAGGCTTTACCCGGTGAAGGGTGGCTCTACCGCAAGTGCCGGCGGGCAGCAAGCATGCAAAAAGTCTTGTCAGGCGGAGGGGGCGCCGGCCCCAGTAGAGGGCGGACAAGTGACCAAAAGGACTGAATTGTGGGAAAAGCAATATCCCCGGCACAGGCACTTTATCCCCAGAAGTCAGACTGGACTATACACAGCCATAGCCATTATATCCTGCCTTTTGAACGCAGTCTCAGGCTTTATGGATAAGCTTTTTATGAGGGATGTGTCCACATCTCAGCTGCAGTTCTGGTACCTTCTCTTTTTATCCGCCTATTACGGGCTTTATTTTTCTATAGGACGCATAAGAGCTGGCAGGGCTCACTCCCGGAAAGCAGAGAAATCATCAAATAAGAACGTTGTAAAGAACCTATGGGTCTGGCTTTTGGCCATACTTTTCGTGGTGGGAGACAAGGCTCTTTTTATGGCCAACGGCATTCCCCAAAGCAGTGTCTCAATGATGACCCTTCTTAAGCAGAGCAGCTGCATAGTTACCATAGTGGGGGGCAGGCTTTTCTTCAAGGAAAGCGATACCGGCTACAGGCTTTTCTGTGCGGCTGTCATAATAAGCGGTATAGTCCTGGGCACGATCTCAGGCTAGAAGAGGATTCTGGGCTTTTCCGTCATGGAATTTGCCTGCTCCGAGCCTCAGATTCCAGCCATGACAGCGCACAGTCCTAGGCACCGGTGCGTTGCGGGGCAACCACTGGAAAAAGCGCCCCGCACAGGGGGGAGGCGAAAATGAGGGCTTGCAGGTGAAAGAAATCAATCCAGTCTTCGGTCTGTTCTGAACTCATGCTTTATAATAATCCAAGCTATAACATCAAGAAGGGCTACGAAAATGAGGAAAGAGAAGTCAAAGCCGGCCTGCCCCACCTGATCCGAAAGAAGAAAATCGTACATGCCGTGAATCAGCATGGGGATGACCAAAGCCAGGAGCTTGTATTTCCGAAGGGAAGAAGGCTTGGACTCAAGGAGAGCAGCTTTTGCACGGCTCATGTAATAGCCCATGAAAACAGCGAAGGTGGTATGGCCGGGAATGGCGAAAAGAGCCCTGCCCCAGGCTATATCAGAACCGAAGGTGCTTATGTAAAGGATATTCTCAAGGGCAGCGAAGCCCAGAGAGACCGAGACAGCGTAAACTATTCCATCGTAACGGTAGTCAAAATTCTTGTTTCTCCAGACAAAAATCATCATGACCAGCCACTTGGACAGCTCCTCCACAAGGGCGACGCATATGGTGTTCTCTATCCAGGCGTATTTTATATCGGAGGAGCTGGCGAAGGAATCCAAAAGCCCCGTAAGAAAAGACTCCAGAAAACCACAAGGCAATGCGAACAGAGCCCCCATGACAAGGACAAAAAGGACAAAAGGCAAAGGCTCCCGCTCATTCTTGTCAAGGCGGTAAATATAACGGAGGATCAGAAAAACCGGCAGCAGAGCCGGAAGCAGTGTAAAATAAAAGGTGGCGCGCATACTGTAAAACCTGGATCAGACTTCCTTAGAAATGACTTTTTACAAGGCGCAGGCCGACAAAATCATATTGGCTGTCAGGATTGACACCGCTCATAAAAGACATAGTCAAGGAAGAATCGTTCATGCTTGATTCAGGAGATGCGTAGTTAGTACCAGAATAAATTCTCAACTCAGTATCACCATCAAGCAAGGAGGAATAAACCTCCATCAAAGATGACTCTCCCTCGAAGAAAGAACTGAATGGATCCCATACCCATTCTGCCACATTCCCCTCCATATCGTAAAGACCAAGTTCATTCGGGGCTTTTGTCATAACATCATGAATAATCCGTCCGCTGTTATCTTTATACCAGGCCACATCAGCCATGACATCACTGCCGCTGTACTTATATTCTTGGGACAATATTCCACCTGCTGCCGCATAATCCCACTCAGCTTTAGTGGGCAGCCTGTAACCATCAGCCTCAAAGTCACAGATAATACCATCCCATTCCTGCTTCTCATCGAAAGACCCGGGAACATAGGATGGAGCAAGGTTCTCCCAATCCAATTCATTCCCATTGATTCTCACGCTATAACAGGGGCTGAGACCATCTTTTATACTGAGCTTGTTGCAATAGATGACCGCCATGTACCAGCTGACCTTCACCGCAGGAAGCCCTCCGCCTTTGACCGCACCGTCATAGGTGCCCATAACGCTCTCCCACTCATCCTGGGTAACCTCATGACTGCAAATAAAAAAATCATCCCAGGACTTACCCATGCTTTTTTTTCCTTTTACAAAAACAAAATCACCTACATTCTCCTGTGAAGAACTCACACATCCGAAGGTTAGCAGACAAATCAAGAGTGAAAGAACAAAAATAAAATACTTTTTCATATAAGACCTCTCTTCATAAGACCGATACAGCCATGACTTCTTTTGAATTATAGGTGACAATCGGTAACCTAGCAAACTCTTTTTTTACGGGTAATTCGAAATCTTCATAAAAATATCCCACAAGTTTTTATTGACATAGACTTGAAGTTTTTTTACCATGCCTTGCATGGAGAAAACGATAATAAAATGCCCCTTTTCTTGCCAAAGGGAGAGACTAACTATACGCGGACATATTTTCCGCCAGGCAGCAGCTGAAGGCAAGAAGCCTGCGATTATCCTGAGCCACGGCTTTCTTGGTGATGAAGCACCTCTTTCCCACTACGCGGAGGTCATGGTAAAAATCGGCTACACAGCCGTTACATTCGACTTTAACGGAGGAGGCCCGAAATCCACCAGCAGCGGAAATAGCATAGACATGACGGTACTCACTGAGAAAGAAGACCTGCTTGCTGTAGTAAAATATATATCATCTTTGGAAGATATAGATTCTGAGAACATTTCTTTGATGGGCTTCAGCCAGGGAGGCTTTGTCAGTGCTCTGGCCGCAGCCCAGCTCAAGGACAGAATAAAAAAGCTTATCCTTTTCTTTCCGGCTCTGTGCATCCCCGACCATGCCAGACAAGGCAAAATGATGCTTATGACCTTCGACCCGGAGAATCCCCCTCCCCTGATATGCCAGGACCCCATGCCGGTGGGAAGAAACTACGCACTCACAGCCCAAAAGCTGGATCCCTACAAGGAAATAAGCGGCTTTGAGGGCGAGACCTTTATAATCCATGGAACTGCCGACAAAGCCGTCAATGTTGAGTATTCCCGCAAAGCCAGGAGCATCTACAAAAAGCTTGTCTACAAGGAGATTGAGGGCGCAGGCCACGGCTTTACAGGTGCTGATGACGAAGCCGCAATAAGAGCCGTCACGGATTTCTGCAAGCTTGCAGAATAGCAAGATCGAATCATAAGAAAAGCTAAATCGTATTCTCCCCAACTCATAAGAGATAAATAATATAAATTCATGTTTAAAATGGAAATGGGTGCGGGCCTGCATGTCTTTTCCGGGCTTTCGTGGCCCGCTGACGCTCGGTCTGCCGCAGACGAGCTGACGGCAGACTGGCTTCGCCACCACTACACCCCGGCGCCTGGCTCCTTCAAATATTTTATAAGTATTGCGACAGGCTTTCTGTGCGTGTTCAGCCTTCAGTGACATTTTTCCGCAGGCAGCCTGTGTGCCAATGCGAGTTCCTTCCTGCGTATTGCCCAGAAAAATGCTCTCGTACAAAAGGTAAATCCTCGCTGGTTGCATTCAAGCCTCAGCGACATTTCCCCGCAGGCTTCCTGTGCCCCAAGGTAAGTTTCTGTCAACGTTTTGACCAGAAAAATGCTCTCGTACAAAACGTAAATCCTCGCTGGTTGCATTCAAGCCTCAGCGACATTTCCCCGCAGGCATCCTGTGTACCAATGCGAGTTCCTCGCTTCGCTCGTCAAGCATTGCACACAGGCGACCTGCCTGCGTACAATGCCGCTGCACATCACCTGGAAAGATGCTGAGGGCTGGGCGGAGACAAGCAGGGGACAGCCTTGCGCTGTGCGAGCCGGGCGACGGCCATTTCTTACATGCTCAAAGCCAGTCGCCCGCAAGTCAGATACCTTGCTCCGCGCACCTGCTGTCCCATGATTGGCGCAGCGTATGCCCTCAGGAAATCCGGTACGCAAAGGCTTCGGATTTACTGCTTTTGCACTACGCATTTTTCTGGCACATTGTCGATGATTACCAGAGGCGACCTGCCTGCGGGCAATGTCGCTGCACATCACCTAGAAAGATGCTGAGGGCGGAGCGGAGACAAGCAGGGGACAGCCTTGCGCTGTGCGAGCAGGGCGACGGCCCCCATTGAATTAAGTCTCGTCGCCCGCGAGTCAGATACCTTGCTCCGCGCACCTGCTGTCACATAATTGGCGCAGCGTATGCCCTCAGGAAATCCGGTACGCAAAGGCTTCGGATTTACTGCTTTTGCACTGCGCATTTTTCTGGATCAGTGCCACAGCTTGCCCACAGGCGACCTGACTGCGGGTAATGTCGCTGTACGTCATCCGGAGGAAATGCCTGAGGGCTGAGCGGAGACAAGTATGGGACAGCCTTGCGCTGTGCGAGCCGGGCGACGGCCATTTCTTACATGCTCAAAGCCAGTCGCCTGCGAGTCAGATACCTTGCTCCGCGCACCTGCTGTCCCATGATTGGCGCAGCGTATGCCATCAGGAAATCCGGTACGCAAAGGCTTCGGATTTACTGATTTTGTACTACGCATTTTTCTGGCACATTGTCGATGATTACCAGAGGCGACCTGCCTGCGGGCAATGTCGCTGCACATCACCTAGAAAGATGCTGAGGGCGGAGCGGAGACAAGCAGGGGACAGCCT
>JAILBN010000019.1 GCA_024680915.1 Treponemataceae bacterium | reverse complement strand
AGGCAAACTTCCTTGTTCATGATCATGTCGACAACGTCTGGGCGGCCGGCACCGATCTTGTTTACAACTTCGCACTTGATTCCGTTTGAGTTGTAGAAGTCTGCGGTTCCCTGAGTTCCTACGAGAGTAAATCCGAGGTTTTTCAAAGTCTTACCGATTGTAAGAACTTCTTCTTTCTGTCCCTCTTTGTTGCTCAAAGAAATCAAAACTTTCTTGTTTTCCCATGCAGCTGGTGCGTGTGGAAGTTCAGATCCTGCGGCTTCCTGTGCCTTGTAGAAAGCGAGAGGGAAGTTTTCTGCCAAACCGAGAACCTCACCTGTTGAACGCATTTCTGGTCCGAGGATTGGGTCTACTCCTGGGAAGCGGTTCCATGGAAGAACAGCTTCTTTTGCTCCGTAATAAGGAATCTTCTTGTCTTTGAGGCCGAGAGATTCGAGAGATTCACCAAGCATCATACGAGTTGCCAAACGTGCCATCTGAGTATCACAAACCTTTGATACGAGAGGAACTGTACGAGAAGCACGTGGGTTAGCTTCGATTACGTAAACCTTTCCGTTTTCGATAGCGTACTGCATGTTCATCAAACCGCAAACGTGGAGGCTTTCAGCAATCTTCTTTGTATATTCTTTGATTGTCTTGAGGTTATCAGCTGGAATCGATACTGGAGGAATTACACAAGCAGAGTCACCAGAGTGAATACCTGCAAGCTCAACGTGCTCCATTACAGCAGGGATATAAACGTGTGTTGAGTCAGCCAAAGCATCAGCTTCGCACTCAAGAGCGTTCTTAAGGAAGCGGTCAATCAAAAGTGGGCGGTCAGGAGTTACACCAACTGCCTTTTCAACGTATTCCTTCAAAGTAGCTTCATCGTAGATTACTTCCATACCGCGTCCACCAAGAACGAATGAAGGACGAATCATGATAGGGTAACCAATCTTATCAGCACAAGCCTTAGCTTCATTAAAGTCAATTGCCATTCCGCTTTCAGGCATTGGGATTTCCAGTTTTTCCATCATGTGGCGGAAGAGGTCGCGGTCTTCGGCGATGTCGATTGAGTCGATTGATGTACCGAGAATGTTTACACCGTTCTCCTGAAGTTCGCGGGCAATATTAAGTGGAGTCTGTCCACCGAACTGAACGATAACTCCGAATGGCTTTTCCTTCTCGTAAATCTGAAGAACGTCTTCTGTTGTAACTGGTTCAAAGTAGAGCTTATCAGAAGTATCATAGTCAGTAGAAACTGTTTCTGGGTTACAGTTTACGATGATTGTTTCGTAGCCCAGTTCTTTGAGCTGCATAGCCGCATGACAGCAGCAGTAGTCAAACTCAATACCCTGACCGATTCTGTTAGGACCACCGCCAAGAATCATAATCTTTTTCTTGTTGTCAGTTGCAACTGATTTGTCTTCAGCATTGTATGTAGAATAGTAGTAGTTAGCATTTTCAACGCCAGATACAGGAACAGCAAGCCATGCTTCCTTAATTCCAAGTTCCTTACGACGAGCACGAATATCTTTTTCAGCAACCTTCAAAATCTTGCTCAAATACTTATCGCTGAATCCGTCTTTCTTAGCCTGAATCAAAAGCTTATCTTCTGGAACGCGTCCTGGGTTCTTAAGCATTTCCTCTTCAAGGTCAACAAGCTCTTTCATCTGCTGGAGGAAGAACATTTTTACGTATGTGATGTCGTGGAGCTTTTCAAGGCTAACACCCTTACGGATAGCTTCGTACAACTGGAAGTATCTCTCGCTGCTTGCTGTCTTCAACATTTCACAAAGCTCATCAGCTGACTTGCGGTTGAAGTCCTTAGCAAATCCCAAACCGCTGCGACCATTTTCCAAACCACGAATAGCCTTCTGGAAAGTTTCTTTGAAAGTCTTACCAATAGACATAACTTCACCAACAGCCTTCATAGAAGTACCGAGCGAGTCCTCAACACCGCGGAACTTTTCAAATGCCCAGCGGGCAAACTTAAGTACAACATAGTCTCCATCAGGAGCTCCACCCGGAGTATACTTTTCAAGAGTACCATCACGCCAGTATGGAATCTCATCCAAAGTCATACCGCTGGCAAGTTTTGCAGAAATCAAAGCGATAGGGAAACCAGTTGCTTTCGAAGCGAGGGCTGACGAACGGCTGGTTCTAGGGTTAATTTCAATAATAACAACGCGTCCTGTCTTAGGATTATGAGCGAACTGAACGTTAGTACCACCAATAACGCCGATAGATTCAACAATCTTAAAGGCATCCCGCTTCAAACGCTCCTCAAGCTCCTTGTCAATAGTCAAAAATGGAGCCGAACAGAAGGAATCCCCGGTATGAACACCAACCGCATCAATATTCTCGATAAAACAGATGGCAATCATCTGATTCTTAGCATCGCGGACAACCTCAACCTCAAGCTCTTCCCAGCCCAAGATAGACTCTTCAATCAAGCACTGGTGAGTCATGGACAAATCAAGACCGTTGGCAACAATAGTGCGCAGCTCTTCAACATTGTAACAGAAGCCGCCACCCTGACCGCCCATGGTATAAGCAGGTCTAACTACCAGTGGGAAGCCGATTTCTTCAGCAATCTTTTCGGCCCCTTCGATAGTATGACAAATGCCGGAACGAGGAGTATCAATTCCCAGCCCCTTCATGGTCTCTTTAAAGATCTCGCGGTCCTCACCCCGTTCAATAGCATCAAGATTAACACCAATAACCTTGACACCATACTTATCAAGAACGCCGGCCTTGTTCAGCTCCATAGCCATATTCAAGCCAGTCTGTCCGCCAAGGTTAGGAAGCAGGGCGTCCGGCCTTTCCTTTTCTATAATCTGAGAAAGACGCTCAACGTTCAGAGGCTCAATATAAGTAGCGTCAGCCATAACCGGATCAGTCATGATAGTAGCAGGGTTAGAATTTACCAGAACAATCTTGTAGCCATTTTCGCGCAAAGCCTTACAAGCCTGAGTTCCTGAATAGTCAAACTCACAAGCCTGACCAATAACAATCGGTCCCGAACCAATTATTAGAACCTTGTTAATGTCTTCTCTTTTCATATATATATACTCCTCATAAAAGACACTTTCAGCTGAACTTGTTTCAGCTACTTCTAGGAGGGGGAAGTCTCGCTCGAAACTTCGCACATTCGTGCTCGTTGCGAATACCCCTTCTAACGGAGGACACCCCCGTAACGCCCCCGTGAATATCATACGTATTCTTTTAGATTTTGCGTTAACAAAATCCAATCCGCGTGACAACTCCACACAAAAAAAAACGGAATTCTTAGAAAGAATTCCGTCACTGAAATCACAAATGAAAATGAAAACTACACTCAAGGAAATTGAGAATCTCTATATCCACAGTTTGTTCAGCTTTCATACTGGAAGAATAGTTTATCAGAAATCATTTTTTTGTTCTAGTAGTCTTTCAATAGCATATTATTACCTTTTTAAATCATATTATTATAAAAAAGTCTTTTTTATTAACAAATGAATAACCTTATGTTAAAATATGCTTACTTGGCACTCAAAGCGGATTTACTCCATATTTCACCCCCTTTTTGTCAAAAAGGATATTCAAATGGAAAAGACCTCACCTGTGTGCCACAGGGGAAACAATGAAGAAATCTAAACTCTCGGTAAAAATCTGCATACTGCTGATACTGGCCATACTAATCGCTTCTATCGCGGTTATGGGGATTTCTATTTCCATCAGCAGCACAGAAATCACAAGTATGATAAATGATAGCCTTGCCACAACAGAACTTGGCGTCTTTGACATACTTGACAACTGGAAAGCCACTCTGAATGCAGAAACCTTGATTTTCGCAGATAAGACACGTCTTGCCGCCGCCCTAAGGGACAAAGACTTCCAAGCGGCAGAAGCTCTGTACAACGATCAGATAAAAGTCTTGGACACAGACTTCACCATAATAACCGATGAGAAAGGCATAGCGATTTGCGGAGCAAAGAAGGGGGCTGATCTTTCTAATTCCCATGCAGTAAAAACAGCATTAAGCGGTAAAAAAGGTTTTTCCTACGAGGATAGTGAATTCTATGATTACAGTCAGGTTATCTCATACCCTATTTTGGATAATGGAAAGGTTATCGGAACCGTATCTGGTGGCTACAGCTTGGCAACCCCGGAATTCGTAGAGGAAATAAAAGAATGCTTCAAAGTTGAATGTACAATATTCAAGGGCGACAAACGTGCAGCCACAACACTGGGCGATAATATGACAGGGACAGTGCTTGATAACAGAACAATAGCCGATCAAGTCCTTAATACAGGAACAACCTACGCCGGAACAAACGTAATACAGGGAATCTCCTACTTGACAATCTACTCTCCAATAGCAGACGAAGACGGAAATATTTCTGGTATGCTTTTCGTGGCAAAGACTACAGAAGCCATAGATACTGTAATAAACAAAATAAGCGCCAATATAATCCCTATCATGGTAATCCTTGTAATTATCCTTGTTCTGATATGTGTGGTATTCCTGAGAATACTTATAAAACCCTTGTTGGGCGTAAAAAACACCTTGGAAGATATCTCCACAGGAGAAGCGGATCTCACAAAACGCATAGCGATAAAATCACAGGATGAGATAGGAGACGTGGTCAAAGGCTTCAATACCTTCGCAGGCAAGCTCCAGCATATAATCGGCGACGTGAAGTTCTCAAAAGACGAGCTTATTCATGCAGGCAGCAGACTGGAGACAGCGACGAACGACACTTCCGCCTCTATTACACAAATAATCGCTAACATAGAAAGCATGAAGCATCAGATTGGCACACAAAGCCAGTCCGTTGACCAGACAGCAGGTGCCGTGAACCAGATCGCCTCCAATATAGTTTCTCTCGAAAGGATGATAGAATCCCAGGCAAGCGGAGTAACACAAGCCTCTGCCGCCGTAGAAGAGATGATAGGTAACATCCAATCCGTAAACAACTCCGTGAACTTAATGGCTGAATCTTTCGATGAACTCCGGATCGATTCTCAAGCCGGTATATCGAAACAGGTGGCGGTGAACGAACGAATAGGAGAAATAGAAAGCCAGTCTATCATGCTTCAGGAGGCAAACGTAGCCATAGCCTCCATAGCAAGCCAGACAAACCTGCTCGCAATGAATGCCGCAATAGAGGCTGCCCACGCAGGCGATTCAGGTAAAGGCTTTGCCGTCGTAGCTGATGAAATACGAAAGCTTTCTGAAACATCCACGCTTCAATCAAAGACAATAGGAAAACAGCTCAAAAACATAAAGGACTCCATTGTCAAGGTTGTTTCCGCATCCTCAGAATCTACTGTCGCTTTCCAGTCTGTATCGAAGAAACTGGAAGAGACTGATGCTCTTGTCATGCATATAAAAGCTGCGATGGAAGAGCAGAATGCTGGTTCAAAACAAATTACAGATGCTCTTCACGACATGAATGACAGCACTATCGAAGTAAGGAATGCGTCAAAAGAAATGCAGCAAGGAAACGATATGATTCTTGGAGAAGTGAAGCAGCTGCAAAACGCGACTTTGCAAATGACGCAAAGTATGGATGAAATGAACATAGGTGCTCAAAAAATCAATGCCACAGGAAGCCAACTCACAGAGGTTTCGGACGATATCAAAGACTCCATTGATAAGATAGGCACCCAAGTCGATCAATTCAAAGTGTGATGACTTAACTTCCGGGCAGGAAAAGGGGTACAAGTCCTGCTCCTGTTCCGGAATAAAAGTCCTATTTTTCCCAAAAAAGATTATTTTTTTTCATTTTGCTTTCAATAATTATCTGTATGGAAGCAAAAGAATACGACCCTGAATTTGATCCGGCGGCAGCAGCTGCTCTTGAGAGCTTCGGAATAAAGTACCTTTATCCCTGGCAAAGGCTGGTGATAGCAAATATCCTTGATTCACTGGATGACAGAGGAGAGGACAAGACTCCCACAAAGGACTCACCTTCCCGTCTTAACCAGATAGTCCTGCTCCCCACGGGAGCCGGAAAATCCCTTTGTTTTTTAATACCTGCCTTGCTTCTTGAAGGTCCTACCCTTATCATGTATCCCCTCCTGGCACTAATGTCCGACCAGGCAAGGCGCATGACAGAGGGAGGAATGACGCCGGTGGTATTCCGGGGCCAGCAGTCTGTCCAGGAAAGAGAAGAGAATTTCAAGCTGATAGAGAATGGAGCAAAGGTAATTCTTGCCAATCCGGAGGTGCTGCAGTCGGAGGAGCTTGTGACAAGGCTCTCAAAAACAGGTATCGCTCATATAGCCATAGATGAAGCCCATTGTGTCTCTGAATGGGGAGATTCCTTCCGTCCAGCTTATTTGACCCTGGGAAAAATAATAAAAGAACTGGGGGTCAATAAAGTCACGGCATTTACGGCCACTGCCTCGCCGGAAGTACTAGCCAGAATAAACGAAGTCCTTTTCGACGGAGAAGGTCATATAGTAAGAAGCGAGGCCGACAGACCCAACATTCATTATTACCTGCATTATGCTGCGGTGAAAGAAAAAGCCGTACTCTACCTGGCAGAGAAGGAGGAAAAGCCCTTGCTCGTTTTTTGTGGGACCAGGAAAAGGACGGAGGAGATGGCCTACCTTCTGGATGAGCAGATGAAAATGCTTCACCCAGAGAAAAAAAACTGTGTAAAGTTCTATCACGCAGGTCTTTCCAGGGAAGAGAAAGACAAAGTGGAGAAATGGTTTCATCCTCATAAAGATGCCATAATGGCCGTAACCTGCGCCTTCGGCATGGGAGTAGACAAAAAGGACATAAAGACTGTCATCCATCTGGACGTACCAGCCACAGCCGAAGCCTTTATCCAAGAAGCCGGCCGCGGTGGCAGAGACGGCTCCATAGCAAAATCAATTCTGGTATGGAGCCCGGAGGATTCTGACAAAGCGGCTGAGGCAAAGCCAGGCTCAAGAAGCCGGGTCATGGGAGATTTTGCTCAGGCTGAAAGCTGCAGGAGGCAGGTTCTGCTGGATGCCCTGGGAGCGGAGAAAGCCGCCTGTGCTGGCTGCGACATTTGCTTGGGTTTAAAGGAAACTGCAGCCTCCGACCTTACAAGTGCATTAAGCTTTATGAAAAAATACAACAAATGCTACACAAAGAGCCAAGCGGCAGAAAGACTTGCCGGTCTTGCCTTCGAAAAATCAAACTTCATGGACAGAAGTGACTGTATGGAGCTTTTGAACAGACTCATAAAAGACGGCAGAATAAAAAAAGGAAAATATTTATGGAAGGACAGGCTTATATATTCCAACCTTCACTGTCGCAGCCCCGATAAGCATCAAAACATTCCGATTACTTGATCAACTAGAATTTCAGCTTAACGAAATCTTAAATTTTAAGTAAAAAAATATCGGTATCATTTTTTTCCCCCAGAAATGTTTTATAATTATAAAGCAGAGAGATTAAGAGGCTGCTTTTATAAAGGAAAGTTTGAGGAAATGGAGGGAAAATGTCACCACTCAGCACACTGACACCGATTACTTTATTATTCGATGTATTAACGGGAACAAAATCTATAATTATTTTGACATGCAGTGCAAGTCTTATAAGACGGAATGATATCCGAGGCTTTTTCTCTGCAATGGATTTATGCAATTATCAAGGAATTGAAGGAATATATATAGACAGCTCGGTTCCAGAGCTTATCAAAGAAATAGCTCTTGATGCAGCCAACTGCCGCCAGCTGCCCATACTCAACGAGATTCCTGAGGAATTCCGCTTCAAGCCGAATGCGGCATGAAAGCCTCTTAGAAACTGAATCTTACAGCTAATCTATCCAAATAAAGCAAGGGCTCTACGCTTTTCGTAACTGCGGAGGAGCCCTTATTTTTTTCAGCCCCGGAAGAAAAGCCAATACTGTGAAGCCAGGGAAGCAGGAAACCTGACAGGGTTCCCACCGCAGCTCCGGTCAGAACATCCGTCAAAAAGTGATTCCCACCTGCAACCCGGGTAAAGGCTGTGGAGGCTGCGACAGTAAAGGAGGCGGCTGTGACCACATATTTCCATGGGGAATCACTGAAATACTTCGAGAAGACATAAGAAAGGAAGCTTGCCCCTGTAAAAGCAAGAGTCGAGTGTCCAGACATAAAAGAGTCATTCCAGTCCCCCTCAGAGACAAGCTCCTCAGGTCGATTATCAAAATACATATAAGGACGTGTCCTGTTCACAAAGGCTTTAGTAAGCTCCTTGGCTCCATAAGAAAAAAGCACAGCCTCAGCATACATCACGCCTATGGAAAGCCACTCCTCCATGGGAGTCAGCATAAGGAGGGCCGGACTCAGCAAAGCCGTGAACTGTAATATATCTCCTGTTATGTCCAAGCCTTTTGAATAAGGCTGCATAAAAAAACGGTCAAGGGCAGGGACTTCGTTTTTATCAGGAAGATCTCCCCTCCAAGTCTCATCCTTAAGATGAAGGAATTTATTCAGGGTCAAACCCGTAACAGACATAGCCAGCCCTGCGCCACCGATGACAGAATCCTTGAGGGGATCGAGCTTAAAAAAGTCTCCATTACCTGTAAAAGTAAGACGGCTGAGGTCGAAGCCCCTGTCAGACGGAGTGGTGGTAGAGGAGTTCCCCTCATATAGGGCTATCTCTCCGGAATAGCTCAGAACCCCTTCTGCGCTAAGGGCAAAAAGGGAGACTGAAATAAAAAGGATAAGTGCGGCTATTTTCCGCAAGGTCAAAGCGTAAACAGATTTTTTCATAGATTATTAATCATTCTCCATATCGTTGAAAATCAGCAGAATTTCTCGCAAAATATTTCCGGGACAAGCTTCTTGAACTGATTTCCCCTGTCAAACTCATTCTTGAACATATGGAATGAAGTGGCCCCGGGAGAGAAAAGGACGTTTACGGCTCCTTCAGGTCCATGACCACTTGCGTCGCAAGCAGCAGACTGAGAAGCTGCCGGTTCAGAAAGGTTTATCTCCCCAAGGCTGGCACCAGTCACGCCCGATAAAGCTCCGCCGCTTCCATGGCCTTCTCTTTCACCGCTGCTATAAGCTCCTGTCATCACATCCTTCTTGAAGGCCTCAAGAAGGGAGGCAAGGGAAGGATAGGGACCAGAGAAGGCAAGCTGCCTCTCTTTTAGAAGAGGAATCATTTTTTCAGTTCCTTTTCCATCCAGAAGATAAATAGCAGAAGCCTTATGGGCAGAATCAGCAAAGTGGGTGAAATCAAGAGCCTTGTCGTTCCCACCGGCAATAAGAACAGGCTTTCCGTTGAAGGCCTCAAGGGCGGCAACGGCGGCATCCGGAACAGTGGCGGTAGTATCGTTATAAAAGCGGAATTCCTTTTCTGTCCCGGGCTTTTTCCAAGAGAAAAAGTATTCCAGACGGTGCTCAATTCCAGGATATTCCTCCAGTATCTCCAGTGCCCGCTCCGGCTCCACTCCCATAAGGGTCATCACAAGGGCGGCATTTGTAAGATTCTGCTTCATGTGAACACCAGGAACAAGAGCCTTTGTGACGCGGACAGGAAGCTCAACCTTATCTCCGTACCAGACCACATGGGCTTTTGTCTCAGAGGCAAAAACCTTTCCCCAGCCATCATCAGCATTGCACAAGGTGTAACAGTCCGGTGTCTGGTCAGCATAGATAAGCTTTTTGTCCGCCACGTAGGGCTCCATTCCTCCGTACCAGTTCTGATGGTCCGCAACTATTTTAGTCAGCACGGAAATCTTAGGTTTCAGCACTCCCCTGCCTCTCAGGTCGGCAAGCTGCCAGCTGGAAAGCTCCAGAACCACCGGAGTACTCTCATCAGTCTGCTCAAGGAAGGTAAGAGGACTTACGGTTATATTGCCGCCCAGAAAGGCTTTGAAGCCCGCCTGACATAGACCGTAATGGATAGCGCTCACCGTGGAGGATTTCCCCTTGCTGCCGGAAACCGCAATGATAGGAGCTTTTGTAAAGCTGAGGAATATGGATATATCACTCTCAATATTTTTGGTGGCGGCGAGATATTCGTTACCATTGAATTTAACTCCGGGATTCTTTATGACACAGTCAGCCTCCTGAAAATCAGAAAGCTCATGTCTGCCAAGGACAAAGCGGATACGGTCAAAGTCTACGGAAGGATCCTTTTTCAATGAGAGAATCGTGGGTAAAAGCTCCTCCTCCGGCTTTTTATCGGTGACAGTGACATAGGCTCCGTACCTTAAGAAAAAACGGACACAGGCCTCGCCGCCGCCATTGAGGCCCAGCCCCATTATGGTGATTTTTTTGTCTTTTATGTCTGCAAGGCTCTTGAAAAAGCAGCCCTTAGGATAAACATGAGGTGCCATAAATCTCCTTCACTATAAAAGCTCTTACTTGCGGCTGGTCTTAAGAGAGCGCATAGCCTTGAAACGCTCAATTCCCAGAGCCATAAGCTTTTCCAAAAGCTCCCCGTAAGGAAGTCCAGAAGCCTCGCAAAGCTTGGGGAACATGCTTATGTTAGTGAAGCCAGGTATGGTATTTATTTCGTTAAGGAAAAAGGCTCCTGTTTTCTTGTCCTGGAAAAAGTCTATGCGGCTGAAGCCACAGCCATCCAAAGCCTTGAAGGCTTTTATAGCTATGTCCCTTACCTCACGGATTTTGTCATCCTCCAGGTCAGCAGGAATACGCAGGGCGGCTCCATCAGGATCTATATATTTAGCGTCATAATCATAGAATTCATGGCTGGGGATAATCTCTCCCGGAATATAGGAGGTAATATCCCTGAAGCCTGTGACGGAGCATTCAATCTCCCTGGCCTCCACAAAGGGCTCCACCAGAATCTTGTCATCCCATAGCAGGGCCTCGTCAACAGCAGCCACAAGCTCTTCCTTTGAAGAAGCCTTACCGGCACCCACAGAGCTTCCCGCCTTACAGGGCTTTACGAATACCGGCCACTCGAAATCCCTCTCGATTTTTTTCATGATAGAGGCGAAAGCCTCATCATCATCCCTTTCCCTTCTATGAATCGTCACAAAAGGAACGATGGGGAGTCCCGCAGTCTGCCATATCTGCTTTGTCTTTTCCTTATCCATGGAGACTGCACTGCTCATTACGTCACAGCCGCAGTAGGGCAGCTCAGCCATCTCGAAAAGACCCTGGGGAAGTCCGTCCTCCCCGTAGGTTCCATGAAGGACAGGGAAAACTATATCCGTCTCAAGGGGCAGAATCTTGCCCTCCTCAACCTTGCAGAAACCGGTTTTCACACCGCCACCAGGAATCACAGCTATCCGGACATCAGTCTTTCCATCGGAAAGCACTGCCTTGGGATCTTCTTTTATACGCTTCAACTCTGACTGGGGCTGAAGGAACCATTCCCCTTCCTTAGTAATACTTATAAGGTTGACTGTGTGTTTTTCAGAATCCAAGTTTCTTGCCACAGAAGAGGCAGAAACCTGAGATACCTCATGTTCACCGGTTTTTCCACCGTAGATGACGGCAATTCTCATAAAAATCCTCGATTTATATAACGCTTCTGACAGGTGCAGGAAACCTGCACCTTAAGGTACATATGACATGCACCTTTAGAAGTTTATTTTTCTTTGAGCCAGCGGAACATATCAGCGAATTTGAAATTCTTTCCAGTAAGAAGGATTCCCACTCTGAATATTTTCGCAGCAAGCTTCATCACAAGATATATCGAAGCGACAAGAAGTACAATACTTAAAATGAGCTGCCAGGCTGGAACCGCACTGCAGGCTACCCTTGTAAGCATTACCATAGGTGAGGTAAGGGGGAATTCCGACAGAATCAGGGCCAGCATAGAATCTGGGTTGGAGGTAATGGAGGAAATAAGACAGATTGGAACAATAAGACACAAGAGCAGGGGATAGGAAAGCTGTCCCATATGCTGCTCATCCTCGGAGGCAGCCCCGATGGCTCCGTAGAAGGCACCGAACAAAAGGAAGCCCAAAACGAAGAAAACCCCAAGAAAGATGAATTTATCAGCTGAAAGCTGGACAGGAATAGAGAAGCCCGTGAGAGAGCTGAAGACCGAAACTCCCACAAGAGCAAAGACAATCCATATAGCGAACTGGAGTATACCGGAAAGGGCCACTCCGAATATCTTGCCCATGAGAAGCTCCTCCGGTCTTACTGAAGAAAGAAGGACATCCACAATCTTTGATGATTTCTCTGAGACTACAGACCGGCCTATAGACTGACCGTACAAAAGCAGGGCCATGTAGATAGTCATAGCGAAGAACATAGGCACAATAAGCCTCATAAAATAATCACTCTGGGAATCTGATTCTGACGCGGTGCTTGATTCCTGTGAAAGCTTGTAGGAAGCAAGGCTGGTCTTTTCCATGAGGGAGAAAGCAGTCTGAGGATCGATGCCGTTCTCCAAGAGCCTGTCAGAAATGAGTACATTGGAAATAACGTTCTCCAAGGCAGAATGAACATACAGGTCTCCTGTGTCCTCGGCATAATAGCCGAAAGCCTTTGTCCCGTCATATACCAGATAGCCCTCTATGGACTTGTCGTAAACCGCAGACTTAAGCTTTTCCTCACTGGTCTCCTCTATGATATTCCAGCCGGAGGCAGACAAGGTATCACGGACTGCGTAGGTAAGATTATTTCCATCCTGAAGAATACCTATCGATATTACTTCGTCGGAGCGGTCAACGCTGTTTATGCTTGCAAGGGAAGGGACAAGAATTATGGCAGCCAAAAGGAAGGGGCCAAGAATCGTCACTACAATAAAAGATTTCTTGCATACAATTTTTTTGAATTCGTATGCCAATACTGTGCTTAACTTTGATTTCATCGTCTTATTCCTTTTCCTCTGACAGTGATTCTTTTCCTGCGATACTGACGAAAACCGCATGAAGGCTAGGCTCGTTGACCATGTACTTGCTTATGGTAGCTCCATTTTCCTTTGCCTTGGCGGCGATTTCAGCCAAAAGTGCTTTTCCGTCCACATCAGACTCCAGGGTAAGGGTATATTCGCTGCCGCTTTCCTGAACATTCTTTATGCCGGCTACACTCTTCAGAAAGGAACCATCGCCATCGCACTCAACAGTAACGGAGTTGTTTCCATATTCCCTGCGGATTTTAGCCAGGTTGCCGTCAAGGATTTTCTCTCCATGATTGAGCATGATGATATGGTCACAGATGCGCTCTGCCACCTCCATGACGTGGGTGGAGAAAAGGATTATTCGGCCTTCCTGCTTCAGCTCCTTTATGACGGCCAAAAGCTCATCGGAGCTTACAGGGTCAAGGCCGGAGAAAGGCTCATCCAGGAAAATAATCTTTGGATCATGAAGGATTGTGGAGACGAACTGAATCTTCTGGGCCATACCCTTGGAAAGGGAATCTACCTTCTTATTCTTCCATTCGCTAAGGTCAAAGCGGGCAAGCCACTTGTCCATGCGGGCATCGGCATCTGCCTTTGAGACACCTTTCAGGGCCGCCAGATACCTGAGGACATCAGACACCTTCTCTTTCTTGTAAAGTCCCCTCTCCTCAGGCAGATAACCGATCCGGTCCTTATCCTCCAAGGTGAAGGGTCTGCCATCAATAGTTATCTCACCGGAATCCGGCTTGATGATATCCATAATCATACGGATAGTCGTTGATTTTCCAGCTCCATTCGGGCCGATGACTCCCACCACATCCCCTTCTTCTGCAACGAAAGACAAATCCTTCACCGCAAAGAAGTCGGAACCATAGCTTTTTGACACATTTTTTAGTTCCAGCATGCTTACTCCTTTTTATAAAGCTTGCTTAGTTGTTTCTCAGCCTCTGATATCTCATCATAAGGCATAACTCTATCTTTATAGATAATTGAATTCTCATGGGCTTTTCCCAGCAGAAGCACGATATCCCCTGCCCGGGCAAGGGAGAAGGCTTTTGCAATAGCAGCGGGCCTGTCAGGGATGAGGAAAAGATTCTCTCCCCTCTTGGAATTACTGCAGCCGGCGGCTATATCCTCAAGCAGGGTCATGGGGTCTTCTCCCCGGGGATCCTCATCCGCAAGTATGACGATATCACAATATTCAGAGGCGATCCTGCCCTGCTCCGGTCTTTTTTTCGTATCACGCTCCCCGCCGGAACCGAAAAGGGCTATAAGCCTGCCAGCTTTTGAGCCAGAATTCTGGTCGTCTGAGCCACAAGCTCCGCCCTCCGACCCCCTGTCCATACCTTTTCCGCTTCCAGAGGCAGCCCTGTCCAGTCTTTCCCTGAGCGGAGGGAAAATAGTCATAAAGCTGGAGGGCGTATGGGCATAATCCACGATAACCTCAAAGGGCTGCCCACAATCCACCAAGGTCATCCGCCCTTTTACCGGCAGCAGTTTTCCAGCAGCCTCCTTAAGGGACTCAGGAGCAAGCCCCAGGATGCCGGAAACAGCCAGCATGGCCGCCATTGTGTTGTAGACATTGAAGGTTCCCGGCAGATTTATGCGTATATCATTTATAGAACACCTTGATTGTGAAGATTTGCCACCCACCATGGAAAAATACTCACCCTCGCTGTCAGAAAGGATTTTATCCGCCTTATATATGTCGGACAGAGAGGAAGAAGCCCCCTCAAGCTCAGTGTCCTTGTCCATAAGGAAACCATAAACAGGAGCCTTGGTACATTCCGCGAAATATATGGCCGCCGGGTCTGAAGCCTTTACTATACCGAAGGAAGGGACCTTCACCTCTTTCCCCAGAATAATCTTGGTATGACTGCATTCATCAAGGGCACGGAAGAGATTAGCCTTGTCGCTTTTATACTGCTCATAGGTACCATGAAATTCCAGATGCTCGCTGGTCACGTTCATCATGATACCCACGTCAAAGCACACATCTCCCAGCCTGTTCAGCTTTTTTGAAAGCCCATGGGAGGAGGACTCCACCACCGCATACTCACAGCCGTTATTGACCATCTGATAAAGCTTTTCCTGAACCACTGTAGACTCAGGTGTGGTCTGGTGCTCAGGATTGTTGACGGCATCCCCACCGAGTGAATATTGAACGGTGGAGAAAAAGCCTGCCTTTTTACCGCAAAGGCGGAGAAACTGCCATATAAGGAAAACTGTGGTACTCTTTCCCTCAGTTCCAGTGACGCCGATAACCGCAAGTTTTTTTGAAGGATTGTCATAAAATGCCGCCGACACAGGGGCCATGATGAAACGGGAATCCTTTACCTTTATAAGGGGTACGCCCGTTTTTTCAGAGACTAGCTTCGCATCCTCAGGCAGCTCGTCCTGGAAAATAACAGCGGAGGCACCTGCGGCCACAGCCTTTGCGATATATAAGTTTCCATGGACATGAATCCCAGGCCATGCGAAATAAAGGGCTCCTGGAGCCGCCACCTTAGAATCATATACAAGAGATGAGATAATCCTCTCATCAACCGAACCGGATACAATCTGATAATCTTTCTCATCAGTAAAAACAGCAGCCAAAAGCTGATCAAGTCTTTTTTCCATAAAATTGATTTTATCAATAATAAAAAAATTGTAAACAGTTTTATAAAATATTTAGAATAGCTTGTTATAGTTTAAACATATTCGGTTGAGATTGATATAGACAACGGGGCAATTGATTTTTGCAATTACCCCGTTTTTTTTTCGCAAGACTGAATTTTTGAAGTATAATGTAAGCGTATGGTGATAAAGTACCCTGTCAGCCCGATAACAAAAGATAAAGATTTCATCACCTGGAATCCTAAGTATAAAATAGGTATTCCTATAATTGATGCTCAGCACGAGCACTTGGTGAATCTTTGCAATGATTTTTACCAGAGTCTTTTGAGAAACAACGATACAAACAACTATAAGATCTTGGTAAAAGATACTCTTGAAAAATGCATCAACTATGCGGCAACCCACTTCAAGGAAGAAGAACGCCTTATGCTGGCCTCAAATTTCAGCGGTTACGCCCATCATAAAGCCATACACGAAGCCTTCGCTGAAAAATGCGAGATGACCTATATGCGTATAGACAATCTTCCTGTTGCCGAAGCTGTAAAATTCGCCCTCTTCCTAAGGGATTGGGTTCAGACTCACATTGCCCATGAGGACAGACTATACCTACCTACTCTCTTGGAATTCCTGAAAAAGAATCAATCAAAATAGCTGATTATAGAAGACCCGGGTGGCAGAACTACCAGGCCTGACCTAGGACAGCCGCCCCGAATGGACGAAGCCTACACAAGCCGGACGGGAACACCGTCCTTATCCAGCTCCTGCTTTATCCCACCTATGGTGTAGTCACCGGAGTGAACCATACTGGCTATAAGGGCCGCATCCGCATGACCGCCCTGCTCACCGTCAGACAGGACATCCCTAAGATGAGAGACCACACCGCCACCACCGGAAGCAACCACAGGCACACTGACAGCATCGCTTATCATACGGGTAAGGTTCAGCTCGTAGCCAGCCCGGGTTCCGTCCGCATCCATTGAGTTAAGGACGATTTCCCCGGCTCCAAGCTTCACAGCCTGAATGGCCCACTCACGGGCATCAAGCTCTGTGGCTATACGACCTCCGTTTATATAAACCCTGTAGCCGGATGGCATGGTATCGTCTTTTTTCGCATCCATTCCCAGGACAATGCACTGGTTCCCGAAAATACGGGCGCCCTCGCTTATAAGCTTGGGATTCTGCACTGCCTTGGAGTTGAGGCTTATCTTCTCAGCACCAGCCAGGATAGTGGAGCGGATGTCCTCCACAGTACCAATGCCGCCGCCTACACAGAAGGGAATAAAGACCTGGGAAGCCACCCTGGAGATAAGCTCCAGAATGGGTCCACGCCCACGGGCAGAGGCTATGATATCGTAGAAAACCAACTCATCCACACCCTGCCTGTAATACTCAGCGGCCATCTCCACAGGGTCGCCCACATCAACATTATCAAGGAATTTAACACCCTTAGTCGTGCGTCCGTCCTTTACATCAAGACAGACTATTATTCTTTTCTTAAGCATATCAGCATCCCTCCGCAAAGGCACGTAGAATAGAAAGACCGCAGGAAGCGGACTTCTCAGGATGGAACTGCGCCGCCATTATGTTTCCGCTGTGGATGAAGGCCGGAACAGGAACACCGTAGTTTGCCCAAAGGACGACGATACCATCATCCTCAGGCTGAATCAAATAGGAATGGACAAAATAAAAATCGTTACCATCGCGGATATTCTTGACCATATAGAAATCGGAGCTGCCGGGAGTTCCATCCTTATTGAAGGTAAGAGAGCTCCAGCCCATGTGGGGAATCTTTAAGACAGGTCCTGACTCCCCATGCTTTTTGGAATCGCTTCCTATATAACAGACATTCTTCTCTTGAAAAAGCTTCTCGAAATGACGGATTTTTCCCTTAAGAAGGCCCAGACACTGGGTATCCCCTTCCTCGGAGTAATCGAAAATAATCTGGGAGCCAAGGCAGATGCCAAGAAGAGGCTTTCCGGTAGCGGCGAAATCCTTAAGGAAAGAGGCACCTCCACTGGAATTAAGCTCTTTCATGGCGAAAGCAGCCTCACCCACTCCGGGAAAAATGATTTTATCGGCTTTTTCCAGATCCAAAGGATTTTTAGAGCAGACATACTCTATTCCAAGCGAGTCCAGGGCCCGCTCCACGCTTTTTATATTACCTGCGTTGTAATCGATGATACCAATCATGGTTAATCTTACAAATCGACGTTTCCTTAGTCAAGGATGTGGCAGCAAGGGAGCGCAAAGCTTTTTTCAGGAACGAAATTGCGAACTATAATTGGCACAATCTACAAATTCTATCTTCTGAAATATTACAAACTATATATTTTGTAGATTTTATTTATTTTAAATAATTTTTTTTTTCAAAAAAATACGAATTTGTTGTTTTTTTTAAGTATTTTAAATTAAATTATAGGTAAAGAAAAAATAAAGATAGATAAATTAACATTAAGTCTATAATTCCTTTTACAAAAATAAATATTGAAAATTTT
>JAILBN010000102.1 GCA_024680915.1 Treponemataceae bacterium | reverse complement strand
GCAGTAACGACCATTCCAGCCGTATTCAGGCTTTCTCCTGCTCCAGCGAAATAAAGTACCTTAGCAGGCGCAGTTGTCACAGAAATGCTTGAAAGAGCTTTGGGTTCTGTAGGAGTAGCACCATTATTACAGCCTACGAATGAAAAAATCAGCATAAAGATCAATAATGCTGAGATACATAACTTTTTATTCATTGAATCCCTCCGTATGAATTAATTGTCTTAATTGTATAACATCATCCTTGAAAAAGAAAGTCTTCTCCTTGTAATAAAAATTCATCCCCAAACATGAAAAAGTCTTAGACCGCAAGACTTTCTTTTCATAGCATACTTGAGCCATGAGATACATTCATGGAAAAGATTGCAGCATGACTCTCCTGAGGGACGGGGTATACACAGTGCTGCCATACACTGCTGAGACCCTTAGGTGCGTGAACAGGCGCATCCCCCTCTCAGAGACCGTGGGCAAGAGGAAGAGGGCTGTCTTCCAGGAGAACGGCAAGGCTATAAGGGGCTGTTTCATCACTCTTATAACCATATCCAACATGAGGGAGCTTCTTTCTTTGATAACGAGCCCGGAGGAGAGTTTCGACATCCTGATGAACCGGGGCTATGAGAAGGTCATCTACAGGAATCTGACTTTGAGGAGCTTCGAGCTGAGGAGCCGGGACGATGAGAACGTGACTCTCAAGATCGAGGTGATGGAATCTGAGGATTCCTACACTGACTCTTTCTCGCCTGTGACTCCTGACCTTTTCTGGGAGAGGGAGAAGACTCTGAACTATATGGACTACGACTTAACCGAGGAAGGAAGGGATGCTTCTCTTGGGATATACCGTTTCTCTTTCCTGGGAAAGTTCGAGGGGGCGGCTTCCTACAGTCTGAGGGTGTACGGTCCTGTCCTGGCGGATTCCGCTCTGAATGAGAATGAGAGCATAGAGCAGCTTTTCCTTCTCTGTCTTCTGATGACGGAGGAGGACACTATCAGTCTGAAGATAAAGTTCACGAATCTGTGTCCTGCAGAAAGCACCAAGGGAAGCGACACCCACGGGGAGCAGCTGATGTGCAGGCTCTTCCGGATAGAGGGGCCAATAAGCATAGAGGAGCGGGGAACCAACTCTTACTGGGGAAAAGAGCTTTGAGATTCTACGACATAGGGCGGAACTACGAGAACCTTATAAGGGATGATATATGCAGGGTCTTCCCCAGGGTGGAGGTGGTCAAGGATGACGGCTCCTCCTACTTCATGGGGGACTCTGACATCATATCCCTTGAGGTAAGGAATTTCAAAGAGGCCTCCGGGGGCTACTCCAACTACGGGGAGCTTGTGCTGGACAACAGGATGAACCGCTACAGCGTTGACCTTCACCCTGAGCTCAGGGCGGGCTGTGAGCTTCATATCCATTATGCCATGGGGAACAGGTTCAACTCTTTCTACCGTTTCTCCCTCTACGCTGATGAGAGGGGTTTCCAGACTTTCGCGGAGGGAAGCGACAAGAAATGCCGGGTACGGCTCAGGGACTACAGTGCCTTCCTGAAGGACAGCGACAAGGGCAAGGACTGGACGGGTCATGAGACTTTGGTCCATGGGGTCTACTGCAACAGGGCAATCCCCTCTTTTTCCTTAGTGCATGTGATAGCCGACCGTGCGGGTCTTACTTCCAAGGATATCGACTGCTGTCTTCTGGACAAGGAGGTGCCCTTCGTAAGGTTCACGGGAAGTGTTTGGGAAGAGCTGAGTCTTCTTGCGACGGCGGCCAAGGCTCATCTTGAGTGCACAAAGGACATGGTGCTCTCTTTCGAGGGTAGCCCTTATGACGCTGACTACCCGGGGGATGATGCTGTGTCCTGGTCTCTGGATGAGGACGATATAACGGGCTGGCACAGTTTCGATCTGACTGACCTTTACAGGAACAGTCTGAGGATGAAGTGGACTCACTACAGGGAGACGGGGATGACGGAGCTGTGGCGTTACAGGGACGCTCCCTCTATGTATGACGAGGAGATGAGGACGGTCTACCCCATGGGAAGGGGCAGCCGGGAGATAGAGATGTATGAGTCCTATGAGGCGGTCTATTCGGTGAAGGATTCCGGGGGGAAGGAGTTCCCCGTGGTGAAGGCTTTCGATCTGGACAGCAGGGAGATCTTCGAGGCTGACATAGACGACAGCGAGGGTTCTGTCACGGTGGATGTCTACAATACGACATCTTACCCGGACAGGGCTCTTGTGAAGCTCTCCTCCCCTGTTCCCACCAATCTCAGGCGGGCGGTGATATACGGCAGGGCTATCATAGCGGAGCAGAATTTCTGTCATTTCGTGAGGAATCAGGCGGGCATAAACCAGTACGGGACCAGCTCTGAGAATATTACCAACAAATATATGAGTGACACGGAGACGGAGGGAATTCCTTTCTATGAGAAATGGGCGGGAGATACCCTTGAGGAGATGAGCCGGATGAGGAGAGGCTTGTCGGTGAGGACTAACAGGGCTTTGTTTCATGCGCGTGCGGGCGCATTGATGGAGATAGACCTTTCGGATGTATGCGGCATCAGGGTGGAGAAAGGTGAGATAACGAGTCTCGTGCTGAGGTACAGGAAGGATGCGGCCTTCGAGACGACAGTGACGGTGACGGCATGAAGGAAGAAATGAACGAGAAAGATACAAGACTGATCGAGACTCTTGTGGATGCCATGAAGAAGCTCGAGGGTGAGCTGAGCGGCTTCAGGGGTGAGATGAAGGAGTTCAAGGACTCCATAAAGGAGCGTGTGGGAGAGCTTGAGGTGACCACCAGGATGTGCCAGGTGAATCCCAAGAGCTGCGCCAACGCCAGGAGGCTTGAGGAGCATCTGAGGAACCACGGCGGTACATACGGCCGGGTCTTCACTGCCCTGGGCTTCGTGACAGCCTGCACGGGGATTCTGATAAGCGTGATCGCTCTTATAGGTAAGAGGGGGTAATCATGCTGCTGGAGTGGAATATCTTGATGGAGACTGAGAAGAAGCAGTGCGGCAAGATGAGCGAGGCTGACAAGTTCCGCTACTTCCTCATGCTCCAGTACAGGAGCCCCTACGGCTGGGGGAAGGAGAACCCCATGACGGCGGACTGCTCGGGCTCGGTATGCCTTGCCCTGATGATGGCCACGGGGCTCAAGGTGAGGACTACGGCGGACGGGCTTCTGAGGAAATTCTTCACGGTGAGAAGTCCCGGGAAGGATGCCCTGACCGCGGCTTTTTTCATAGCCCGGTCGGACAGGAGGCACGGAGACCGTGTGGCCAGGAAGGGAGAGGCGGTCCATGTGGCAGGGCTTCTTGGTGAGGGCGTTGTCTTCAACTGCGTGGAGCCCTGCGCCGAGATAAGGACTCTGGAGAGTCTGAGGCTTGAGTACGGCTTCAGGGGTTGTGACGTGATAATCCGGGGGCTTGACCGTGAGGCTCTGGAGAAGGCCTCTAAAGAGGGGAACGAGCTTTTCGGACTTGATGATGAGCTGAAGGATTATTTCGGGGAGGATATATGAGGAAAAGACTTAAGGAGCTTGCGGAGAAGCTTTTCTCCTTCAAGTTCGTATGCCTTCTGATAACGGTAGGTCTGCTTGTGGGAGGCTTCATCGGTGAGGGTGTCTTCCTCACTGTGCTTCTGGCTGTGATAGCCGGAAGGGAGGGTCAGAAGCTGGCAAGTCTTATGACCAGGAAAGATGATGAAGGTCAGGAGCTCGGCGGATGACTGTGAGGGAGTTCTTCAAGAAGGCAGCCGGATATATGGCCGCCTTCCTGTCAGGCGTGTTGGCGGTGCTTCTTTTCATTGCGGGGAGGAGGAGCGTCGGGAATAAGGATGAGGCAGCCGGGAGTGATGGGGCTGTCCTTTCATCAGGGAGGGAGGATTTTCAGGATGAGTTCGAGAAGGATGCGGAGAAGGTCCGTGAGGATACGAGGGATATTATTGCCTCTATGCATGAGCGTGATGTGGCTGATATGTACCCCTCTGTATGGGACAGCATCGCAGGAAGCCGGGAGCAGTACATCAGGAGAGCCGGAGAGGCTTTGGAGCGAAAGCGAGGTGATGGATCTGGTGGCTGAGCTGAACATTATTGCGGAAGAGGAGATTGAGGAGGCGGCTTTGAGGGCGGCTAAGGAAGCTGTGAAGGAAATCGGGGGCGAGCTTGCCTACGAGAAGACTTTGAGGGAGAGGTGGCAGGCGAAGGCCGCCTCCCTTGACAGCGAGAGGGCAAGGCTTGTGACGGATTTAGAGGATATGGGAAGGACGGAGAAGTCTTTGAGGCAGGCTCTGGCGGTGGAGATTTCCGTGATCGTCACGGCGGTGATATTGATTGCCCTTGTATTGATTCTTTAGGAAGGAGTGAGAATGAGAGACGGAAAAGTCAGGATGGAAGGTCTTGTGAAGGTCGTGGTGGTAGATAAGGACGGGGAGATAAAGTTCTACCCCAGGAGCTGGATAAGGAGGCTTCTTGGTCTGCCGCCCAAAAGGATGATGGTGCTGCACCACAACACCATAACAGCCCAGGGGGATGGTCTTATAGCGGACTGGATGCTGGCCACCCCCACCAAGACGAAGATAACCAGCGTCAACGGTTATATGCAGGTAGGCACGGGATGGACGGGGAACAGCCCCAAGCAGAACACAAGGTGCAATTCGGCGACGGGAGGTTTCCAGAAGGTGGATTCTGGTTTTCCTTCCGTGAGCGGAGCCGTGGTGACCTACAAGGCGAGCTTCCCGGCGGGAAGTCTGAATGCGACGGGCATTGACGAAGTATGCCTCATGAACGGGAACACGGCACAGGCTGAGTCCCTTGCCTACGCACAGATAACGCCTGCGGTGGACGTGACAGCCAATGACTCCCTTGCCATAGAATGGACCATAACCGTGCAGGGCAGCTGATGGCAAGTCACATAACAGGAACCACTCAAGAAGGAAGTTTCGAGGAATGGACTGAGGACGGAGAGGAATACAATCCTCTTTATTTCGACTGCGAAATTGCCCTGAGGCAGTACAGGATGGAGGCGGATGCCTGCGGTGACATAGAATTCTGGTTCTATCGTACCTACGAGAGGAGTGACGCGGAGGACGGCTGGCCTGTGGTCTACTCGGATCTCGACGGTAAGCCTCATCAGTTGCTGGTGAATCTGAGCAGGCAGAGGGTGGGTCTTCTTCCCTTCGAGACGGGCAACTGGGGGCACTGCACCCTCCGCCTCAACAGGGATATTCGAAGGAATGAGAAGGTATGGATAGGAATATGGAGCATCTTCTATACGACCACTTTCGATATTCTTGAGAAGGAAAGGCCTGCTGACACAGACTATCTTTGGACATATTCCCTGGGCACCTACCGGGATGACCTTGAGGAGCCCCCGCCATCCCAGGTTCCGGGTGAATGGCTCAAGAACGACTGGAGGCCTCTTGCCCTGCTCCCTCATTATTTCGTGTACTCGGACGTAATTCCAAGCCAGAATTATATGCGGCTGGTCAGGGATTCGCTGGGTATAAGTGGTCCTTCAGGAAGGTGCCTCCGGCAGCTGCGGAAACCTGTCCGACAGGTCCTTCGTATGGCAGGGAGCACGAAAGCCGGCAGGAGACTGATAAGAGGGGGGACAGAAAGACTTGCGCCCGGATCTTCAGTGGCAAGGAGAAGGATGGTGCTTCTGAGGATGACTGCTGTTATAAGAGGCACCGGGCGGATGATAAAAAGATGCCGGCTGATAAAGACAATAAGGGACAACTTGAGAGCAGCGGAAGCTGGAAAGACGAAACGCAGGCTTCTGAAGAGGGTCACGGCGGGTGTCGTGACGGTGGACAGGAGGAGGACGGAGAGGATTCTCCTGAAAAAAGTCTTTGCCGGAGTCAGAGCTGAGGACGGAAGGAGGTTTTTCCGAAACTTGCGGAAATGGATCTCCTCCTTCGTGCGTACGAAGGAGGCCAAGAGAATGAGGCTTAGTTTCCTGAAAGGGATATCGTCGAAGTTGGCTCTTTCTGAGAACAGAAGTGTTTCTTGGGGATTCAGGAAAAGGATAGGAGCCTTCTTGGCTGTCAGGGACAGGACTGAGACATGGAGGGATCTTCTTATGGGGGCTTCTTCTGTGGTGGATGCCGGGGAAAGGACGGAGACCTGGAGGGCTCTTCTCAGGGAGAAAGCGACAGGGCTTCACATGACAGCACTTTTGTCCGCCATGAAGACTTTGAACTGCATCGTGGGGGAAATAAGCAGGATAATGGACAGAATAGCTCAAGGCCGCTCTCTGGTCCGTCTCACCGGGGACTTGATCACTTTCTGGGAGAGGCTTTCAAAGAGGAGATTCACGAACAGGCTTGAGGTGGAGTTATGGAGTCCTGTCACACAGGAGCTTTCTTTGAGAAGTTTCATTAAGGATAGGAGCAGATGAAGCATATATACATGAACCAGACGTCATTGCGTCTTTCCCTTGATACGGGGATAGATTTACGGGATGGCGACAGAGGAGAGATAAGATACCGTAAGCCGGACGGAGCCACGGGTCTCTTCCCTGCCTTGATAAACAGGGACAAGGATTGGATTATATACCACGATTTCACGGACTCTGAGGAGCTTGACCAGTGGGGCTGGTGGAGGTTCTGGGCTTACGTCACTTTCAGCGACGGGAGGACTGCCTCAGGGAAAAGCGTGGATGTCTTCGTGTACCAGGAGGGCTCCTGATGCCCGGCAGAAGGAACGAGGACCTGGACAACATGGTCTACATGAAGACTCTGCAGGCTTTCATGAAGGATGAGGAGGAGGCTTCCTCCGACCTTATAAAGCTTCTGGGGCTCAGGGATACGGCTGTGCCGGAGGGGATAAGCTATATGCATGCTTATTTCAAGCAGCATCTTTTCGTCTTCAGGCCGGAGCTTCTCGTGCGTCTTTATGAGGAGCACGAGAACTGGAGGAGGCTTCACACTGATGTGAACGTGACGAACGTTGCCCAGCTGGTCTCCCTTCGTTTTCTGGCCTATTACAGTATTCTCGAAGAGGAAGGAGCCGTTCATGGCGCAGAAGAGACCGAATGATATTTACATGGAAAGTCTGAGGGCGGCTGCCCGTGAGATGAGGACCTGCGAGTATGTGAAGGGTGCTGCCCAGTACACGGACATGACCAATACGGAGTACTTCCTGAAGATGTACGGTGACCGGGTGAGGTACTGCAGGCAGTGGAAGAAGTTCCTTGTCTGGAACGGGAAGCAGTGGCTGACGGACGACAACGGGGAGACTGAGACTCTGGTGAACCGTCTGATAAGGAGCATGTACAGGATCGCCCCCACCATAAAGGATATCCAGAGGCGGATCGATTTCGAGAGCCACATAAAGAAGAGCGAGAGCCTGAGGAGGAGGAAGTCCCTGATAGAGTCCATAGCCATGGACGAGAAAGTGAAGACTCCTCCTGAGACCTTCGACCAGAACCCTTTTGCCTTCAACTGCGTCAACGGCACCATGTATCTGGACACGGGGGAATTCAGGCCTCACACTCCAAAGGACTACTCCACGAAGTGCAGTAAGTTCATATACGACATAAAGGCCAGGTGTCCCACCTGGGAGAAGTTCCTGCTGCAGATCATGAACCAGGACAGGGATCTGATATCATACATCCAGAAGGTGATGGGCTACTCCATGACCAGTCTCACCAGCGAGCAGTGCATGTTCATTCTGTGGGGTGCCGGAGCCAACGGCAAGAGCACTTTCCTCAACACCATATCAAACCTGATGGGAGACTATGCGGAGCACACTCAGGCCGAGACTTTCATGAAGAAGCAGAATGAGGGGATAAACAATGACGTGGCAAGGCTGAGGGCGGTGCGTTTCGTGAGCACGTCGGAGACCGAGCAGGGGAAAAGGCTTTCCGAGAGTCTTGTGAAGCAGGTGACGGGGGATGACAATCTGACTGCCCGTTTCCTTTACGGGGAGTATTTCTCTTTCAAGCCTACCTTCAAGATTTTCATGGCCACGAACCACAAGCCCCAGATCAAGGGTAACGACTTCGGCATATGGAGGAGAATACGGCTGATTCCCTTCACGGTGACTATCCCCGAGGAGCAGAGGGACAAGGAGCTTCAGGAGAAGCTTGAGGCTGAGAATGCGGGGATTTTCAACTGGCTGCTTCAGGGCTACATAGCATGGAAAAATGACGGGCTTACTATGCCTGCCACTGTGAAGAATGCGACAGACGAGTACCACTCGGACATGGATGTGGTGGGTCAGTTCCTTAAGGACTGCTGTCTCATAGCTGCTTCTGAGAGCATCAGAGTGTCGAACAAAAACCTTTATGCGGCTTATGTTGCATGGTGTACTTCTATGAATGAGAAGGTGTGCAGTCAGAAGTTCCTTGCGATGAGGCTGCAGGAGAAGGGCTTCAGGAAGATTATGGGGAACACGGAGAGGTTCTGGCTGGGGATAGGATTAAGGGAGAGGGAGAGTCTTTGAGGGGGACTTTGCCAGGGCTGGCTTCAGGCGGCTTTGGCGGTTTTTGCCAGAGCCGGGCTGTGGCGTTTTTGAAGGGCGGTTCTCTGTCGGTGGTGGTCTTTTTCCTTTTCTTGACAAGGGGAATTGGGCTTGGTAGGATTATTTAATAAGGTGCGGTAAGCACTTTTTTATAACAACGACAGATGAGTCAAAAGTTAAAGGAGATTTTATGAGAAAGTTCGAGTATATGCGACAAAAAGAAATCGATAAGAAATATGATGAACTGAAAGTAGAAAGTACTACACAGCTCTTCAATATACTGGGTGCCCAGGGCTGGGAATTCATGCCGGAGCCACACGCAAACAGTAATGGAGGGTATTTTGCAAAGCGTGATATAACGGATGAGCCTCCTAAAAAATGAGGATTCCCGGTAGGGAGTGAGCCGCACGGTTTTTCCGTGGGGCTTTTTTTTGTTTCCCCCTGCCCCTTAGCTTTCCAGGGCAGGAACATAATGTGGCTTATTTTTCTCAGCACTTCAGATAGGATTCAGACACTGCACATTACTGCAGGTAAACAACACTTTTTCAACAAAAATGCAGTTTCCTTTATGTTTTATTTGCTTACATAGTTTTATATAGATTTTCTCTATATTATATATTTCCTTTAGTTTTTTTTTATACTGCAGATAAAAATAAGAAAAAGTATATTTATACTTTTTCTGTAGAAGGTTTATGAAACTGCATATAGAAGTGAAGTTCTGCAGTTTTTAGCAAAGATGCCGAAAAAAAAGATCTTCTTCCGCTGGCCAAACAGCCGGCGCACGCGCTCCCCCCTGGAAAAAAAATCCAATCGCGAATCTGTGGCATTTTGTGTAGTGCTGATCATCGTGTTTTTCATCCGGGCCCCTCTGGAGGTAAGCTTCCGGCCTGACTTGTCAGGACGGAAGTCTACCGACAGAGGGGATGAAGACAAGAATCTTTATCTTCTGGAATGAACACCTGGAGACAGAACGACAACAAGGCTTCTGGAACTTTTCCCTGCTTATATCCGGCGGATGCGGAGGCAGTCCTGACGACAAGCTTGAGAGGATGGAGCGTTTAGGAGCCTGCGATAATCGCGACATCCTCATCCGGGGAGGAAGGGCTGCCGGAGAGCTGTGAGGAAGAGGATTTGCGGACCGTTCTTGAGTGGAGCTGACGCGGGAATGCAAGCGGCATGGATGCCGCGAAGCATGGAGCGGCAGCGTAACGACACGGCCGGAACATGGACGTTCCGGGCGTTGTAAGTAGGTTTGCGCTATCAGCACCGGGTTCCGGAGCCACTGGGGCACGGCGAAGCGTGCCGACCCCCAAGAGGCCCCTAAGAGCCCCCATTAAATACACTTCCTATTTGGGGGATGCCGGGGTATGCGGGGGAGCGAACGGATGTGAGCGTGGGGGCGGCAGGGGCCGGCGGGGGGCGGGAACCACTGTGGCGGAGGAACTTGTCTGCCAGCTTTTGAATTGATTTTGGGATTACTCGCCGATTCTTATTTTTGACTCAACAGATTTTCGGTCTGTGGGTGTGTGAACCCAAATGTTAGAATTTGTTAGAAAACTGTATATAAAACAATATAAACAAAAATATTAATTCCTTAATCTATTTACAAATAAGTTATATTATGTTATATTAAATTATACTGTTTTTGATTGTTCTATAAAGATTCCATATAGTTTTGAGCGATTTTTCGCTCTTAATCTGTGGGTCCGGGGTTCGAACCCCCGGTCGCTCATTAAAGGCTAAATCTTTGCAAGATCAAGGTTTAGCCTTCTTTGTTTTAAACCAAAAAAGCCCGGAAAACCTAGGTGCGGGGAACTGGGGGGAAAAAGAGAGCTGGCAATCTTTCCTTTTTGACTTGAGAAGAAAGACTCATTGAGAATAGATATCCTTGAAAGGCTTCTTTTATAGGCTGACCAAGGAACTAATCAGCAGGTATTGTTGTAATGGCACGAATTGTGAAATATACTAAAAAAGCACAGGAGGTGATATGCTTTTTCGTTCAAAAGTAAAAACAGCTTTTTTCTTTTTCCTTTTCGCTTTCCTTTATTTTCCAGTCTCAACCCAGGAATTCGGAAAGAATATATACAAAGAAGTAACAGTAAATGGTGAAAAAGTATCCAGGTGGGTAAGGCTTGATTTAATAGGAGAACATGACTCCAAAGGAAACCTAATCCATTACAAAAGCTCTGATGGATATGAATCATGGTCTGAATATGGCTCAAAAGACGGAATAATCTATAAATATCGTTACAAAACGATATGAAAAATGGACTCACAAGTGCCCCAGTGCGGGCGTCCACATAACTATGTAGCTCAAATCCCACAACACGGCTTGAGCTACATGTTAGTTTTTGTTTACATAATAGGAACAATTAATTTTATATCTATTTCTTCTATCTGATTGAATCCCTTATCTGCAGTAATAAGTGGAATATTATTTACAATTGCAGAAGCTGCAACAATAGCATCAGGAAGTTTTGTTTTATACTTTTTGCGAATTTCAATTGTCTTTATTTTTATTTCATCTGTAAGTGAAATTTCTTTACAATCAAGCAAGAGCGATTTTATGCAGTTTTCTTCTTTTGCTGTTATTCAGAGAAAGACAAAAGTTCCATTTCTGATATAACTGAAAATGCCAATCTATTCTGCAAAAACGGACTCATGCATGAACTGCCATTCAAAAGATAGATTAAAGCATTTGTATCAGCTAAAAAATCAATTCCATTCATTTCTCATTTCCTTTTGAATAGAAAGACCATCTTTTTTGAAATTTACGGAACCAAAGTATTTTGAAAGATTTGGAGTTTTTTCAACTTTTACATTCTGATTATATCGATACAAAACAAATTGAATATAGTTTTCAATATCAGCAAGACATTCTTGAGGAACAGCTTTTATTTGCTCAACCATTGTATCATATGACATAACGACCTCCTATCTGCAACTTTCTCTCAATTGTAGCATACAAAGTCACATTTTTCCATAAAAAATCCAGTCAAGCATGACTTGGCAGGATTTTTAGCTTCCTTCAGTTTGCTGCTCTTCTGAAAACGGATGGTCAGCAAACTTGATAATGGAGCTGTGAAGCTCGTTTTTAGTTTTGTAGCAGAAAACTGAGACCTGTGTGTTTTTTTTATACTTATGATGAAGAGGATGAAAAATACAGGCTCAAAGATGGCTCGCCAGAATGGGCTTTACCCTACACTTTCTTTTTGAAATATAAAAAGTTTAAGCCTTCTTTTGTAAAAAATCCGTAAAATGTACGGAGAGAATCCAAATAACGCAACCTAGAGGTACATAAGCAGTAAAAAAAAAGAGCCTGATAGCAATCTCAGGCTCTCTTACCAATAGTAAGCTTGAATCTCAAAAACAATATCTGAGGCAGAGACTTACTACATAGGCTGCATAAGTGGTTACGCTCTATATGCGAGTTAGCACTTAATACAAATTCTAGGAGTAGCTTCTCCTACTAATAAATATAAACCATAAATCAAAATTTGTCAATAATTCGCTCCTTTATAGTTTGCTGCTCTTCTGTTTTTGAAAGTCGGAAAACTGAGTTTTAGTCGGGAACGAGGGCGACAAATTACTGATTTTCCCGACTAAAAGCCGGAAAACTGAGTTTTAGTCGGAAATTTCCAGTCAGTGAAGTGTGGAATTCTGGGGATTTTCCCGACTAAAAGCCGAAAAACTGAGTCTTAGTCGGGAAACTGAAGTTTATTGCACTTCCGTATTCGGAAGGTTAGCAAACTAAAATGGTGTCTTGACAAAAAAGACAATTGAACATTTTCAAAATTTGGTTGAATACATCAAATAGTTGTAATATAGTTTATTGGGGGGGGTAAAGTATGAAGTATTTCGCTGATGATGATAACGATATTTGGGCGATAGATGATACCGGAAAGCAGTTCGTCTTTTCGTATAAAACAAAAAAACTAGAGCCGACTACAAGGTTAAATCCGTTGTGGGGCGGTGTTTCTGAAGAGTATGCGAAAAAACGCATGGCAGAATTAGCGTTTTCTGACCTTCCGCAAACGGATGGTCAGAAATCCGTATAGCCTTTAATAATTCTCTTGTCTGATCGTATACGGATTTCTTGATGTTTTGTTTGACAGAATCATTTGAAAGTGGTATTTTGAGTTGTCGGATTGACCCGAGATTGCGCGAGGGGCTTCTTCTTGAAGCGGTGAACGGCGCTCACCTATATTATCTGTATTAAAGCCGCTTTTGGGTCTTTCCAAAAGCGGTCTTTTTTCTTTCCCCTCTTTTCCTTTATCCTTAAAGTAAGTATTACGAGAAATAAGTCCTATTTTCACATCGTAAAAATCACCACCGAGATTTGGAGTTAATTGAATCATTACAATTTTGCTATTTTTTTGTTTGCTGACCTTCTGAAAACAGATGGTCAGCAATCATAAAGCCACTGCTGTGGCGGTCAATAAAGACGGACCAATAACCGAACATATATTTCATTACGGTTTTCGTTCTTTCCGAACCTTTGTTATATATAATGACCACCAGAATTATGGCAAGTATCAACGACATATTCCGACTTGCTTTAACTGTCGTTACAAATGCAGGGTGCCAAGCACCCTGCATTTGTAACAAGATTATTGCTTTGCAAGGCCGAGAACGGCGGAACCATGTTCCGCAAAAACAGTCCAGTGGACTGTTTTTAGTGAACTGGCCCGGAGCCATGCGCAGGGAGCGGTCAACTAGTCAATTTCATTAAAATGAAATTGACAAAGCTGGACATACGCCAAAACTACTATAATAGACGTAGCAGCTGCAGACGGCATAACCATCATGCATGACGCTGCGCGCGTCGCTACTACTATCAAAGCCAGGAGAGCGGAGCCACCAATAACCACCATAGCCACTTGTAGTGTATTGGTAAGCATAATTGGCTTTTGCATAGTCTGTCGTTACCCTTATTCTTTCGTTCCCTGCTCCAGAACTGCTGGAGCTACCAAAGCCATAGCTGCCTCTTGTTGCTTCCTGTTCGCTTAAAAGGAATATTTTGTCGCTGGTGTTATCACAGGCATATTCATTGTTACCGCTATTCCAGAGATTGGCATCAGCATTTGTCGATCTTGCGGAGTTATCTACGCTTGTTGCAAGGATAAGTTCCCGGGCACTTGCAGTAAAGGCTTTCTGTAAGAAACCCTTATTATTATAAGTGGTAACTGCTTCATTAGAATTATCATAGTAATTCAATCCATTCAAATAGGCCCTTATCTGGCTGTACTTATAGTTGTTTGGATGAACAGTTGTTCCATCTATACTTCGTGCACCTGAATCTGAGTAATAATAAGGCACATCCGCTGTAAGAATCTTTTCTGCAAGGATAAGCTTTCTGCCTGTTGAATTATAATCTGCCGTCAGTACCCGCCATTCAATTGGCTGGACCTTGAAGTAATAAGTGCTTCCAGTTTGTAAAACTTTACCATCGGTACAGGTACGACTTGAATAATTATCTATATAAGGATTCGCCTGACAGGCTTCATAGAAATATCCGTCAGAACCCAGATACCAGCCGTTGTAGACTGGGCTTGCAGAATAGGTGATTCCGCTTGCCGCTATCGTCTGGGGGAAATCTCCGAATTTCACCAGCTGGTAAGCTGTTCCATTGATAGTCCTTGTTCCGTTAGAAACTACAGTCTGGGTCAGGGCATCACTGGCGGCTACACAATATGGTGTTGTAGTTGTTTTTGTGACTCCACCTTCTGTATAAGATACTGTCAATGATTTGATTCCACCACTTGCGGAATCAAAACCTGATGTCGTGAACTGTGTTACTGTAGCTGTAGAACCATCATCATAAGTTGCAGTAACGACCATTCCAGCCGTATTCAGGCTTTCTCCTGTTCCAGCGAAATAAAGTACCTTAGCAGGCGCAGTTGTCACAGAAATACTTGAAAGAGCTTTGGGCCTCCACACTGCATACAAGGTCACATCAGAAGTGGCTGTATAAGATGCTCCGTCTGGATAGGTGGCATTTGTGGCTGTGGGACTTGTAGCCCAGCCGGCAAAAGTATAGCCTGTTCTGCTGAAGTCCAATGTTGCCGCTGTCTTAAGAAACTGGGTTGTACCTGCCGTAAAGGTCTGGTTCCCTATCGCCGGATTTGCGCCTTCGTAATTCGCATTGAAGGTCACTGTGTATGTTATATCAGCCTCCGGCTTACAGCCTAGGAATGAAAAAATCAGCATAAAGATCAATAATGCTGAGATTCCTAACTTTTTATTCATTGAATCCCTCCGTATGAATTAATTGTCTTAATTGTATAACAGCATCCTTGAAAAAGAAAGTCTTCTCCTTGTAATAAAAATTCATCCCCTAACATGAAAAAGTCTTAGACCGCAAGCCTTTCTTTTCATAGCATACTTGAGACATGAGATACATTCATGGAAAAGATTGCAGCATGACTCTCCTGAGGGACGGGGTATACACAGTGCTGCCATACACTTTAGAGACTCTGAGGTGCGTGAACAGGCGCATCCCCCTCTCAGAGACCATGGGCAAGAAGAAGAGGGCTGTCTTCCAGGAGAACGGCAAGGCCATAAGGGGCTGGTTCATCACTCTTATTTCTCGGAAACAATTAATAGTTTCACATTGGAGGATCTCTTAAAACCATGAATCTTTATTTTTTTTTCTACTTATAATTGTTTTTATGATACCCCAGAAACATACCATTTTAAGAATTTTCCTTGCCCTTGGAGAATTCTTGAAGAAGAGTATGATAAATACCCATAATATACAAGCAATTATAACCTTTAACGTGTCGCTCATGCCGTTTCACCTCTCCTAATTTTCAGAACATAAGGTCAGACAAGAATAATCTAAAAAATAAGCCCTAAGCTTCAGCAACAATATACCATACACCTTAATAGAAGTCAAAATTTCCCCTCCCCCGAGCCGGGACTGCGGTAAAAAACTAAGGGCCCCCATCAGCAAGCTGCTTCCTGCAACATGCCACAGCCGACATGTGCTTAGTGCACCTTGGGTATGTCCTGGTACCTGGTCGTCCAACAGGGGCTGAGGAAGCTCCGTCTCATCTCCCAGCCCTGTCTCTCAAAGCCTTTGGCCAGAGTTATGGCTCC
>JAILBN010000076.1 GCA_024680915.1 Treponemataceae bacterium | reverse complement strand
CGGTCCTACTGAATTCCAGGGTAACATGTTTGGTTTGATAAATCAGAGACGTGGTGTTATAATTGATTCAACAGATGATAACGGAACGTCAACGGTAAACGCCGAAGTTCCTCTGTCTGAGATGTTCGGATTCTCAACGATTCTCCGCTCATCCACACAGGGAAAAGCAGAGTTCACAATGGAATTCGAAAAGTACGGAAAAGTTCCTAACAGCGTTTCTGAGCAGCTTATCGCTGAATATCAGGAGAAAAAACGCAAGGAACAACAGGGAAAATAAGGAGTAACGAATGGTAAAACAGGAACTCATAGACCGCAGCCCCGTTCGCAGTTTTGAGACTGCTACAAATGGCGGTCTTAAGGCTGGTGAGATTGGAGTTCTCACATCCCGTAAAGGGCTGGGAAAAACTTCTGTCCTTGTACAGTTCGGTCTTGATATGCTTCTTCAGGACAAACCGGTTGTACACGTTTCTTTCAACCAGCACTCAGACAATGTAATTACATGGTATGAAGACATTTTCAACGAAATGGCAAAGAAAAAGAATCTTGCCGATGCTGATGATGTGAAGGATTCAGTTATCCGTAACAGAATAATCCTTAACTTCAGCCCTGACGCAATATCCGCAGAGAGAATAACAAAAACTCTCAAAGCACTTGCTGAAGGTGGAATAAAAGCTGCCGGTGTTATAATCGACGGTCTTAGATCTAAATTCTTCACAGCTTCCGAGTTGAAGATTCTTAAAACTTATGCAGCAGAAGCAGGTCTTGCTATTTGGTTCAGTTACAATTCTGACGAAGAAGATGTAAACAAAATTTTTGGTGAGGAAACAGCAGCTGAGCTCAACACTGTCGTTCACCTTGAGCAGAAACCAGATGTAATTCAGATGAAGGTCCTTAAGGCACACAACACAGAAGTACAGAACATCAACCTTAAGCTTGATTCAAAGACACTTCTTCTTTCTGAGAAATAAGTAACAGGGAACCGTCGGACAGTCCTGAATGAGACGGACGACGGCGAACAAAAAAAGCGGCTTTCGAGCCGCTTTTTTTTTCAGTAACAAAGCAAAGGGGGGGGCAAAACAGGGACAGACAGCAAGGTCTCACTCTTTGCAGCGGACAGTCCCCTGGGTTCCCTCTCCCCCAAGGTATAGCTTAATTATTGCCGTTGCAACACAGGTTGCGTCCGTATAATGCAGAAAGCTCCTTGAGCCATTCCGCCTTATCCGCATCCAGATGCTCGCTCTTCATGCGCCACTGCCAGTTGTGTCCGCCAGTCGTTGACGGCGTATTCATCCTGCCTTCCGACCCGATAGCGAACAAATCCTGAAGAGGGAAAACCGCAAAGCGTGCTGTAGAAGCCATTGCCGCACGTATAAGTCCGGGACAAAGCCCCTCATCTTTTATTTCAATGCCCGGCACCCTTCCCGTAAGATAACGCCTCACAAGCTCAACCTCTTCCTCTGTGGCATTATTTAGCCAGCCCTGCATAGTGTCGTTGTCGTGGGTGCCTGTGTAGACGACACATTCCGGCGTGTACATGTGCGGCAAAAAGGGATTCGTGAAACCTTCTTTTCCAGCCTCGTTCACATCGAACGCGAACTGCAGCACTTTCATGCCGGGCAGCGAAAAATCTTCGCGAAGCTTTCTTACTCCTTCAGTTATAAGCCCTAAATCCTCCGCTATAATCGGAATATCCCCAAGCTCCTTCTTAATGCGGTTAAAAAGCTTCTCCGCCGGTCCCGGGACCCACTTTCCGTTTATCGCAGTTTCTTCCCCCGCCGGAACAGACCAGTAGGCCTCAAAACCGCGGAAATGGTCTATGCGGACATAATCCACCTGATGAAGCATTGAACGGATGCGGCGGATCCACCACTTAAAGCCGTCTTTCTCCATTTCGTCCCAGTTATAAAGCGGATTACCCCAAAGCTGCCCGGTCGCGCTGAAATAGTCCGGAGGAACGCCGGCAACACTCGTGGCGCGGCCGTTCTCATCAAGCTGAAAAAGCTTCTGATCAGCCCATACGTCCGCAGAATCCGCAGCTACGAAAATCGGAATATCGCCGATTATGCGAACACCGTGATCGTTGGCATATTTTTTCAGGCAGCTCCACTGGGTGAAGAAAAAGAATTGTATAACCTTATGGATTTCTGCCTCGCGCACATGAGAAGCATGCCAGTCAGAAACAGCTTCAATCTTATGGACGGCCAGATCATGGGGCCAATAATTGATCCACATTGCCCCGAACTTGTTTTCTTTTTGTGCCTGCGCATCGTAATGCTCTTTTATGCTCATAAAGATAGAGTAATTATCAAGCCAGGCAGCGTTATCGTTTTTGAAAGCCTCGTACTCAACGCGCTTTTTTTCGTCCGCACTGTCCAAAAACTGCTCCGCCGCCGTCTTAAGCACCGGAATCTTCCACCAGACGACAGACCCAAAATCGACGTAGCCACTGTTGTGAATCCATTCAGGCGGCTCAGCCTGCACATCCGTAAGCCAGCCTTCTTCCTTGAGCGTATCCAAATCTATGAGTAAGGGGTTTCCCGCAAATGTCGAGAAGGAGGCATAAGGAGAATCTCCATAGCCAGTCGGTCCGTAGGGAAGTATCTGCCATAGCGACTGTTTTGCAGACACAAGCCAGTCAATAAATTTATACGCGTATCTGCCTATTGTGCCAATCCCCGGTGTCTCCGGAAGTGATGTGGGATGCAGCAAAATGCCGCTTGAACGAAGCATGTTCATATATCATATCCTTTTTTGCGGGATAACCCGTTAAATTTGGAATTTTCTGGGAAAAATGCGTAAGTCCAGAATTATCCATTAGTAAATCGGTTTACCAATGTCACTATATCACACTTTTTCTATCTAGGGAATCTCTTTTTAAAAAAGTTCTGCAGGAAAGCAAGGGAAAAAGAGAAAAAAGCAGGGCTGGGCAATTTTTCATGCCCTTGGAAGAAGGCGGGAAGAAAGGGGGAAGAGCTTCCCCCTCACAAGCTCAGAAGCATCAATCCTTCCAGGGGAAAATAAAGCTTTTGAACGACCTGGGTCCAAGAGTCTCACGATCTTCGGCAATAAGCTCACCCCAAGGAATATGCTTACGGGCCTCTTTCGGAGTAAGATCGGTATGGGCCTCCAGCCAGTCATATTTGTAAAGACGCAAGCGGAAAGCATTATTCTCTGCAAGTGCTATTCCTGCGAATCCAGGGACAAGGAAAGCAAGGAAGACGGAGAGAACTGCAAGAATCAATGTATAGAAGAACATAAAAATAGAAAAACCGGCGTTATCAAAAAATATTATGAAGCATTTTTTAAGAGTTTTTCTAAAACCGCCATGAAGCTGGGACCGAAGAGGCAGGAACCACTGCAGTGAAAGAAGACAAATACAAAGCATCCAGAAAACAAGGGATGCCAGGAAAACTCCTATGAGGCCGCCCATCCTGAGATAAAACGGAATGGCGACGAAGCCAAGGATAACAAGAAATGTCATAAGGAGAGAGAACAATATGGCATCCTTCCAAGAATTCTTAAGTCCGGAGAAAACTTCCTTATAAGATGATGACTTGAAATCAGCGATTTTCGCACACACATCACTGACAGAAAAAAGAATCGTGGAAAGCAGGAAAATACCCGCGATAAGAACAACGAGGGACAATACGATGGCAAGCCATTCGGGAATCATCGTCAGCCCCACGACCGCGCCCATTCCGAAATAAACACCGGCAACTACCGCCACGCACAAAAGATTGAAGGCCATCAACCAAAGAAGATTGTCCCATCCATCACAAAAGTTCTTTTTCAGAAAAAACAAAAGCATGTATTGAATTTACTGATAAACAGTATTCAAGTCAATCAGAAAGTGTATTTTCTGAGGTAATCCTCCTGCAGGCCGCCTTAGTATGCTCCACATACAGCTTCTGGATCGAAGGGATTCTCCCGAGCCCTGCTGTCTGGCATACTATCGAATCGAACGCGCCTGACATCCCGAACAAACTTTTCCAAGAATCCTTATCGTCCCCGGCCATGTCGTTATTGGCATGATCCCCGGCAACAAGCATCAAGGGCCGAAGGACAACCTTCTTATACCCGGCCCTCTTCACATCCTCAATAACTACCTTGCAAGCCGTCTCCTCAGGCTCTCCTTCCACAGTCCCCACGAAAACATTGTCGTAACCAAGCTCCTCCATCTGAGAGACCATTTGGATGTAGCTTATCTTAGCAGGATGAGAAGTTCCATGCCCCATAAAAACAAAAGCAGTTCCCTTGGTCTTAGCTTCCGAAAGGGATGAAAAACCGGCTTCCTTAACAGCTTCCTTCGTGATTTCCCTGGCTACTATAGCTTTGTCCGGATTGAGGGAAGAAGCACTATCACCCACAAGTCCCAGCAAGGGTTCTGCAAGAAGGATATTCTCAAAAGACGGGGCATGAAGCTCCGCTATCCGCACCAGCTCGTCATATTCAGTCCCCTGTATAAGAAGAGTAGGTTGGATCACGAGTTTTTTCACATCATTTGCCACTGCCCGTTCAAAGGCCTCCTCCATATTGTCAATTTTTTCCCTATCCCGGGTCAGTATGTGATTAATGATTATCTGAGACGAGAAAGCCCGCCGTACTGACCATCCGGGATTCAAGGCCTGCATTGCATCCTCTATCCCCTTTATATCAGCTATACGACTATCATTAAAGGAGGTGCCAAAGCTTACCACCAATATTTCCTTCTCCCCGATTCCATCCTGATTGAGGGGATTATCTTTTATCAAATTCCCTTCATTACCTCCGAAAGAGTCCGGAGATGGATCATCACCACAAATATTTCTTTTATGAGACTCTATCAATCTTTTCCCGTTTTTGGCTGTATTCATACAAGCTCCATCATTCTGTTGCATTAAGACAACTTATTTGATAAGGGATTTTTTTTCAAGTAAAAAAATACAAGTCTTGCAAATGATTGACGAATCACATTAAATAAACTATCATCTACTTTATGGGTACAGCTACCACTCAGCAGATTACTAACTATTACGATATGTATCGTGATAAAGAAATAACCTTTACGAAAGAAATCATTAAAACACTCAACCTGGATCCCCGTCAAATATATATAAAATGCGCAGGATCTCAATGGCCTTGTATCATAAATTCAACATCTTTTCTTTCTGCACGGATTATTATCAGTGCAAAAGGTGGAGCATACACACAGCTGAAAAAAGATAATACTGCTGCCAGCCTTAGATTCTGTTTCATACAACCAGACGGACAGCCCTTGTGTTTTTTTGTCAACACAAAAGTCACAAACATCACCCCCTACGCCACATCCAATGACCTTGCTCTTATAACCCTTACCTTCACGCAACGTCCACCTGACGATCTGATAGAGATAATAGGGCGCCTGCTTGAGGCCAACATAAATGCCATCCGTAGAAAAGAAGAGCGTATTGTAATTTCTGTCGATTCCAAAAGGAAACTCCAGCTCGTAAAAGAGGAAACTCTCGTTTTCATACAGAATGTACCCCGCCACTGTATAATACGTGATCTTTCCTTCTCTGGAACAAAAATTGTCATTCTTGGACTGGCCAAATTCCTTGTAGATAAAGATGTCATAATACGGCTGGATTTTGAAGATACCCACGAACCTGTAGGCATAAAAGGAAGGATAGTAGGGGCAGAGACAATAGAGGGCAGGAAGGATCTTGTGTCCCTTTCAATACGTTTCGATGAAGCAAGTGTTCCCATGGTCTACAAACTTCATATAAACCAATATCTTACAGCTGTACGCAAGAAGCAGCTTTCTGTCGTCTTCAGTCCGTCTGACCTGGCACAGGCAGCTCCAGAACAACCCATCACACAAGCAGATGCCCAGGCACAGGCAAAAGCTGCTTTTGCTCATGTGCAGACTCAACCTCAGTCCCAGCCACAAGAGGCAGAAAACCAGACAACCCAACAAAAAGAACCGGAAGAGTCTCAAACTCAGGCTCCACAAGAAGCTGCTGAACAAGAACAAGCCGCTGTCGCTAAAACTGAGGAAGTTACAAATCAAACACAGCAGTAAGCAGATGTGCTTATAAACCCCAATAAACAAGGACAATCATGACACCAACCAACCCACTCGACTCTATCATTTTTATAAACATTCCTGAAGATTTCAAGCTTTCAAGGGAATCAATGCATATCGATACCACGATACCTCTGCCGGTCCAGCTTCCGGTACAGGCTGGTGTTTTTGACAAAGCAAAGCTTGACATCTCACAACTCACTCCAGAGATGATCCTGGCAGGAATCCTCACAGTACTTGCCTATGACAAGGAAAACAAGAACATACTCTACTACAGGAGCATCATCAAGAAGGCGAAACCCAACATCAAGCAGGAGCTTACAGAAGCGGCCATATTAAAGACAAAAAACGAGGATTTCGACATAGCCGAAGAAATTTTCGAAGCACTAAGAGGACTCGATCCGGACGACATGCCCACAGTCCTGAACACAGCCCTGTTTTTCGACCAAAGAGCAGAATCCTACAGAAGATCCGGCTTGAACGATGATGCGGACGCATACGACGACATGGCTTTCAGATACTACAAAGAGGCTATGGCCGCTGACCCGCCTTTACCCGATGCTTTTTTCAACGCTGCTTTTTTCTACCTTCGACAAAAAAATTACTCCAAAGGCAAGGACTGCTTGGATACCTATCTCTCCCTTGTATCCGGCCAAGATGATGAAAAGCTGTCTGAAAACGAGAAGTATAAAAAAGAAAGGGCTAAAGAAATAATAGAAGATATTGCATCGCGGAATCTTGACGATGAGCTTTTCAAAAGTGCCTTTGATTTTATTTCCATGGGGCAAGAAGAAAAAGGCCTGGAGCAGATCAAGGGCTTCATAGAGAAAAATCCTAAAATATGGAATGCCTGGTTCATGTTGGGTTGGGCTTTGAGAAGGCTGGAACGCTATGAAGATGCAAAAAGCGCTTTCAACCAGGCTATAACCCTAGGTGGTAATAACTGCGACACATACAACGAACTGGCTATATGCTGCATGGAGACTGGGGATTTCGACAATTGCAGGAAAAATCTTCACACTGCATTGCAGATAGATCCAGAGAACACTAAAATAATGTCAAATTTAGGTTTCCTTGCAAAAAAAGAGGGAGATTACACCTCGGCGCGTCAATATTTCACCGCTGTTCTTGAATATGACCCTGACGATGTGATTGCCCAGAACGCACTTTCAGAAATGGAATGAAGAAATATTCTTACAGTCAGACTATAAGCTGTTGAGGAAATCTTCCCGGAGTTTTTCTGTAACACTTTCTTCCACATAAGAAGAGTTCTCTAAGGATTCTAGGATACCTACGTCAGAATATTTTATACAGAGAGGCTTCTCAAGGCTCATTATCACCTTCTCATCCTTCCATACTGCTTTTTCCGGAGAAAAACTACCGGGAGCTCCATATTTTCTGCACAAGGTCCTGAAAACTGAGTAATAATCCATCTCGTGGGTATTTATGTTTATCGATATTGTATAAAGCTGGTCTGAGTAGAACTGGAACCAACACCTGTCCAAATACCCATCTCCAGTAGTTTCAATAAGAAGCCTGTCGAAACCCGGAAGAATAGATACATCCCTTTCTCCCCTGTAACCAAAAACAGGATATAAAAGAAGGGCTGCTTTTACTTCATCCGGTGACATACCCAGATGTACGCTCAAATACCCGTCTGGAAGGGGAATCGTATAAATCTCGTCATCATCTTCGGATTCAGCTTCCTCAGTTTCAGACACTTCATACCCCTCATCGGTGACAGAAGGAGCGGAAAAAACTAAGAATGGAACAAGCAGGAAAAAAACAACAAAAAAGAAAAATCTTTCTTTCATACCATCAGCGCACCTGCTTGCGATAGAAGGCCGCTGACTTCACTATCTCAAGACAGTCCGGGATCGTGATTTTGTTGTTTTCTATGCGTATGCGGGGGTCAACCATGAATTGATGGAGACAAGCTGCCTGCTGCTCCTGGGGAATACCGCACATATTGGCAAGGTCGTTGGGAGAAAGATCAAAATGATAAGTTGAACCAGCAGTACACTGTACATGCTCTTTTTCCAACTGGAGAGCAAGCATATCGAAAAGCTTATGGAGAGGATCAGGAATCTGTGTATTGGCAAGCTGACGGGACATAGACCAAAGCCGCTCTGCAAGGGTTGTGGTCAAACGGGCGATAAGCTGGGCCTGGGTCGTAACCATCTGATTGAAGTTCTGCCTGTTTACAGTCATAAGGCGGCAGTTCTCGAAGGCTATCGCACTCGCAGAACGGGGCATATTCTCAAGGAGGGCCATTTCTCCGAAGAATTCTCCTTTCTTTAGAACGGCCAGAATAACCTCATTTCCATCCACTACCTTAGAAATCTTTATCTGTCCTTCCTGAATTATGAACATATCCTGTCCGGACTGATTCTCACAGAAAACCATCGTATTCTTGGGATACAAGCGTATGGGGTCTTTGGGCGGCTCGAAATAAACAGCATGAGAACGTGGTTTAAGAACAATGAAACGTCTTTTTGCCATCTCCACATTAGCACCATGGGGACAGGCTTTAAGATACTGATAGTAGGCATATATCGCAGGATCGATCATTCCTGCCTTCTCATAATAACTAGCGACAGAGAAAAGATGCTCTGGACTTGCCACCACAGAATTTTTGAGAGTGAGCCTTGTAAGGGTCTCATTGAGCATACGCATTTTATTGGCAAAAGTGCGTATTATCTTTAATGCGACAGGGGTATTCTTCTGAATAAGCTCAGTATACTGATCCCGACGTACAGAAATAGCAACCACATCAGTGAGAGCGACTACAGACTCAATCTGGTTATGGCCGGACATACACGGAATAACGCCGACAAAATCACCCGGCCCCAAAAAAGACTGTTCCTCAGCAGAAGCCATGACTTCTTTGAAACAGCGGACCCGACCAACCTGAATTATGTAAAAACGATCACTGACAGTTTTTCCCTCAACAAGAAGAAAAGAGTCTTTTCTAAAATTTACGAATGAAAGCTGTAACAAACTACATCACCACCCTTTCTGAGTATAGATTCCAACGTAACTGTTGTCAATGGGAATGAGCCAAACCACATAATCCCCTTCCAAACTCTTTAGTTTTCATGGCTTTATATTGCCAAAATAATCAACGTATACTGCCATGATTTACAAATATTATTTCGTTCTCCAGACAGAAGCCGAACATCTCTTTAACACGGAAAGCAACAGTCTCAGAAAGCTCCTTTATTTCCGAAGAGCTTGCCTTTCCTTTATTTATAATTATATTTCCATGCCAGGGGGCAACCTGCGCATCTCCTACGGAAAAGCCCCTGAGGCCTGCATCCTGTATTATCTGACCGCTGGGCTTTCCGAAGCTCCTGTTATTTTTAAATACACTACCGGCGGAAGGATACCTGAAATGACCTTTATTTCTGCGATCCTCAATAAATTCTTCCGATTTCTTCCTTATATCCTCACCATCACCTTTCTTAACCCGGAAAGATGCGGACAGAATAATATCCGTCGTATTCTGGAAGGGAGACCTTTTATAATCCCAATCATCCTTTTTCATTGTATAGTCAACAAAAGAAATGTCGGAAGAAGAACAATCCGCATAACGGACAGACTCAAGCACATCACTTACACTAGCACCGTAACAACGGGCATTCATAAAGACAGCTCCGCCTGCGGTTCCTGGAAGGCCGGCGAAGGATTCAAAACCAGAATATCCCTTTTCTATACAAAAGTCGGTTATTTTCTGTATCGGTGTTCCAGCGCCACATATTAAGAGCAAAGTTCCTTCGTCATCCTTTTTTTCACACACAGCAATCCCATCCAGCCGGCAGGTGGATATAACAGCAAAGTCCAGTCCGTCATCTTCAGGAACGATATTAGAACCACCACCAAGGATAAAAGATGGGATTTCTTTTTCCCTGAAAAAAAGCAGAATTGTCTTTATATCTTCCTCGTCCACAGGTTCCGCATACAAGGGGATAGCCCCGCCTGTCCTGAAGGTGGTATGTCCGGAAAAAAGCTCATTTGTCTTAAGGCTGCCTCTGAAACCTTTGCATATATTGATATTTTCTGATATATTACGTAGATTATTCATAACTAAATTTAGTATATCGCAGAAATTATCAAATTTCTACGAAAGACAAAAAAAACTTACATACAGGAGGATGCAGGAATTGGCACTACAGCTTTTCAACACAATGGGGCACAGGCTAGAGGAATTCAAGCCTATAAAAGACGGATATGTCGGGTTCTATGGTTGTGGACCCACTGTATACAACTACGCCCATCTCGGCAATATGCGTCCCTACGTATTTCTTGATACGCTTGACAGAACCCTTAGATTTTTAGGTTACGATATAAAACATGTAATGAACATTACCGACATTGGTCACCTTTCAGGAGATGCCGATGCTGGTGAGGACAAAATGATAAAAACCGCAAAGGAACGCGGCCAGTCGGTCCTTGAGATAGCGGATTTTTATACGAAAGCCTTCTATAACGACATAGACAGACTCAACATACGCCGTCCAGATGTGGTATGCAAGGCCACAGAGCATGTTCAGGACATGATTGAGCTCATAAAGAAAATAGAAGCCAACGGTCACACCTATATGGCCGGCGGAAACCTTTATTACGATGTGACCACATATCCTGATTATGGAAAGCTGGCCAACATCAATCTTGATGACCTGAAGGCTGGAGCCGGAAAGCGAGATGTGGTCGTAATCGATGAGAACAAACGCAACCCCTACGACTTCGTACTTTGGTTCACGAAATCAAAATTCGAGGATCAGGCTCTCACCTGGGACTCACCCTGGGGTCGGGGATACCCCGGCTGGCATATAGAATGCTCAGCCATGAGCATGAAATATCTGGGAGAGCATTTCGACATCCACACAGGTGGTATAGACCACGTTCCGATTCATCACACAAATGAAATCGCACAATCAGAAGGCGCGACAGGAAAGAAATGGGTCAATTACTGGCTTCATAACGAATTCCTGGTTGTCGCGAAAGCTAAGGATTCAAACGATTCTGATGATTCCGGCAAAATGTCAAAATCTTCCGGTAACTTTTTAACCTTACAGACATTAATAGATAAGGGATACGATGCACTGGACTACAGGTTCTTCCTGCTGGGCGCTCATTACAGAACCCAGATTGCTTTTTCCTGGGATGCCATGGATTCAGCGAAGAATGCACGAAAAGCACTTGTACAACGAGTAGCAAATATCCTTAAGGAAGCAGACTACACAGGAAGCTCTGACGAAGCTGAAAAAACAGCCGGAGGAAAAAAAGACTGGAGTCCGGCTGCCGCCGGATATCTTGATAAATTCAAAGAAGCCATGGAGAACGATTTATCCACACCAAAGGCCTTGTCTGTGCTGCAGGTTTCTTTGAAGGACAATTCCATCACAGCTCAGGAAAAAATTCTACTTGTGGCCAGAATGGATTTTGTACTGGGTCTTCTGCTTATCGAAAAAGCACAAGAAGCAGGGAAGGAACAGTCCCTGTCACCAGCAGGAAACGAGGATGCTGCAGAAATCCAAGCCTTGATACAAGAACGTAACGAGGCAAAGAAGAGCAAGAATTACGCAAGAGCTGATGAGATTCGCAACATGTTAAAATCAAAGGGAATAGTTCTTGTTGATACCCCACAGGGTACAAGCTGGAAAAAAGAATAAATTTCCTTTTTTTGTAACTACCGGGAGATACCGTTGTTTTTAGAACGAGAGGATAGTCTGCGGGATTCTGCCAGGTCACAACCGGTGAATGGCGGCAACGAAGCTGATTTCAGGAAGATATATACAGCATTAATGCCTCTTCTTTTCAAAATTGCTTGGCGCATTGTAAATGACGAAGAGGCTGCCGAGGATTTGGTTCACGACTCTTTAATAAAGCTCAATGAGAAAGCCCTCGTGTTCCCATCCCTCGATGAAGCTAAATTCTGGCTTATCCGGGTAGTAAAGAATGCTTCGCTCAATTATGCGAAAAGAAAAGTAAGAGAAAGGAAAGCTTACGAGAAAGCCCTGAAAGAAGACAGACGCAAAAGTGAATCCGGTGAGACGGAGCTTCTTAAATCCGATACGGTGAAAAGGACAAAAGAAGCTCTTGAAAAGCTTCCTGAGAATTTGAGGACAGTCTTAGTCTTACGCGAGTATGGAGACTTGAATTACAAAGAGATAGGAAGGGTCCTTGGTATAACCGAAGGTAATGTAAAAGTACGGATATTCCGTGCTAGGGAACAGCTTGCAAAAATTATAGGAGAAGAAGATGTCTACCTGTCCTGATTTGGATTTATATTCTGTTTATCTCGATAACGAACTTCCAGAGCAATTTAAGGAAAAGCTAGAAGCGCACCTTGAGCGATGCAGCGTCTGCCAGGAGAAATTCAATAAGATGAAGGCAATCCACAATGTTTTTGTGGAAGACTCATCATCTATCGTAATCTCTGACAAAGCTCTTGAAGACAGCTTCGTCAAGCTGCAGGCAAAAAGATCCTATAACTCCTTTATAAGGAAAACAAGCAGAAGAAATGAGTTCTTCCTCCGCAGGGTCGTTCCAGCAATGGCAGCAGCCCTCATTCTTGCCCTTGTCATACCTCTTCGTATACTGGGAGTCAACGAATCACCTTTGAAAACGGACTTAAAGACCTTCAACTATATTCCAGAATTATTGAGCTCGGTGGGAATCAGTACAGAAAGCGGTCTACGTCTCAAGTCCGCAGCGGCAGCGCCAGCATCTGACAGTACCGTACTTAATACACCGCTCTACAACACTGATTTGACAAGTGCCCTTCAGAATCAGATACTTACAAGTATAGATATTTTCGGTTCTGATATAAAGACAAACAAAATCCAGATTACAATAGATTTGAGCAACGTCTCAGGAATAAAATCTTCTGAAAAGGATGCCATGAAACTCATACAGATTCCTGTCACGTATTCTCCTGAAGGACAAAAGTGAAGCAGACCCTTTCGTTTTCTTATCTTCTCAGAAAATATCCGCTCTTCAGGGCGGCTATTTTATTTATCCTGATACTTATTGCAGTAATAATCACTGTCATAACCACCACCTATTTAAAAAGGCCTCCTGTAATAGAAGGCATGACGCCAAACACTGGTGACAGCGGCGATATTCTAACCATAAAAGGCTCCGGATTCGGCAGCATACAGTCAGACAGTTATATTGAGCTCAGCGGAGAAAGGCTAATGGCTTCATCCTATATATCCTGGAACAATGATGAGATTCAATTCATACTGCCTTTTCACAGCACAGACGGTCTTGTCTATGTGATAACCCCGGCGGGCCGCTCCAATGCCACTGTCTTTACTGATAAAGAGACCTTACCCATACCCGCTTCTGAAATAAGAGAAGCGATACTTCCAGAAATAACCTCATTGAGTATAAAAAAAGGAACGATCGGTTCATCGCTTACCATAAACGGAAACAACTTCGGTCCCATGAGGAGCGATTCCCAGATTTGGTTTACGGCAAAAGCAGATCAGACAACCACAGATTCCTATATTTCCTGCTCAGAATTCGACTCTGACTACCTTTTCTGGAGCGACCATGAAATAAGAGTAAGAATTCCCGACGGCGCAACCACAGGAAGCATTTATGTAGCATCTGCAAACGGGATAAGCAACAAAGTTCTTTTTGAGGTGACAACACCTGCTGGTCAAAAAAAATATTCAGACAAAAAGCAGTATAACATAAATCTTTCTATGGCGGCATCAGACATAAAAGCCAGTTCGTCAGCCTCCATCTATATTTTTATGCCGAAACCTGCTTCCTGTGCTTGGCAAAGGGAAATAAATGAGACCTTCTACAATCAGGACCCAGTTATCCTTGACTATACAGGCACAGCAGTACATCAGATACCCGCAATGTCAGAATCAGAGGAAAATACCACAATCTCCGACGGTTACAAGGTTACAGTATGGAAGATTGAGACAGAGAATAAAAAACAAACAGCAAAAGCCGGCTCCATTTCATCAGAATATTGTTCAAAATGGACTCTAGCGGATGAAATTGTACCAGCCGATGACAAGCGTATAAAAGACATAGCATCCTCAATAGTGAAAAAAGAAACTTCTCCATGGAAAAAAGCTTCACTCCTTTATTCTTGGGTAGTCTCCAATTTCCACCTGCTGTACGATCCGCGCCCCATCTACAGCGAGGTTTATGACTCAATAGAAACCGGCTACGCGGATGCCTACGATGAAGCCATAATCTTTACAGCTTTGGCACGAGCAGCTGGTATTCCGGCTATTCCTGTGGCAGGAATCCTTGTAGGTGAAGACGGAAGCTCCCGGACCCATTGGTGGGCAGAATTCTACATTGATGAGATCGGCTGGGTTCCCGCGGATCCCGCCATGGGAGCAGGACTGAATTTCCCAATAGCTTCACCTGAACAAAACCCTGCTTCCTTTTATTTCGGGAATCTGGATTCTTCCCATATAACCATATCAAGAGGATATAACCTTATTAAGGCATCTAAAATAACAGCAAGAAACGTGACACGCCCCAGAACATATGCGATTCAGTCCATATGGGAGGAAGCGTCACCTGATATAACAGCTTACACAACGAAATGGGCACCTGTTGCCATTTTCCAGGAGGACTAGAATGGTCAAAGTATTATCGGTTGGTGGGTCAATCGTCGTGCCGGATGCACCTGACACGGCATTTCTTAATGAATTTTCTTCGATGATAAGAGAATGGCTTGCGGAAGATAAAAGCAGAAAGCTTATACTTGTAGTCGGAGGGGGTGCTCCGGCCCGTGTTTACCAGAATGCCTACCGGGCCGTCGGCGGCAACGCAAAAGAGGACAATCAAGCTGATTGGATAGGCATTATGGCCACACGCCTGAATGCCCAGCTCCTGAAAGCTATATTCTCTGATCTGTGCGAGCAAGATGTAGTCTACGACCCGACTGCGGCAAAGGACTTTACCGGCCGCATTCTCGTTGCCGCCGGTTGGAAGCCTGGCTTCTCAACAGACAACGACGCGGTTCTTCTTGCAGAGCAGTTCGGTGCAAAGACGGTAGTAAACCTTTCAAACATAGAAAAAGTCTACACGGACGACCCTAAGAAAAATCCTGAGGCAAAGCCCTTGGATACAATCTCTTGGACGGACTTCAGAAAAATGGTCGGAGATGAATGGCAGCCAGGAAAAAACTGTCCCTTCGACCCAATTGCAAGCAAGAAAGCAGCAGAAAACGGAATGACAGTAATCTGCGCCGGCGGAAAAAACATCCCGAACATTCGCAGCATTCTGAATGACCAGAACTTTATTGGAACGAAGATAGGCTGAAAAGAAGCTTTCTAAGCTTTTCCCCATATTGTCTGTCAGCAGCCCAGGTACCGGCAAGCCCGAAAATATCAGGTGCTTTCCCCCTGGGCTTCACGTATTTATATCTATTGTCAATGCATTCCTGCACAAGCTCTCTTGTTGTTCCGTAAGCATGGAGATGCTGTATATGAGCTCTGACACCAAGCTGCTCGGATTCAAACACATTCCCCCTTTGTTTTGCATCTATGGCTCCTAAACCACAGAAATTATTCATATCCTCGGTGACAAGCCCCCCGAACCTAAGATATCCTGTCTCAAGGCACATCTGCACGAAAGCTATATCTGAATTTATTCCTTCGATACTTCCCTCCTGAATATAAAAGGAGGCGAGTCTCTGAACCTTCTCAATATCCGAATCTGGACATCTCGTCATAAAAAAATCAACAAGCTGTTCTTCCGTTTTCCTTCCTGAAGAATCAATTTTCAAAGAGAGAGAAAGAGCCGGCTTAATCTGCTCTATACACCTGGTCAACAAGAAGCAAGGGAGAGAAAAAGTCATGGAAAGCGTACAGCAAAAACATAACATAAGGATATTTTTTTTCATCATGAACTATTTATCGGTTTTTTTTGTTTTTTTCCTAAAAAACATCAATTAATATAAAGAAAAAAACAATAATAATCATGATGAAAAAAATAACATACGAGAGTGGCACTTTTACCGATGCGGAGAAAAAACCGGAAGTAAGAGAACAGGCCATAAAAAATGGAATTTTCTCCCTTACGGATAAGGAATTGGTTATGATTCTCTTGGGAACAGGGATAAAAGGCATTCCTGTGGGCATTCTTTCTGATGATGTTCTGGAAGCGATTGAGAACACGGCACAAAATGAGCTTCAGGCCCAGCTTTCGTCCATTGCTGGCATGGGACCAGGAAAAACAACAATAATATTAGCTGCCGTAGAGCTGGGACGCCGCCTGGCCGCAAAGAATTCCCTGCGTATAAAAAAACCTTCCGACATAATTCCCTTTATCCAATCATATGCTCTGAAACAAGAAGAGCATTTCCTATGCATAACTTTATCCAGTTCTCATGAAATAAAAAAAGTAAACCTTATCTCAAAGGGAATACTTAACAAATCCCTGGTCCATCCCAGGGAGATATTCGCCGACCCCATAACCGACAGGGCCGCAGCAATAATACTCGCCCATAATCATCCTTCCGGGGACGCCCTTCCCTCCGAACAGGACGTGGAAGCAACACAAAAGATTCTTGAGGCATCTCGTATAATTGGTATTCAGCTGCTCGACCATATCATCATAACAAAGACAGATTATTTCAGCTTCAGGGAACAAACGGACATTTTTGACAAATAGAGAGACAATCCGTACTGAGAAAGCAGGGGCTGATAAGGACAGAAAACCATCCTTTATATTTCTAGATTATTAAGATATAATGTAAAAAATGGAAATAACGTGGAATATCTTCAGCTATCTGATCACTTCTCTTCAAATCCTTTTCATACTGTTCATCCTTTTTTTTGAAAGAAAAGATGCTGGCCGAAAATTCAGTTGGATGTTTATAATATATTTTCTTCCAGGAGTCGGTATATTTTTGTATTTCATGCTCAGTGGTCATTTTTTCACAAAAACACGTAAGATGGATAATATACAGAAATATATCTACAGCCGTACCACACCCTATGTAATGGAGCAGGAACAATATTTCGAGAAAATCAAATCGAAAATAAAAAACAAAACACTTATAGAATACAGCGATATAGTAAAGATGAATTTCAATAATGCCATAAGTAACATAGCATATACAGAGACTATATCGGAGTTCACCAACGGTAAAGATATGTTCAAGTCCCTTATAGAAGACTTGGAATCTGCGGAAAAAAGCATCTTCATGGAGTTTTTTATTTTCAGGGAAGACGATATAGGTAAGCAGATTATGGATATCCTCTGCAGGAAAGCTGAGAACGGGGTAGACGTAAAGCTTCTCTACGATGACTTCGGGTCCTTGCTTACCCGCAGATTTTTTTTCCGTAAGCTGGACAATGCAGGTGGATCTAGTATTCCTTTTTTCCCCATAAGAATAGGCCCCCCACTTACGGTAAATTTCCGCAATCATAGGAAAAACGTCATAATTGATGAAAAAATAGGTTATATAGGCGGCATAAATATTGGAGACGAATACATAATAGGCTTAGGGAAAAATCCAGACAAACCCTGGCGTGACACCCACCTAAGAATGACCGGCTCTTGCGTCGCAGCAATGCTGATAACTTTTATGATTGATTATTACAGTTGTGCCTACGGGAAAAAATCAATAAAATCCCTGAAAAAAACAGAGACCTATTTCCCACTGGAAAAAATAGAGTCCCTGAATAATGAAATCAGCGATAACCTCATGAACGATGTACCCGGAGACGATATAATTCCGGTACAGCTGCTCCTCTCCAGTCCGAACGACAACCACAAGCATCAAATCAGGGACTGTATGATACGGATGATTATGAACGCAAAGGAAAGCATATACATAGAGACACCATATTTTACACCTGACGAGGCTTTTTTCTCCGCTCTCAAGCTGGCCTCGATGGCAGGAAGGAAGGTATACGTGATAGTCCCAAGAGACTGGGACAAAAGCTATGTAAAGGCCGCCGCCTTCCAGTTTATAAGAGAGATCATGGAATATGGCGTAAAATTCTATGCATACCCGGGCTTCATTCACTCAAAGATGCTTATAATAGATGATAAGCTGATAACCATAGGCACCACGAACATCGACACAAGGAGTTTTGAGCTTCACTTTGAAATGAATATGGTCTTCTATGACGAGGGTTTCGCAAAGTATAACAGTTCTATTTTCAAAAAGGATTTGGAAAAATCAGAAGAGATGGAGCTGGCATGGTTCAACTCTCGTTTCATACTGCAAAGAACAGTATGGAGCTTCTGTAAGCTTTTCTCGCCTATCATGTGAAATTAATCTCTGACAAAGCTATTACTATTCATGAGAAAAGAGGCTTTATTCCTTCATAGGACACAGTCCAATTTCCATCATCAGGGAAACCGGCTGTCCTGCCCTCCTCCGGGACACATCCTGCATATCCCGCTGTCATCATAGCCAAAGCAAGAAGCAGAGCACCATTTCCCGGCAAATAAGCTGGAAGATCAGTCCGTGTTTTCTGGAAATTATGACCATTCTCAGCATAAAAATTTTTTGGTGTATCTTGAAGGAGCAGTTCAACAGCCAGGTCTTTAAGACCCAAACGAACCGCTGTCATAGCCATTGCGGCGAAATCCCATCCCCACAAAGACTGAAAATTCCAGCATTCCAGCACTTTCTCTAAAGTCCTTCCCATAATCTCAGGGTTGACCCTTTCATCTGCAAAATAGGAGAAAGAAGAAAGCATGGAAGGATGATCCTTGTTAAAGGATGTGAAAACATCAGGGCAATTCTCATGGGAGGTATACAGCGATTTTCCCTCAGCATCTGTCAGTAAAGGAGGAGCAGCCATATTTTCCATAACATCAAGCCATAAGCCGGGAAGCTGCTCTCCCAGTCTTTTTGCCCACTCACAGGCTATTTTGAGACCGTAGCGCCAATAACTTACCTCAAAGGCAGGATTCTTCACCGTCCTGGGATTGTATTCTTCCTGAACAGGGATAAGAGGAGGAAGCAGTTCATAAAGACCTGAATTCCCATTCTTTACGGCGAAATCTGCCATAAAATCGGCACTTTCCTTAACTATAGGCCAATATTTCTCAAGGAAAGACCGGTCACGACCGCATCTATAAACCTCTTCCAGCATATATAGGATATGAGGCTGCTGCCATACGAGCAGAACCGCTATCACAGAAGGGCTGTCCAAGGCTGTCTCAGCAATCATCTTAGGCCAGCGGGCTCCCTTGAAACCATTTCTGGCAGCATTACTGCGGGCTTCAGGTAAATGACGGAGATACCAAGGAAAGCTCTTTTCCATAAGCTCAGGATGGTTCCATTGAGGCAGGGATGCCGTATGCCAAAAATGCATCTCCAAGTGGAATTTACCATACCAGCTATTACAAAAAAGTCCTGTCTCTGCAGGAGGTATAGTTCCCGTGCAGTTTATTGCCTGAAGATACTGGGACAAAACTATTCGACGCTCCAGCTCAAAAGCACGCTTATCCTTGCTGCCTTCAAAACTGACTATGCCCCCCTTCTCCCAGAAATCATACCAGAAAAGCTCAACCCGCTCAGAAAGCGTATTAAAGTCTTCTTCCACAGCATGGGCTAGAAGCTCTTCCTGGGAAAGCTCAGAAGCAGGCTCCTGACAAGGCGCCCCCGGAGCAAAGCCTATCTTAAGCAAGGAAAGACCAGAGGAAAGATTTATGACCACCGAGTGCTCAGAAGCCACAAGCTGAGACACCCTGGAAACGGTTTTTGTTTTTTCCTCAGAATTTTCAGCTAATCCTGAATCACAGTCCTTAATCTCCACAGAAATCCCTGTCAAAAACAGATCATTGTCAACAATATGGCGAAAAACAAGGGAAGAAGGCTTTTCAGAAACAAGAGAAAGACTGTTATCCAAATCCTTTGAGTCTGAAGAAAGGGTCGAAAGAGGTAAAGGCGAGAATCCAGAAATATCCGGACTGCCTCCTTCAAAAGAAAGTCTTACGCTAAGATGCCCCGCAAGAGAATCTGGACATTCAACTGAAAAAAGAAGGATGTCTTTGTCCGGAAGGACAGAGCTTTCAACAGTTACAGGAGAGCCATGAAGAGTGAAGGAACTTTCAAGGACACCCCTATAAAGATGAAGATGCTGACCTATATTCTCCACTTCCTCAGGATGGATAGGCTTCCCGTTATATAAAAGAGCTATTACAGAAAGATTCATTCTGTGGGGGTTCTGCCTCAGCCAGTCGTATATCTTTTCGTTACCAGGCTGCTTCTCACTTGCGTATTTTACAAGCCGGCCATTGTAAGAATAATCTGTGAACCTCAGGTCATTAAAGTCATATTGTCGTCCATTATCAGGAGAAGTGTGCCAGCCCCAGCTGCTCATCGTGCACAAAGGAACACCTTTTTTCAGGAATTCCTCATGAAAGGACTGAAAGCCTGTAGGATCCGCAGTGAAGACAAAATTTCCGTTCCCCACTGAAAGAGGCGCCTCATAATTCACTTCATAAAAAAGAGGATCATGCTTGGTCACAAGCTCTTTCCTGTTTATTTTCATAGAACCTCCCTGAAAACTTCATTTTTTAGACTAAAAAAAAGGTTGCCCTCAAAACATCTGCCTGCTGGAAAACAGAGCAGAGTCTTACCGGACAACCCATTTTCGGTAAGCAGGATGGAATCAACCCTTCAAACCGCTTGTACTGATTCCTTCCATAAGATACTTGTTAAAGAACAAGAAAATCAAGAAGACTGGAATCAGCGAAAGTGTAGACATGGCGAACATGGCACCATAATCCGTGGTTGACGTTGAATCCGCGAACATCTTTATAGCCAGAGAAACCGTATACTTCTGAGGGCGGCTCAGATAAATGAGAGGTCCCATAAAGTCATCCCACTTCCAGTAGAACTGGATAATAAAGGTAGTTATCAAAGCCGGAGCAAGGAGAGGGAAAATAATCCTTACGAAAATTGAGTATTTTGAGCAACCCTCCATAAAAGCAGCCTCGTCAAGCTCCTTAGGAAGACCAGCCATGAACTGCATCATAAGGTAGATAAAGAAGGCCGCCCCGAAGAAACATGGAAGTATAAGAGGGACATAAGAGTTTGTCATATGCAGCTTCTGGAAGATTACGTATTGAGGAATCTGCACGACCTGGCCAGGAAGCATCATAGTACTGATCATACAGCTGAAAAGGAGCTTGCGACCCTTGAATTTTACACGGGCAAAGGCATAGGCGATAAGGGCTGACGAGATAGTGACTCCGATAGTACCCAAGCCTGTGACGAAGAAGGAATTAAGGAAGAAGGTAGAGAAAGAGGTCTTGCCATATCCCTTCCAACCGTTTGAATAATTCTCGAAATTCCATTCATTGGGCAAAAGCTTTGTGGACTCGTTAAGGATCTGATAGTTGTCTTTGAAGGATCCAAGAATCATCCAAATAACCGGATATATCATAAGTAATCCAAGAAGGATCACGAAAACAGTACCGATTGCACTCAATGTTTTTTTATTATGTAAAGAAGCCATATAAACCTACCTTAATCCTCTTTGTATTCGTAGAAAACCCACATGTTGGATGTCTTGAACACAACGACAGTTATAAGGGCTATCATCAGAAGAAGAATCCATGCAAGTGCACTTGCATAGCCCATGTCAAAATATTTGAATGCCTCATTATAAATATAAAGGGCAATAAAGTTCGTAGAATCATTGGGTCGCCCAGTTCCGCCGGAAATGATGTAAGACTGAGTGAAGACCATGAAACCGGAGATTATCTGCATTACAAGATTGAACAGAATAATCGGAGAAAGCTGGGGCAGGGTGATATTGAAGAAAATACGTGCTCCACCGGCACCATCTATGCGGGCTGCCTCATAATAAGTGACAGGAATCTGCTTGATTCCGGCAGCGAAAATAATCATTGAGGAACCGAACTGCCATACAGTCAGAAGTATAAGGGGCCAAACAGCGAAACGCTCATCACCGAACCAAGAGATAGTCGGAATACCGAAGAAACCGATTATTGTATTGACAAGCCCGTTGTATGAGAAAAGCTCCTTCCAAACCAGCGTTACGGCGACACTTCCACCAATCAGAGAAGGCAGATAATATACGGCACGGAGAATGCTTTCCAGCTTTGATTTCTTCGTAAGGATAAAGGCAATAAGAAGAGCAAAAGCAAGCTTCAAAGGAACAGCGAAAAGAACATACTTTACAGTAACCCAGACCGATTTATAAAAGCGGGCATCCGTAAAAAGTCTTGTATAGTTTGACAGACCAATCCATTCTGGCGCTGTGCGGATATTATATTTTGTAAAGGAAAAGTACAAAGATACAATCATCGGAATAATAACGAAGCCAAGGAAACCGATGATAAAGGGCATTGAAAAAATATAACCTACTGTATTGTTGTTATTCAAAAACTTACGCAGACGTACTGCGCCCGTGTTTTTTTCTTTCATAAGAAAACTCCATGTCAGGGAAAAAGGGAGTACTGCAGCCCAGTTTTTGAAGACCACAGGATTCTTCATCGCCAGGACGATTTTGAGATAGAACTTTTCAAAACCGCCCCTCGCGAATGTGTTTGAAAGCATTACGCTTTCAAACACTAAATTTAATTATTTTTTTTATTTTGCGAAAATAGCTTCAGCCTCTTTGCGGAACTGTTTTGCACCTTCAGCAGGTGTATACTTTCCGAAAACAACCTGATCCTCGATTCTCCAATACAGATCTTTGATCTCTTCCTGCTTAGGAACATCAAAATTAAGAGCGATTGAAGAAAGCTTTGTCATAACAGCCATGAATGAATACAGCTCTTTCTTTACGTCATCAGCACTTTTCTCAAGGTCATTGAGAACAGGAGCCATGATCGGGTTTCCGCGCTCTGCATTGAGGATGCGGTTTGCTTCGATATCATTTACAAAGAAGCTGAGGAACTTAGCAACTTCGTCCTTATACTTAGAACCATTGAACATACTGAACTGCTGTGAAGACTGCATTGTGGCACCGATAGGACCATCTGCTGACTCTCTTGGGAGTGTTGCCATCTTAAGAGGACGTCCTGCTGCTGAGCAGAGAGCTACGAACTGGTTACTTGCAAGGAATGTCATAGCAGCTTCGCCACGAACAAGGAAGTCACCTTCGATATCTTTGATCTCATTGATACGTCCTGGATCAGGATAGGCACCAGCGTCAACAAGGCGCTTGCGGATTGCCCAGTAGTCCTCGATAGGATAGTCGTCATCGTATCCAAGCTTGTTTCCCTCAGGAGCAAAGAGAGAAGCATTCTCGTCATGCTGTGGAACACGGATACTTGCACCGGAGATGAAGTCATCAAGCTTTGATGAACCGAAGATTCCCAGCTTCTCATGAATTGTCATAGCAGCTTTCTCGTAATCTGCCCATGTCCAGTTCTCAGCTGGCTCTGCAACACCTGCAGCAGCGAAAAGAGCTGGGTCATAAGCGATACCGTATGTGTTAGTACCAAGTGAGATACCATAGAGAGCACCATTTCCGTTAAGACGTGTCGTTGACATTGTTCCGGCTGATGTTCCTGAAACATCGATGAGTCCGCGCTCTACATAGCTGTCCAGTGGCTCAAGGACATCAAGGTATGTAGGGAAGTTACTTCCGAGCTGGATGATATCCCAAACATCATTTGCAGCAGCAAGAGTGTTGAGCTTTGCGAAATATCCATCGAATGGAAGAGGTTCTGCCTCAAACTGAACACCTGTTTTCTTTGTGTACAGGTCAAGTACTGCCAGTGTAGCATCATGGCGCTTCTGTGATCCCCACCATGCGATACGCAGAGTAATAGGCTCATCCTCAGCCTTTACTTCTTTCTTTCCACCTGCATACAGAACAGAAAAAGCCATAAGCAGTGCAAGAACAACAAGAACCATTTTTTTCATAGTTTCTTTCCTCCTTTTTTGCAGATAATAAACAAATCTGCTTTTCTCTTATGGTAAGTATCAATGATAATTTTTAATAAAAAAATTAAAAAAACAGACTTTTTTTATTAAAAATTAGAGAAAAAATTAATTCTTCTGTTATAATCATAAAACATAATGAAAGGTTCAAAAAAGTCGACCAGACCACTGAAGCAACGTATATTCGAAATAATCATCATACAATTTCTCATACTTAATATTGTATATATTCTTATGGAACGAGGAATTGCCAGGATATACAATGAGCTTATCCTCTCCGAATCGGCGGACAAGCTTACACTCTACACTAAGACAGTCGAGCGCAACCTGAAAGATCTAGGACAGCTGTCTATAGATATCGTGGGAAACTCCACAATACAGACAAACCTAAAAACCAGCAAGGACAACCCAGGAACTTACGAAGCATACGTAGCCATGAAAGCCCTAAATGACTTATTTTTCAATGTCACTGTCAATATTCAGCACGTTTCTGCCACCTACTTTATATTCGATTCCGACTACAGGATGAATATACTGAACCGGTCCCTTATACAGCCAAGAGAAGAATTCCTTGAAGAAGTCAGGCAAGAGGCTGTCAATAAAAAGGGAAGGAATATATGGCGTATTGACCCGGAAAATCCGACCATGATAGTTTTCGCAAAATCCATTCGTTCCATATACCCCATAGACGCCTTCCGGTCTTACGGTGTCCTTATAATGTACCTGAACCCAGAGATTCTGGTTCCTTACGGTTACATGACGGAAGAGAACCATGATTCCAGGCTCATCTGCTACATAAACGGTATGCAGTATGACTATGACAATCCCATATACAAGGAACCCCGTATAGCCTCACTTCTCGCGGAACCACCTGAAGCAGACATTATGCTGGACACCAACGCGAAGACTGTTTACAGAAGGATAAACTCAAAAGTGGACGGCTGGACCTTTATCCATATCATGGATATGGATACTGCCATGAAAAAAGTGTCCTTAGCAAACACCTGGTATTACGTGATTTATTTTCTCCTCGGCATAGTAATAATCATTTCTATAAACCGTATCATCCGGGAAACCTGTAACCCCCTTACGCGTATGTCAAAACTGATGCTCAACGCCAAAGACGACATGTTGGAGACCTTACCCGTCCCCAAACAACAGATTGTACAGGAAATAGCGGACTTCACCACAAGCTACAATATAATGATAACCCGTATAAACAGGCTTATAACAGAAGTTTACCAAAAACAGCTGACTATAGCGGATATCAAATACAAGATGCTGCAGAAACAGATAAACCCTCACTTCCTCTATAATACCCTGGAGACTATACATTGGAACGCAGTAGCCTCCCAAGACCAGCCCACCGCAGAAATGACGCTGGCCCTCAGTAATTTACTCCGCTCATCAATAAAAAAACCTGATATTATTTCTCTAGGGGAAGAGCTTGAGCTGCTTCATGATTATATAGTAATAGAGCAGATAAGATTCGAGGACAGGCTGGAATTCAGTATAGACGAAGGCAATGTGGACAAGACCCAGATGCTACCCAAAATGACGATACAGCCTATCGTGGAGAATTGTATAAGACATCAACTGGAAAAACACAGGGGAGTATGCAGCATATTCCTTTCCTTTATGATAAAAGGAAAAAATTTGCTGATACAGATTACAGACAATGGAATGACAACCGATACGGATAAAATCAATAGGATCATAGAAGGTACAGAACAAACTGAATCCAATTCTTTCGGGCTTCAGAACATACAATATCGTCTTCAGATTTTATTCGGTACTCAATACGGAATCAGGGCTTTGCCCGAAATCGACAAGGAAGGAAAAAGGACCGGTACATCTCTTCAGGTATGCATTCCTTACAATTCAGGGGAGCAGAAGTATGAGCAAAAAGAATAGTGAGCCATTGGCAGGAGATAAACTATGTATAGTATCGTTATAGCAGATGATGAGAGGATAATCAGGGAGGGTATTTCTGCGACACTGAAAAATTATTTTGAATCAGATGTGGAGATTTTGACCGCAAAGGATGGAAAGGAAGCTCTCTCAATCATTCTGGAAATGTCAGAAAAGAGAGATCCTCCTGATGTGGTGATCACAGACATTGTAATGCCGGGCATGGACGGACTTGAACTAATAAAACAATGTAATGAGAATTCAGTCTCAGCTGAGTTCCTCATCCTTTCCAGCTACGATGATTTTAAATTTGCCCAGACTGCGATTAAGCAAGGGGTAGATGACTACATTCTAAAGCCCTGCAAGCCAGAAGACCTTATAAGAATTACGAAAGCGGCCCTGGATAAAGCAGACAAAAAAAAGCACGTATGGAACCAAATTCCAAGGGCGAAGCAGAATCTTATCCACGATTTTCTCCATAAACAGAACCAGAACCAAAACAAAGATCAAATATACGAGATGAAAACCCATTTTTCGGACATGGATGGAACTTTCCGCATATTTTCTGTGGAAGACTGCCTGTCCGATAAAACAGAGGCCATGAAGCATCTTTTAACGGAAGCTTTGGAGCATGACCTGGAAGAGTCTATGGTCTATATAGAGAAGGATTCTCTTTTCCTTATCACAAAGAATATCCAGGGCCGTCAATCCGATACTATTTATCAAGAATTACAGCAGCTCCTTGAAAACAGTGGAATTACGAACCCCTCCCCTGTTTTCATAAGCTCCTCAAAGGAAGCGGAATTTATCCCCGAACTTTTTGAACAGCTCTGTACCCTCATGGAGACAAAGCTCTATTTTGAGAACAAATATACCGTATATGCGGATAATATCCAGATATCCCCCATAGACACAGACTTTATAATAAAGGAAAGCACCTTAAGAATAACAGACGCTATACAGAGAAAAGACGAAGCCGCGATAAGCAAAGAGATGAAGCAACTGATGAAAATCCTGGAAGGCTCCTGCACCCCGCTAAAAGACGCTAAGGATCTTTTTTGGCATATCCAATATTCCGTATGCGGAGACCGCTTTACAGAACAAGCAAGGAACCTTCAGCAGGCTGTATCCATTAAAGAGCTGAAAAGCATTTTCGAAGATATTATAATGATGGAATTGAAAGGCTTCCACATACAGAAATATTCAAAACCAATACAAACAATGGTGGACTATATAGAAAAGCATCTGTCGGAAAATCGTATTTCACTGCAAAAGCTCGCTTCAGAAACAGCCTTCATGAATTCCGATTATCTAGGAAAGCTTTTCAAGAAAGAGACAGGCTATAAATTCTCAGATTATCTTCTTGAGAAACGCATAGAGAAAGCCAAGCAACTGCTGACAGAAACACATTCATCAATACAGCAGATCGCAGAGCAGACTGGCTTTGAGGACAATCCTTCATATTTCTGTCAGCTTTTCAAAAAGGCCACAGGACAAACACCAGGTCAATTCAGACAGCATTAATGCTCCACTGAATTTTAACATTTCATATATGTTTTTTTACTTGACCCTGAAAAAAACCGCCTGTATAAAGAAATATACCTTTTTTACAAAAGCATGTACAAAAATGCCCTAAGAATGGTTAAAATAATAGTTAACAACGAATACGCCGGCAAGAAAGTGCCCTCCCCTTTTGAAAAGCTGCCGACGTTGAAGTTATAAGGAGAAGCAGATGAAATACGAAAACGGTAAAATCTCTGGAATAAAAATCGCTTATATCGGTGGCGGCTCCAGAGGTTGGGCCTGGAACCTTATGGCAGATCTGGCACCGGAAAGCCAGCTTTCTGGAGATATTGCTCTCTACGATATAGACTTTGAGAGAGCTTCTATAAATGAAAAAATCGGAAACGGACTTTCCGCCAGAGAAGAGGCCCTTGGAAAGTGGAACTACAAAGCTGTAAAGACAATAGAGGAAGCCCTTACTGGAGCAGATTTCGTCATAGCATCAATTCTGCCAGGAACCTTTGATGACATGGAAATCGATGTCCACGCACCTGAAGCTTACGGAATTTACCAGTCTGTAGGAGACACCGCAGGCCCTGGTGGAATTATCCGCGCCATGAGAACGCTCCCTGCATATGTTTATTTCGCAGAGAAAATACGGGATATCTGCCCGAATGCATGGGTTATCAACTACACCAACCCAATGACCCTCTGTGTTCGCATCATGTATGCCACCTTCCCAGGAATAAAGGCCTTCGGCTGCTGCCACGAGGTATTCGGTACACAGAAGCTTCTTGCAGAGATGGTCAAAGAATTCACCGGCTGCCAGAATGTTGACCGCTCAGATATCAAAACCAATGTTCTTGGAATAAACCACTTCACCTGGTTGGACAAGGTAACCTGGCAGGGACAGGATCTGCTGCCCATGTATGCAGAATTCTGCGACAAATATGCAAAAACCGGCTGGAAAGGAAAGGAGCCTGAGAACTGGCTCAACAAATACTTCCTTTGTGACCACCGCCTTAAGTTCGACCTTTTCCGCCGTTTCGGTCTCATAGCCGCAGCCGGTGACAGGCACCTGGCAGAATTCGTTCCCCACTGGTACCTGCAGAACCCTGAGATGGTAGCAAAATGGGGCTTCTCCCTTACCCCTGTAAGCTGGAGAAAAGAGAATGCAGAGCATCTTTACAAGAGAAGCTTGGACCTGGAATCCGGAAAAGAGAAGATTGAAATAAAGCCCTCTGGAGAAGAAGGTGTAAGACAGATAAAAGCCCTTCTTGGCCTTGAGACCTTGGTGACAAACGTAAACCTGCCTAACAAAGGCCAGATGCTGGGAGTGCCGACAGATGCAGTAGTGGAGACAAACGCAGTGTTCAGAGATGGCGAGCTTACACCTGTACAGGCAGGAAAGCTTCCTTATCCAGTTGAGTCCCTTGTGATGCGCCATGTCTACAACCACGAGACAATAATCGAAGGCTGGATGAACCATGACAAAGAGCAGATTTTCCGCGCCTTCAGGAACGACCCTGCAATGAAATGCATTTCAGAAGCAGACTGCCGTGCCTTGTTCTCAACAATGCTGGACAAAACCTCCACACTGCTGCCTGACTGGCTTAAAAAATAAAAATTTTCATTCTCAGTGCATAGCCGACAAGGCCCTGACGTTTGTGTGCCATTCTATGCACACAGACTCCCTGAGCTTGTAGGGATGTTGGCGGATGCACTGAGAATAAAGCATAATTCCTTTTTACCCTTGTCGTAACCTCTCTATTTCATTAAACTGTCTGTATCGCGTAATCAATACTCGGCCTTATCAGTTCACAAACCAAAGAAATGCCGAGTTTTTATAGGAGTAAAACCCATGCCAAACATTTCTGCATTACAGGCAGCACGCTATGGCTATCAGCCTAAGCTTCCCGCTGTTCTGAAAAATGATCTCGACAAAATCGTCGTAGAATTCGGAAAAGCAACAGAATCTGTTGCTGATCAGGCAGAGCTGAAAGAGCTTTTCAAGAACACATACGGAAAGCCGGAAGCCCTCGTTGTCAAAGGCAACAATCCAGAAGTTTCCAAGGAAATCAAAGTAGGTGTTATCCTTTCTGGTGGTCAGGCCCCAGGCGGACACAACGTCATCTCCGGACTTTATGACGGTATCAAGAAAGCAAATAAAAACTCAACCCTCTACGGTTTCAAGGGTGGTCCATCAGGACTTATCGAGTGTGACTATGTAGAGTTCGATGATAAATTCATCGACGCATACCGCAACACAGGCGGCTTCGACATCATCGGTTCCGGCCGCACAAAGATCGAGACCCCGGAGCAGTACACAGCTTCCGCAAACACAGCAAAAAAGCTGGGACTTGATGCAATCGTAATCATCGGTGGTGATGACTCAAACACAAACGCAGCTCTTCTCGCTGAATACTTCAGAGCTAACGGAGTTGCCACAAGAGTTATCGGCTGTCCTAAGACTATCGACGGTGACCTTAAGAATGAGATGATCGAAACCTCCTTCGGTTTCGACACAGCCTGCAAAACCTATTCAGAGCTTATCGGAAACATCGAGCGCGATGCAAACTCCGCAAAGAAATACTGGCACTTCATCAAGCTTATGGGCCGCTCAGCAAGCCATATAGCCCTTGAATGCGAGCTCCAGACCCAGGCTAACATCTGTCTTATCTCAGAGGAAGTCGAAGCAAAGAAAATGACCCTGCGCCAGATTACGGATGACATCTGCAAGGTAGTAGCAAAGCGTGCCGAGACAGCCGGAAACTTCGGTGTAATCCTTATTCCAGAGGGACTGGTCGAGTTCATTCCAGAAATGAAGGTTCTTATCGCAGAGCTTAACGACAAGATGGCCCTTAAGGCAGACGAGTTCAACGCTCTTACAGATTTCGCAGCAAAGAAAGCCTGGCTCAAAGCCAACCTCACTGCAGACAGCTTCGCAACCTTCGATACACTGCCTGAAGCAATCGCATCTCAGTTCCTTGCTGACCGCGACCCACACGGAAACGTACAGGTAAGCCGCATTGACACAGAGAAGCTTCTTGCCCTCACAGTTGAGAAACGCCTTGCTGAGATGAAAAAAGAAGGCACATACAAGGGCAAGTTCAGCTCATACTGCCACTTCTTCGGCTATGAGGGACGCTGCGCCTTCCCGTCGAACTTCGACGCAGACTACTGCTACTCACTGGGTTACAATGCCTTCGTGCTTATAGCTTCTGGTGTAACAGGTTACCTCTCCTCAGTACGCAACCTTACAGCACCCGCTGACAAATGGATTGCAGGAGGAGTTCCTCTTACAATGATGATGAACATGGAGCAGCGCCACGGTTCAAAGAAGCCGGTTATCCGCAAGGCTCTTGTAGAGCTGGACGGAGCACCCTTCAAGGAATACGCTTCTCACCGCGAGCAGTGGGCTATCAACACGGATTACCTCTATCCAGGAGCAATCCAGTATTACGGACCAAGTGATGTTTGTGACCAGCCTACAAAGACATTGAAGCTGGAGCATAAATAGCAGCGAGTCACCCGAGGAGCTATGCTCCTAGGTACAAGCATGCTTTAATTAAAGGGGGCAGTCGCCCCCTCGCTCCCAAGTCCTTAAGCACGCAAGCGTGCTATCGGTCTTGTCCGCTACCCCCACACCTAGGGCTCCGCCCTAAAACCCCATAATGAATGGTTTTAAGGATGCAACTTGTATTTTGCCAGATTATATATGGGAAAACCACGGCTATACCGACGAAGAAATGGCTTTCTATTGCTAGATTTTCAACATAAAGCCTATTTTTCTATCACATAAAGTCTTTCAGGATAACTTCCCTCATCACCTTTGAATGATGCGTCCACTTCGCCGACGTACTCCGCCTTGAAATATTTGCGGAAAAGCTCCAGCCAGAATCCGTCCGTTTTATTTACCAGTCTCAGAACGCCACCGATTACATAATGATCGGCAATGTCCTTGCCCTTTTCGTCTTTCGCAAGGACTGCATTCCGCTTTTCAAGGAATTCTTCTGAAGGGGCAGAGTTAATCATTATAAAGCCTTTTGTGCCCGGGCGGAGTACGCGGCTTACGTGCTCCAGTATGTCGATGCAAACGGTCAAGGGCACCACATCAAGAACGTTACAGCTTACAAAGCCATCGAAAGCGCCGTCCTCATACTTGTCCAGCTTGTCCTGAAAGCCATTCAAAAGAGTCAGCTTATCAGCATCATCACGTAAACCCGCAGCTTTACGAACACATTCCATTGCTTTTTCAGAAGGCTCCAGTGCGGTTACAGAGATTGCACCATTATTGAGCAGCATAAAGGAAAGTATTCCGTGACCGCAGCCGTAGTCCAAGATTCTCTTTTGAAGAGCTGTTTTCTTTATCTCTGCCATAATACGATCATCCTTGAAAAGGAGATTTTCCGGCAAATAGCTTTCCCAGTCTATTTCTTCTGGATTAAAATAATTATCCCAGAACTTCAATGCATCATCGTATTCTTTCATAAATCCCCTCTCCTACGTACCCTTACAGTACCGTAAAACGGCCCTTCCCTTCTTTTTTTGATATTGCCAGGGCCTCTGCAACTCGTTGAAATGCCGCTGAAAATATTTCCCGGTTATTGATCATTGTAGCCCCTATGCTGACAGGTAGATAATAATTCTTCTCAATGAATTCCGAACATTTTTTATATAGCATTTTTTCAGAAAGAACATTTTTAAGATACACAGCAAAGGTGTCGCTTTCATATCGGCAGATTATATCTGAACTTCTGAACTTGTTTTTTATGTAATCAGAAAGCTCTTTTAGTTTTCTGTCTCCCTCTTCCGTACCGTTTTCATCGTTGAATAATTTCATATCGTCCACATCCATAAGAAGAAGGGCATCCTTTGATAAATCAGAGACTGTCACGAGATGATTCCTGACCAGTCGCCGGAACTCGATTGAATTAGAAAGCCCTGTTAGTCCATCTTTCATCTCAAAAAGATTCTTAAAGGTCAAAAAACTGGCATTCCTATGTTTCACAATTATCAAGAACTGAAAAACCACAAGACCTAAAAATATCAACGAAAAAACAATTATTTCTGTAGTATAAGTCTGCAAGAAAAGCTTCCAGACTGGAATATCATTCATTCTTAACCTTCATTTTCAAACATTTTTAAGCATGCAGCTGTCTGAGCATCAATACAATTCTTATAATCATCAACAGAAATATCAATAAAAACATCGGGTTGGATAGACCCGGCCGGTGCTGAGGAATCAAGTACAAAATGCTTTGTCGAATAGGTAACATTTATTCCGCTCTCTGGCAAAGAAGCCATTCCCAACTCGCCATAATGGTTTATCGCTCCACCTGTAGGCTTGCCCACAAGCAGGCAGCCGTTTTTTTTCAAATCCCAAGCATTGAGAACGGCAGAAGAAAAAGTATTAGTTCCTATCAGAACATATGCTTTACATTTTCCTTTCTTTATTCTTTCCTTCAGCTGCCCTATAAAGAGATTCAAAAGGCGGGAAGCCCCCCCTCCATTAAAGCGCAAATCTATAATAAGCTTGTTAAAACCTTTGTTATCAAGAGCATCAATGACAAAATCCGTAAACTCTCTGACACTGTAGCCTTCAGCATCCTGACAGGCATTGTACTGCATAAAAAGACAGTCAGGAGTCAGATCATAACATTCATACAGTGAATTCACATACATAGTTCTTGCTACATTGGTAATAAATGATACAAATTCAAGACTCTCAATCTCAGAATACGAAAGAGGCTCAAAGGATGCTTGGGAACCATCATCGAATTTCAAAGCTAAAATTCCATCCTCGGCCCCTATACCTGAATAATCCAGCAGCTGACGGATATTCAAGGAATCGCTGACTTTCTTAAGAGCATATGCTTCTGTGTCGTAGCTTATATAGCCCTTGATAGCCTTTACAACCTCCTCAAAGGGAATTCCATTAAGCTCC